>DAOUKJ010000052.1:0-2012 GCA_034421435.1 Dehalococcoidia bacterium | reverse complement strand
TATAGCGCCGACATGATCATGCCCGGCCTGCTCTACGGCAAGGTGCTCCGCAGTCCGCATGCTCACGCACGTATCCTGAGCGTGGACACGAGCCGCGCGGAGTCCCTGCCCGGTGTCAAGGCTGTGGTAACCGGACAGGATATGCCTCGCATCAGCGGCAGGGTGTCCATCGCCGGTGGCGAAGGCGGCGCAATCAACCTGGACTACTACCGGGAGATGATCCTGGCCTCCGAGAAGACGCTCTTCAAGGGCCATCCCGTCGCGGTTGTGGCCGCCGAAAGTCGGCACGTGGCAGAAGAAGCGCTGTCGCTCATCGACGTCCAGTACGAGGTTCTGCCCTACGTGCTCACCGCGCCTGAGGCCATGGCGGATGGCGCTCCCGTGATTCTGGAGGACCTGCGCACCAGATCAATGGGCCGCGTCACGGAAAACGTGGGCAACGTTGCCACCTATGACAAGTACGCGCTCGGCGACTCGGAAGAGGGGTTCCGGCAGGCGGACATCGTTGTGGAGCGCGAGTTCTCCACGTCCACCGTCCACCAGGGCTACATTGAGCCGACGAACTCCACGGTGCTCTGGAACCCCGACGACGAGGTTACCGTGTGGACCAGCAACCAGGGCCCGTTCTACGTGCGCCGCGCCACCGCCGCGCTCCTTGGCCTCTCGGAGTCACAGGTTCGGGTCATGCCAATGGAGATCGGCGGCGGGTTCGGGGGCAAGATACTCTGCTATCTGGAAGCCCCGGCCGCGCTACTCTCACGCAAGACCGGCCGCCCCGTGGAGATTGTGATGAGCAGGGCGGAGGTGCTGGAGGCCACCGGGCCAACGTCCGGCTCCTACATGCGCGTGAAGATCGGCGCGACCAAAGACGGCAAGATCACCGCGGCGGAAGCGTACCTGGCGTTCGAGGCGGGAGCCTATCCCGGCTCACCCGTTGCGGGAGCCGCCCGGTGCATGTTCTCGCCGTACGCCATCGAGAACGTCACGATCGACACCTATGACGTCATCGTCAACAAGCCGAAGACTGGCGCGTACCGCGCGCCGGGCGCGACGCACGGCTCCTTCGCCGTGGAGACCATCGTAGACGAGATATGCCGCTCGCTCGAAATCGACCCGATGGAGTTCAGGATCCGAAACGCCTCCGCCGAGGGTGACCGCCGGTCGGACGGCGTGGTGCATCCTCGAGTGGGGAACCTGGAGACTCTGCATGAGGTCGTCGCCAGCGATCACTGGAACACGCCGCTTGAGGGCGCGAACCGCGGTCGAGGAATCGCGAGCGGATACTGGGGCAACGGCGGACTGGAGTCGAGCGCCACGCTGAGCGTCAATGCGGATGGCAGCGTGAACCAGGTGACCGGCTCCGTGGACATCGGCGGTACGCGGGCCGCCACGGCAATGCACGCTGCGGAGGTGCTGGGCATCCGCGCGGAGGACGTCCACCCGATCGTCGGCGATACGGGGGCAATCGGCTACACCGCGGTCACCGGCGGCAGCCGGACCGCCTTCGCGACCGGCTGGGCCACCTACGAGGCGGCGCACGACGTTATCCGCAAGATGAAGGAGCGCGCCGCCCTGATTTGGGAGACCTCGGCTGAGCAGGTGGACTTTGCGGACGGAGCATTCAGCCACAGGGCGAACCCGGAACAGCAGATGGCATTCAAGGAGCTGGCGGCCAGGCTCATGGACACGGGCGGCCCGGTCATTGGCAGCGCCACAGTCAGCCCCAAGGGCGTTGGCCCGTCCTTCTCAACCCACCTGGTTGACGTGGAGGTGGACCCGGAGACGGGCAAGGTGGACATACTGCGCTACACGACCTTCACCGACGTGGGCAAGGCCATTCATCCAAGCTACGTGGAAGGCCAGATTCAGGGCGGCGTCGTGCAGGGCATAGGCTGGGCTCTCAATGAGGAGTACTACTACGACGCAGTCGGGCGGATGGCGAACTCCAGCCTGCTCGACTACCGGATGCCCACCTCGCTTGACCTGCCGATGATCGATGCGGTGCTGGTTGA
>DAOUKJ010000051.1:0-19380 GCA_034421435.1 Dehalococcoidia bacterium | reverse complement strand
ATTCCGGGTGTCACCGAGAACTCCCGGCTGGTGGAGCTCATCTAGCGCCGGGCTGACGAAACTCCAGGCGCAGCACTCGTTCCGTGTCCTCCCTCACCCTGGCCCAGTGGGCTATGCGGTGTCCCACGATCCACAGCACGCCATGTTCCGAAACCACCAGTGGCACGCCGTCGCGCTCAGCCTCCGGCGTCTTGTCGTCGACCATCACGTCCTGCACCTTGCGAGAGCCGCTCATGCCTAGCGGCGTTATGCGGTCGCCGGGACGGCGCGAACGGACGTATAGGCGGCGGCCCGCGTGGTCGGCGTCCAGCACGGCGACTCGGCTGCCACCTTCCGCATCGCCGCTTACGTGAGGGATCAGCTCCGCTCGAACGCACCACTCCCCGACGCAGGTCTCCCCCGGTATCGATAGTGCGTGCTCCCCTGCCAAGGGAGCCGTCGCGGGCAGTTCTCCCGCAGGCGAAAGGCACAGCGCGTCGTAGCCGACCTCGAACCTGAGGCCGCCGGGCAGCGCCATCCACGCGCCGGTCCTGCCGCTCGAAAGGCGCACCATGTCCTCCACGTGCCGGTGCGTAAGCTCCTTCGTTGCGCCAGCAAGCTCACGGTACGCCAGGCGGAGGACGTGGCGCTGCACAGCCTGGGGCAGCGCTTGGAAGCCCGAACGCGAGACTGCCATGCCGTGCTCACTTGGGACATCAAGCCCTTGGCGTGCCTCTCCGGCTGCCTGCTCCAGGAAATCGAGATCGTGCGCCGCCGACGCGCTCAGGCGCAGCAGGGCATCGCGGAAGCGGGGGTTGAACCGCTCCAGCTGCGGCATCAGCTCAAGCCTCACGCGGTTGCGAGTGAACTCAAGCGAGCTGTTGGTCGAGTCGTCCCGGGGCGTCTCGCCCCTGAGCTCGCAGTAGGCGCGCGTTTCGGCCTTCGTGAATTCCAGCAGCGGTCGCACCAGGGCCATGCGCTCGCCGTAGCGTGACGCGGGCAGGTGCGAGACGGCCGGCATGCCTGCCAGCCCGGAGGTTCCGCTGCCCCTTAACAGGTGCATGAGCACAGTTTCCGCTTGGTCGTCGGCCGTATGGCCCAGTGCGATGGCGGAAGCACCAATGCCGGCGGCGGTCTCGACCAGGAAGGCGTAGCGCGCTTCACGCGCCGCCTCCTCCACGGACATGCGCCTGGCATCTCGCAGCGCGTTCACGTCCAGGCGTCCGAGCGTCACCGGCAACCCCATATCCCGAGCCGTGGATTCCACGAATCGTGCATCCTCGCGGGCCTCATCGCCGCGGAGGCCGTGGTCGGCGTGGGCCACGTGCAGCGTAAAGCACAGTTGACCGCGCAGCCGCTCCAGTAGCAGCAGCAGGGCCATCGAGTCCGGGCCGCCGGAGACGGCCGCCACGATGCGTCGACTGGTGAGCGTCGGCAGCAGGCCGGCCAGGGCGCTCTCAACGACAGCGAGCAGCCGCCGCTCCAAGGGTGAGCCTGCTTGAGTGGTGTCGTTCACGCTCAACCGTCCGGCGCGGGGCGTCAGCCTTCGACGGTCGGCTGCCCACGGGTCACCATCACCTTTTCGATGCGCATGCCGCGCACGTGGGTCACCTCCAGGCGCAGGCCGTCGTGGTGGAAATGGTCGCCCTCGACAGGGATGCGTCCGAGAGCCTCCAGAATGAAGCCGGCAACAGTGTTATAGTCGCCGCGGGGGAGACCCAGATCGAGCTCGTCGTTCGCCTCGTCTATCTGCATGCCCCCGTCTATGTGGTAGGTGTTCTCGTCGATGGCCTCGTACTCGACCTCCGGCTGTCTGCCCTCCTCGCCAACCGGGCCGACGATCTCCTCGATGAGCTGCTTGAGCGTGACCAGGCCCGCAATGCCCCCGTACTCATCCACGGCGATGGCCATCTGGTTGCCCGCGCCGCGCATCTCGCGGAAGAGCTGGCCCACCAGCTTGGTGTCCGGCACAAACACGACGGGGCGCAGCAGCGTGGTCACGGGCGCATCGCCGGATATGTCCTCGCGCGCAAGGGCGCTGACCACGTCCTTCACGGAGAGGGTTCCAACCACGTTCTCCATGTCGTCCTCGAAGACGGGAAATCTCGTGTGGTAGTGGTCCCGGTATACGGACAGGAACTCCCTCAGCGTGGTGCCGGTTTCCAGCTGCACGATCTCCGTACGAGGCGTCATCACCTCGCGAACCTGCCTGTCGCCGAAGCGGAAGACGTTCTCCAGCATCTCCCCTTCCTCTTCGTCCACCGATCCCTCTTCCATGCCGATGGATATGGCGGTCTTGATTTCCTCTTCGGTGAAGAGCGCACGTGCATCGCTGCCAAGGAGCGCTGCCAGGAAGCGATTGACGAGTTGCAGCGCGGCCGCAAAGGGAAGGAGCAGCAGCTCGATCACCTGTAGGGGCCTTGCGTACAGGAAGAAGAGCCGCTCCGAGTGGCGGATGGCCACCGTCTTCGGCAGCGTCTCTCCAAGCACAAGCAGCACGATGGTGCTCGCGGCGGTCGCAGCCAGCACGCCACGTCCCTCGCCGATGAGCGCCACCATGATCACTGTGGCCAGCGCCGCGAAGGCCGTGTTGACCAGGTTGTTGCCAAGCAGGATGGTGGGCAGCACCTTGGCGGGCTCGTCAACCATGCGCGCCACCCTTTCGGCGCCCGGAACGGCGTCCTCAACCAGCCGCCGGATGCGCACCTTCCGGAGCGAGAGGAAGGCGGCCTCCGAGCTGGAGAAGAATGCCGAGAGCAGCAGGGATGGGACCAACAGGGCGAAGTAGAGCGTCGAAAGATCCATTGCAGTACACCTATGCGGCCGGAAGGCCGTCTTGCGTTCTCCTGGTGCGGATGGGAGCGTGGTCGAAAGCCCCGGCAGGCAGGGCGCATGCGTCCTGCAGGCTCGCGGGCTGGCGCCGGCCTGGCATTCGTGGCAAGATAGGAGCGCGGAAAGAGGTCACGATCGGGAGAGGAGCCGGCAGGGGAGAGTTTGCACGCCCATCAGCTTGCGCGCAATGATACCATCGCCCCATAGGGGTGTCAAAGCGCATGGCCGGACCCCGCGCGGCGGCCTTTCACAACTACGCACACTGAAGAGATGAACGCGGGCATACCGGACGATGCAACCCTGAAAGAGCTTTCGGATGCGTCCGTCAGCCTGGCACGCGGCGCCGGCGAGGTGCTGCTGCGCTACCGGCCCGGCTCGACTCACGTCGACTTCAAGGGCAAGGGCGACACGGACCCGGTCACAGAGGCCGACCTGCGCGTGGAGGAGTACCTCAGGGACCGCATTGGCCGGGAGTTCCCCGGCCACGGCATCGTTGCGGAGGAGAGCGAGGCTTCACCGGCCGCGCATGACGCCGACTATGTGTGGGCGATCGATCCGGTGGACGGCACAGCGAACTTCGCTGCGGGAGTGCCCTTCTTCGCAGTCTCGATAGGGCTATTGCACCGCGGGCGGCCGGTGGTGAGCAGCATGTTCCTGCCCAATACGCTGGCCGGAGACGGCGTGCTGTACGCACGTGCGGGCGGCGGCGCCTTCGATGAGAACGGCCCGCTGACGGCGCTGACGTATCCGGAGCCCAAGCCCTCCGGCCTGGCAGGCGTCCCGTCCGGCTTCACGCGGGCGTTCAGCGTCAATCGGCAGCGTGGCATGGGGCTGGGGGAGCCGCGCATCATGGGCAGCATAGCCTGTGAGCTGGCGCTGGTTGCCAGGGGCGTGTTGCAGTACTCACTGCTGACCGCTCCACGCGTGTGGGACGTAGCTGCGGGCGTGCTGCTGGTGCAGGAGGCGGGGGGTGACGTGCTCGTGTGGCGCGAGGGCGCCTGGCGGCCGTTCGAGCGGTTCCCGGTGTTGCCTGAGGGGGGGAGCCGCGACCCGCGCGGAGGGTTACGCGGGCCGGGCTATCCCATGCTGGCCGGAGGCCGCGAAATCGCGGCACACGTAGCTTCGCGGTTGAGTCCCATACGCAGGCCGCTCATCGCGTCGCTCGCGCGGCGATTGGGACTGCGGCGTGGCGGGCGCAGAGGCCACAGATAGGGCGCAGCAGCGCTATCCCGCCGCGGCCTGCTCCAACACCGACGCCTCAAGCGCCTCCTGGGTCTCCTTGCCGTTGCCCTTGCGTCCGGTCGGCTGCTCCGCCGCCGGGCCACGCACCGCCGCCGACCTGGGGTCGATGCTCCTGCCGTCAGCAATCAGGCCGTACCTGTGCTCCAGCTCCAGGACCAGGCGTTCCAGGTCCTGTTGGGACTTTCGTGCTTCCAGGGCTCGCCTGTCCGCGTCCATCTGCGCCTTCATCAGCTGATACCTGTCGTCCGGGTGCAGCTCCATCGCTTTTGCCTCCTGGCTGGTGATGGATAGCAGAATAGAACAAGCGTGCGTTCGTGTCAAGGGGGTTGCACAAAATCAGCACAAATGAGCAGGCAAACCTCGGCTCCGAGCCGCAGGGTGGCCACTAGGAGGCATTCAGTGCGGGAGCATCCCGCGACGTTTCAGGCGGACGTGTTCACCAGCGGCTCAATTGTGCTGACGTCGGTCTTGGCGCGGGCGACATCCAGGTCGTACATGCGCTGGAGGTTCAGCCAGAATTCAGGAGTCGTGCCTAGCGCCTGCCCGATTCGCAGTGCCGTGTCCGCAGTGATGGACCGGCGGCAGCGGACGATATCATGGATGCGCACCTGTGGTACTCCTATGGTCTTGGCCAGGCGATACTGCGTTATGCCGAGCTCCTCAATGATCTCCGCCAGATGCTCTCCGGGGTGTATGTGTTCTCGTGTAGTCATGAGATTCTCCTTGCTGCTAGAACCACGGCCAGGGCACGTTTCGGCGGAACGGGTCGGGCGGCGGAAAGCGTCCGCTGGTCAGGAGGGATTGGATGCGGCTCCTCAGCGCCCACATCTCCTCGTCGTCCAGCAGCCGTTGCAGCTGACTCGTCAGTTCGCCCTCAGTGTGCAGGTTCTCCAGGAAGCTCGCCATCTGCTCCAGCAGTGGAGCCGAAATCGGCTCGCCCTCGAAGTCCCATATCACCGTGCGCAGCTTGTGCTCCGGGTGGAAGGTGAGGCCGTGGTCGATCGACCAGATGGCGCCGCCGGTGTCTCGGAAGCAGTGGCTCGCCTTGCGGTCTGCGTTGTTAGACAGGCAGTCGAAGAGCGCGATTCGCTCAAGCTCCTCCGGCGCCTCCTGCCGAATGGTGAAGTAGCTTGAGTGCGGTTCAACATCGATGAACTGCTGCACGGCCCCAACGCCATAGGGGCCACCTCTGATGACGGTGCACGGGATGAAGTCCCACGACAGTGCCTGAGACACCAGATAGGCGGCGTATTCACGCTTGTAGAGTGAGCCTCGCGGGAAGTCCCAGAGCGGACGCTCGCCGTCGCGGGGCTTGTAGATTGCGTACATGGACTGCGAGCCCTGCGAGAGTCTCACGAGGAAGGTGTAGTTGGAACCCTCCGGCACCAGCTCCGGCGATGATATCTCGCCTTCGAGCAGCGCCTTGCGAAGCTGGGCGTCTGTGAGTGTGGGGCCGTTGTCCGAAGCCATGTCTTGCCCAGAACAGGTTCGACGCGAACGCGCGGGCCGCGCGGACGCTCACATAGGCTGGTGGCCATCGGTGCGCACGCACATGTGGCCCGCGGCGTCTATGGGGCCGCTGCACAGCGGGCACAGGGGACGGCCCGCCGCGCACACCGCCTGCGCCTCCTCCGCCAACTCCTCCATCTGCGAGCGCGAAGCCCAGAAGCCCAGCAGCGCCTCGTCGTCGTCATCGTCCTCCCGGTCGAATGCCTCGATGATGAACAGGTCGCCGGCCGGCTCGTGGCCCAGGCTCAGGTTTCCCACGTCGAACTCAAATGAGGCGGGATTGGACGCTGCGGGGCTGTACCCGGGCAGGCTCGATTGACCGGCCTGCTCGTCGTCGGCCCGCGCGAGCAACTGCTGGATTGCGAGCGAGAGCTGGAACAGCTGGCCCTTCTCCAGCCAGAGGCACGCGTTTCCTCCGGGGCCTTCCAGGAGAAGTCGAAACCGCCGCTGACCGGGTACGCCTATGGCCTCAGCCTTTACGGCGTCCACGAGGCCGAGTTCATGCTTCGCGTCTGCCATAGTCGCACTCCGTGACGCCGCCTGCGCTCTGCGGCTTGCAGTCGCGCGCAAGCCTCCGTAGTGGCGCTCGGCGATCGAGGGATCGTGGACGGCTTAGTCCACCTCCTCGATTCGATAGCGGAGGTTGCCGCGAGGCGTGACCACCTCCACTTCGTCGCCCACCGTGTGGTCCATGAGCGCCCTGCCCACCGGCGATGCAACCGACATCTTGAAGTCCATGGGGCTGGCCTCCGAGGCGTTGACCAGCGTGTACGTCATCTCTTCCCTGGATGCCGGGTCTGCGAGCCTGACCTTGCTCCCCAGCTTTACCCGCCGATCGCCGCGCAGTGCCGACTCCTGCGAGTCCATGTCCACGATACGGGCTCGCCGCAGGCCGTCCTCAAGCTCACGTATGCGCGCCTCCAGCATGCCCTGCTTCTCGCGTGCGGCGTCCAGTGGCGCGTTCTCGCGGAAGTCCTTGTCGGCGGCGGCCCGGCTGATCTCCTTTGCCACCACCACGCGCTCATCGCGCAGTGAGTTGAGCTCCTCGGTCAGGCCTCGGTAACCCTCCTCGGTTATGTCCATAGGCTCCGGCGCCTTCTCCGAGGAGCGGGATCGCTGCATTACCCTTCTCACCCGCACGTGCTTGGCAAGCGACGTGGAGGTCAGGCTGCTCTTGTAGCAGTAGTTGAGGAAGTCCTTAACGATCTGTGCACGGGCCGTTGTGTCCTGGGCTCCGGCCGACTCGGACATGTACTCGCCGTAGGTAGCGGCCTCCTGTGGCGTCAGGCCCATCACGCTGCGGTCTCGCCCGATCCATCGGACGAATCTGTTGAGCTCCTGCAGGGCCTCCTGCGCTGCGGCGGAGCGCCTAGTCGAAAGGTACTGCGCCAGTGCCTCCGAAACAGGTAGCGATTGAGACTGCATTACGTTGTACCTGGGCCTCCTCAAATCTGGACTTAGGTACATTGTAGGCGCAGCCCAAAGGGGTGTCAACGCAGGGTCTGCTATAATCAGGTATGCAGGGCATCTCGGAACGCTCCGGGCCGTAACCATCCGGCCCCGGTGCGCTTGTCCGATGCGCTCAATCTCGACTCTTGGAGGAATCTCATGGCCTACGGTGTGACAGTCAAGCACGATACCGGCGGCGTTCGCGTGGAGGTCCAGTGCTCACACCAGAGTGGCATGTTCTACGCAGTCCCCGCGGAGGCCAGTTGGGTCTGCCAGCCGCAGTACCTCCACGCACACTCCATAGCCGGCTTCTTCCGGGAGCTCATGGAACTTGGCGACCCAACCGTGAGGCAGCTGATGCAGCGATGGGGCCTCTACTACAGGCCCCGGCCCCTTGAGCCACAGGAAGAGGACGCGGAGGTTCCGGAGGTTCTTCAGGCATAAGAAAAGGCTCCGTCCCGTGGAGGGAGGAGCCTCTTCACCTGTTCTGGTACCGGTTTATCCGGCCTGTGGCGTGGGTGTAGGAGACGTTGGCGCCGGTTCCATCGGATCGTGCGGTTCGTCCGGCTCCGTGCCCTTCTCGTCAGGCCCGGGCGTATCCGGCTGCCTGACCTCGGTTTCCATCACGACCGGCTCCCTCGGCAGCGCATCCTGCCCATCCGGCGGCACCTCAGCCTTGAAGAGCTCGTCCAGCTCCTTGCCTTCCACCGTCTCCTTCTCGATCAGGTAGTCGGCTATCTGCACCAGCTTTGGCCGGCTGTCGGTCAAGATCTGCTGTGCGGTGGTGTACGCAGAATCTATGAGGTTGTGCACTTCCTCATCGATGATTCTGGCGATTTCGTCGCTGTAGTCCCGCTGCTCGGATATCTCGCGGCCCAGGAACACCAACTCCTCCCTCTTGCCGAACGTGCGAGGCCCCAGCCTTTCGCTCATGCCGAGGCGAGTCACCATGGTGCGCGCAAGGTTGGTGGCCTGCTCCAGGTCGTTGCTGGCTCCAGTGGTGACCAGGTTGAACGTGAGCTCCTCCGCAACGCGTCCGCCGAGGAACGTGGCCAGCCTGTCCGTGAACTGGTCCTTGGTCATCAGGTAGCGCTCCTCGGTGGGAAGCATGCGGGTGTAGCCGCCCATGCTACCCCTCGCGATGATGGAAATCTTGTGCACCGGGTCTGCGTGAGGCAGGAGGTGAGCGACCAGTGCGTGGCCCGCCTCGTGGTAGGCGGTGACCTCCTTCTCCCGGACGCTGATGACGCGGCTCTTGCGCTCAGGGCCTGCGATCACCCGGTCGATGGCCTCGGCGAACTCATCCCTGCCGAGCTCCTTCTTGCCGCGCCGCGCCGTGAGGATCGCGGCCTCGTTGATCAGGTTTTCCAGGTCGGCGCCGCTGAAGCCGGGCGTCTGCTGCGCCACGGTGTTCAGGCTGACCTCCGCAGCGATGGGCTTGCCGCGTGCGTGCACCTGGAGTATGGCGTAGCGACCGTTGATGTCCGGCGAGTCCAGAACCACGCGCCTGTCGAACCGGCCGGGCCTGAGGAGCGCGGGGTCAAGGATGTCCGGGCGGTTTGTGGCCGCCAGCACGATGACGTTCACGCCTGTGTCGAAGCCGTCCATCTCCACCAGTATCTGGTTGAGCGTCTGCTCCCTCTCATCGTGGCCGCCGCCGAGGCCCGCGCCTCTGTGCCTGCCCACCGCGTCTATCTCGTCGATGAAGATGATGCAGGGCGAGTTGCGCTTGGCCTGATCGAACAGGTCGCGCACCCTTGAGGCGCCCACGCCCACGAACATCTCGACGAACTCGCTGCCGCTGATGCTGAAGAACGGCACGCCAGCCTCGCCGGCAACGGCCTTGCCCAGCAGCGTCTTGCCAGTGCCGGGCGGCCCCACGAGCAGCACGCCCTTGGGTATCTTTGCGCCAAGCGCCACGAACCGCTCCGGGAAGCGCAGGAACTCCACCACCTCGTGCAGCTCCTGCTTGGCCTCCTCAATGCCCGCCACGTCCGAGAATGTGATGCTCGGCTTGTTGCCCACGAACATGCGCGCGCGGCTGCGGCCGAAGCTCATGGTCTGGTTGCTGCTGCCCTGGGCCTGCCGCATCATGAACAGGATGATGGCCCCAAAGAAGATTATGGGCAGGAAGTTGATGAACAGGCCGAAGAGGCTCCCCAGCCCGCCGGAGCCCTTCACCTTGATCTCCAGGGTGGTCACGTCCACGCCGGCGTCGGTCAGCACCTCGACGATGCTGGCGCTGCTCTCCTTGCGGGACCTGAACGTTTCGCCGCCGTTGTCGATGACCTTGAGGGAGTCCTCGCTCACCTCGATGGTGCGCACCTGAAGGCCCTTGGCCATCTGGATCACCTGGCTCAGGGGTATCTCGCGGGAGCCGGACGGCGCCTGGAAGAAGGTGAAGAATATGGCTACCACCGCCACAATGATGAGGAGGTAGACAAAGCTGTTTCTCAGCCACTGACTGTTCATTGCATACCTGTTCCGGCTGCGCATACCGCGCAGCACAATTTCATCTTACCCCAAAGTGTGCCGGAACGCAAAGTACGTTGCCTCGGGCGACGCCTGAGCGCTCCCCGCCTGCGCCTGTGTTCAGAGTGTTGTAAGGAACTCCCCGATGACGGAGGCCAACTCCTCAGGCTTCTCGTAGCCGATGTCATGGCCTGAGTCCTGGATCCACACGACCCGTGCGTCCGGCATGGCTGCCTGTGCCGCCTCCACGCCCGCGCGGCGTCGCTCCAGCATCTCCGGGTTCGCGATGGGCTGGCGGCCCGCCGCGGCCACCATCAGTGTGGGGCAGCGGACGTGCGGCATCAGCTCGCTTGTTGGCTCCGACCACATCGCCCACAGCATCTGCTGCTGGTTGGACAGCTCAAGTCGCTCGTGGACGCTGCCGTCCGGGTCAACCCGCACCATGCTCATCACCATCTGCTCCAGCTTGTCGCTCCAGCAGTGGGCGAACTGCTGGCGCAGAGCGCCCAGGTACCGCTCGCGTGGGCCGTAGATGTCCCTGGGGCTGAGCCTGGTCTTGAACTCCTCCCATGTCATCTCCGGCGAGCGCCGCCCGCCGAACCCGCCGTCGACCATGATGAGGGCCTGCGTGCGCTCCGGGTGGTATGCGGCGACGGCCAGGGCCGTGCTCGCGCCCCATGAGTGGCCCATCACCGCGGCCTTGTCGATGCCGAGCCGGTCGAGGGCGCCGACCACGTCGCCGGCCAACGTGCGCCAGTCGTAGCCCGTCGAGGGCTGGTCGGTCTTGCCGTGGGCGCGCTGGTCGGGTGCGACGACGCGTATGTTGCCGTCCAGGTGGGGGATCACCAGGTCGTACCAGTGGCTCGACGAGGCCGCGCCGTGCAGAGCGACGAGCGTCTGACCGGAGCCGCCCCAGTCCAGGTAGTGCATATTGAGGTCGCCCGAGAGCAGCCAGCGGCTCTCCGGGTCCGACCTTACGAGTTCGCTCTTCATGACGCCAGTCTGATCATATCATACAGCGGGATGCGGTGGAGAGCGGCGAGGGCAGGCCTGGAGGAGCTTGTCCGGTTCTGAGGCGCGCCCAAGCGAGTCAGCTCGCCTAACTGTATGTGAAGGGGAGATTTCCACGGAACCCGCGTGGGGGATGGTGTCGACGTACTGCTTCTTCATGGATGTCAGTCAAATATGACGAGGAGGTACGGTCCGAAGATGACGCCCAGAATCCAGCCCACCAGCAGCCCGCAGGCCAACCCTATGACCAGGCCAGACGCGAAGGCGTACTTTATACTGGGGCGTATCATTTCATTGCATCCACAGCAGATAGTATGCCGCCGCGAGCGCGGCGCCGATGACGCCGGTCACGAACACCACCGCCGTCATGCAGCTCAACCACCTGCCCAGGATCCGGACGGCTCGCTCCTCGTCCATCAGCCCTAGCTGCCGGGCTTCTGCTTCCGCAGCTCCTCCTCCAAGACCGTCACGTAGTTTCCGAGAGCCTCGATAGCTCCTGCCAATGCGCTCAACGTCCAGTGGATATAAAAGTCCCGGTCCGGTTTCGATTCATCCCTAACAAGAATCGGCCTCACCAGGTCTAGTGCCTGCGCCAAATCCTTCAATCTACGTAGATACCGTTCTTGATGAATCTCTATTCTGTCTGCCATCGCATACTCCTTGACGAGATCTGGCAGGACCACGCGGATGGCATGTAATGTCTCCTCCCGCAGGATCGGCCCCAACTCCTCGCGGATGATTTCTCGCACGTCGTCACGCGAGAACCGTGCATCCTTTGTCTTGGACTGCTCCTCCAGTCGGGCGAGCACCGAAGTCTTGTCCACTTGCCACACCTGGTTCGGCGCGGGCTGGTGGGCCACAAGCTTCCCACGCTTGATCAGGTCCATGACACCCGGCCTGCTGATTCCCAGTATGGAGGCCGCTTCCTCCGTGCCGATGGGCGTCTCGATTGAAGTCACCGTGCAGTCCTCCTTTTTGGTATCCCTCCATTGCCTCTGCGAATGTGTCTGCTGTCTAGTGCTGCTAGGGACGGCATACTTGGTAATCTATGCATCGTTAAACGCCTCATTGCCAGCCTTCTAGGCCACTGCTCAGGCATGGATTGGGGTTTGTGGTGCCGAAGGGGAGATTTGAACTCCCACGTCCGCAAGGGACACTGCGCCCTGAACGCAGCGCGTCTGCCGTTCCGCCACTTCGGCATTGGGATGGCGTGGGTCTGCTCCACACCGAGGCCCGCTTGGTCGCCTGCCGGCAGTTCGGCTCGCGCCGATGCCGCACTGTTTCATAGTACAGCCGCAGAGGCGGAAAGCGCAATACGTGGGGCGGCGGGGCGGGGATGCGTCTGCTAGCCATCGCGCTGTAATCAGAGTAGACTACTGATAAATACTCTACAAGAGTTGGAGTAAGTCATGACCAAAAAATGGCCTGTTCAAGAGGCAAAATCCAGGTTCAGCGAGCTGCTCGAAACCGCCAAGGCCGAGGGGCCGCAGATTGTCACGAAGCGAGGGGTTGAAACTGCCGTACTTGTCCCAATCGAGGAGTGGAGACGGCTGGACAAAGGAGCGAAGCCCAAGTACGCCAACATCAAGGAGTGGCTCCTCGCTCCGGAGCCGCGGATTGAGAACCTGGCGCCGCAGCGCATTCAATTCCGCCCCCGACCGGTTGACCTTTCGGACTAGGCAGGGCCGTGTACCTGCTTGACACAAACGTCGTCTCGGAACTGCGACGGACTCGTCCGCACGGCGGGGCCTTGGCTTGGGTATCCGGCGTGGATATAGAACGCCTCTATCTGTCCGCAGTTACGATTGGGGAGATTCAGGTGGGTATAGAGGTCACCAGGAGGCAGGACGAGGCTCGGGCGGAAGAACTGGAGGCGTGGTTGGATGGGGTCTTGGCTACCTACGAAGTATTGCCGATGGACTCAATGGTATTCCGAGTGTGCGCGCGCCTCATGCACGGACGACCGGAGGCTTGGGAAGCAGACGCGATGATCGCGGCAACAGCCGTGGTTCACGGGCTGACGGTGGTGACCCGCAACGTGAGCGACTTCGCCAGGTTTGGAGTCGAGCTGTTGAATCCCTTTGAGACGGGGCAGCCTTTGGCATAGGCGGTCTGAGAGTGTCCTTGCAAAGCGCAGATCCCACCGCCCCCTACCCGTCATCTCTGCCGGTGAAAGTCAGGAACGCGCCGAACAACAGCAGCACCGTTGCAGGTATGTTTGGCGCAACCAGGCCGCCGACCCCGCCCAGCACCATGAACGTCGCTGCCGTTCGAGGCTGGGAGTTCGACATGATCGCGCCCAGCAGGCCAACTGCGTAGGCGCAGAGCGCCACCACTGCCCATACCGATAGCGCTCCCGGATCGCTGGTGCTTGGCGTTACGCCGGGCTCTTGCCTGACCAGTGCGTTGGCGACGCCGAACAGACCGGCCGCGGACCCAAGCCCGCCAACGACCATCCCGGCTGCTCGCAGGTTCAGTATCTCCATCGCGGCTCCTTCTCAGAGCACATCGCCAGACCGCGGCGGTGTAAGTTAGACGTGCTGGTCGACCAGGATGGGGTTGCCGTCCGGATCCACCACCACAAAGCTGCCAGGCCCCGTGGTCGTCTCGTCCGCCTCCATAGTGATGTCTACGCCCGCGGACTTGAGGCTGCGCTGCAGCTCGCGCACGTCCGTGAACTCGTCGATGGGCTGTGCGAAGTCGTCCCAGCCGGGGTTGAAGGTGAGGATGTTCCTGTCGAACATGCCGTGGAACAGGCCGATGGTGTGGTGGCGGTTCCTGAGGATAAGCCAGTTTTCCTCAGCGGCGCCCCCGACGACCTCAAAGCCCAGCTTCTCGTAGAACTCGCGAGATGCGTTGAGGTCTGCGACGGCCAGGCTGACCGAGAATGCGCCCAGGTTCATGATGCTCTCCCTTCGTGCGTGGCGTGATTGTCGGGCCGTTGCGCCGGGCCGGCCGGCAGCGGACGCCTCGCCTCGACATTATGTCTGAATGAGCCGTCGTATGCCAGCCCGGTCTATTGGCCAAAGGCCGCGGCGACGCTGCGTACCCGTGGGAGCGGAGAGCCATCCCAGGCCCGTGTCTCAGCTTGACCAAAGCCAGTTTCCGGCGATATAGTGACGGCGGTGGCATCGCTTGGGTGAAGGACCAGAATCGTAGTGGCGAATCGTCCGATTCCGCGCATACGTCCATGACCGAGCGAATGCAGAGTATCCTCGCCTCCAATACCACGAGGGAGCCGCTAGCGGATCGGGTACAATGACGACTCGACGCAGGGAGATCAGGGATACTCCTCTGCCATCCCCATTCCCGGAGGGCTGGTATCTCGTCGCGCCCCGCCGTGTCATCGAGCAGGCCGGGCTCTTCCACGGGGAGTGGATGGGGGAGAAGATCGTAGCCTGGATTGACGGCGACGGTCGCATCTGTCTGGCCGAGGCGTTCTGCCCGCATCTCGGCGCGCTGCTCTGGCCGGAGGTGGGCGGACGCATCGTCGGTGGGCGGCTCGTCTGCCCGTTCCACGGCTTCGAGTACGAAACGTCGGGTCAGTGCGTGCACACACCCTACGGTGACCCTCCACCCACGGCAAGGCTCCGCGTGTTCCAGACCGGTGAGATGCTGGGGCTGGTCTTCGCGTGGTGGGGCATCGACGGGCGGGAGCCCCAGTGGCCCATGCCCGAAGCGCCTGCGGAAGCCGATGGCTGGAACTCCACCGAGTTCAGGAGGCTGCGCTTTATCGGTCACCCGCAGGAGACCACCGAGAACGCCGTCGACTTCTCTCACCTCAACTACGTCCACGGCTTTGGGGAAGTGACTCGCGCCGCTCCTCTGGTCGTTGAGGGGCACCGTCTGGAGAGTCGTTTTGACTTCCAGACCACCAAGAAGATTATCGGTCTGTTCTCGGTCAGCTACGAAATCTCCGCCACAACGTTCGTCTACGGACTCGGCATCTCTCAGGTCGACATTAGGGAGCACTCCATTGGCATGGACATGCGTCTCTGGGTATTCGCTACGCCGGTGGACGGCACGCTCATCGACCTGTCGATCCTGTCGGAGGTGAGGGACATACGCAGTCCCAAGCGGCTCCTCAGCGGACTGGGCTTTCTCCCCATGAAGATGCGCGCGCCAATCCTGAACAAGTTCGTTGCGTCCCAGCAGATAAAGGACATCAAGAAGGACATTGTCATCTGGGGCCGCAAGAAGTACCGCTCCCAGCCGCGCCTCTTCCGGCTCGACGGCGACATCATGCCCTTCCGCAGGTACTGCCGCCAGTTCTATCCCGCCCCCGAAGCGTCCGGCGCGCCCGTTCCCAGCCGGACCGACGGTGCGGAGCGTTAGCGATTCAGGCCGTGAATGAGGACATCGGCCGCTCCTGCCTGAAACGCCAGCCCGCGCGGGATGGAGGAGCGCGCTCGATATGAACGCGGTTCTGGGCAAGTTCAGCGTCCTGGTCACGGCCTATCCCAAGACTGCGCTGCTGGTGATGTTCGCCATCGTTATCGCGCTGGGCGCGGGCGGCTCGCTTCGCGCGCCGCTGCCGGAGACGGTGGATACGCTGCCCGAAGGTGGGGCCGTAGATCGGGCGCTTGACGAAATCGATGAGTACTTCGGCGAGTTCGGCGCGGGACAGGTCGTCACGCTTCTATTCCGCGGGGAGGCAATTTCGCCCGGCGGTCTGTCGCAGATCGAAGACCTGGTCAACAGGGTCGTCTCGGATCCCGCTGTATCCGGGCTGCTTGCTCACGACAACCCCGTGGCCGCGCCCACGTTCCTGGTGCAGGCCATGCTCCAGGTGGACAGCTTTGAGTCTGTCACACGGGCGCAGATCGATGATGCGCCGGCTCCTCCCGAGTTGCGTGCCGCGTTCGACGCGCTCACGGGTACAGACACCGACGGCACGGAGGTCGCCATCGCGGTGGTCCGCCTGCGGGACACGGGAGACGACAGCGTGGCGGAAGCGGAGCGGTGGATCAGAGATCTGGCTGAGGGGGATGAAGGGCCTTTGCAGGTGAGCACCATCTCGCCAGCGATTGTTGAGGACGAGTACAGGAAGGCTACGGAAGAGGGCATGGCGCCACTGATTGGCCTGGCGCTGCTTCTGATCGCGGGTATTTTGCTGCTCTTCTTGCGCACCATCTCCGACCTGCTGCTCACTCTCTTGGGGCTTGTCCTGGCGCTGACGGCCACCGTCGGTATCGAGGGCTGGCTCGGACCCAACGGCCTGGCCCTGACCGGCTCTCCGAACTCGCTCACCGCACTGACGCCGGTCATTATCATAGGACTCACCGTCGACTACGCGATACAGATCGTGTCGCACTACCGCGAGCAGCGCATTGCCGGTCTGCAGGTGGCCGACGCCGCGCGAACCGGATTGCGAAACGTCACCGTGCCGCTCATCCTGGCCGCCGTCACCACGATTGTGAGCCTGCTGGCCAGCCTGTTCTCCCCCATCGGAATCGTCGGCGACTTCGGCGTCAACGCAGGGCTGGGTGTGGGCCTGAGCCTCCTGGTCATGCTTACGCTGCTGCCGGCAGGCCGGACGCTAATCGACCGCCGGCGGGAGGCACGCGGCACACTGGCTCAACCGCGTCCCATAGCCACAGCGCTGCCCGGTGTGGGACGGATGGCCCAGACGCTTGGCAGAGGGGTCACGCGCAGGCCCGCGCCGTACATAGTCGGTGTGCTCCTGGTAACCGCATCGCTGGGTTATCTCGCAACCGACCTGGAGTCGGAGTTCAGCATCCGCGACATCCTTCCCAGAGGCGGCGACTTGCTGCGGGACATGGACACACTGGATGCAGCCGTCGGAGGCTCTACGGAGCTGGCCAGCGTCCTGATCAAGGCGGAGGCCACGGAGACGCGCACGCTGCTGAACCTTGAAGACCTCACGGCCGCCTTTGCTGACGAGTCAAGACGTCCAGGCGCGGCCGCGGGACCCATCCAGGCCTCATACGTCCTGCTCATTGAGGACTGGACCACAGACAGCGGCGAGCCAGGGGACAAGTACGACGCAGACCTGGCTGAGCTCTTTGGCCGAGCCTCGTCAGGCATAGAGCTTGACCAGGGACTGATGCAGGAGCTCCTCGACAGGGTGGGCGCTAAGGACCCCGCGCTTGAGCGGGTGCTCAGGAACAACCCCGACGGCCCCGACGTGATTCTGGTCGAGTTTCCGACGTTCTCGGGCGTGCCTGCGCTCACCAAGGCGCTGCAGAGCGACATCGAGGCCCTGTGGCTGGGAGACGACGACAGCCTGACGGCGACGTCCGACAGCATCATATCGGTCACGGTGACGGACGCGATCACGGAGCGGCAGACGGAGGCGATAAGCGCCACAATCGTCGTAGCACTGGCGGTGCTCTCGCTGTTCTTCTGGGCAACGCTGCGACAGCCCGGGCTGGCGGTGATTGCCGTGGGGCCGATTGTCCTGGTGCTGATCTCGGTTCTGGGCACAATGGCCCTGCTGGGCATCCCCTACACCCTCATCACCTCAATTATCACGGCACTCTCGATAGGCATAGGCGTGGACTACACCATCCACATGATCCACAGATACCGCGAGGAGTACGCTGTGGAGCGCAATCCGGAGCAGGCGGCGATCAGGACGCTGGGCACCACTGGCTCGGCGCTGCTGGGGTCTGCGATGACGACGGCGCTCGGTCTGGGTGTGCTGGTCGCCTCTCCTCTTGCTGCGTCGCAGCAGTTCGGATTCACGGCGGCCATCACGATCGCCTACTCGCTGATAGTGTCCACCGTGCTGGTGCCGCCCGCCATGACGGTGTGGGGCGCGTACCATAACATGAGGCTGCGCTCGATGGTGCAGAACTGGGCTGACGAGCTGGACACGGCCATCGACGCCGTGCACCGGCGCCACGAGCAGGAGTCCTAGAGCGCTCGCTTTTCGGTCACCACAAGCTTCACGGACTTGTGGGGCTTCAGCGACGGTATGGGGCTAATCTTGACGTTGTCCTTGTACTTCGCCGGCGAAACCTCAAACGTGAAGTGCCGCGCAAGCATCAGCAGGTTGGTGGTCAGCTGCAGCTCCATCCACCGCGAGCCCAGGCAGCTGTGCGTTCCCAGGCCGTACGGCGCGTAGCTGCTGCCGTGATGCTCGTTCCGCGGCGGCAGGTAGCGGTCAATGTCAAACTTGGTCGCGTTCGGAAAGACGTCGTCCATGTAGTGGGTTGCAGTCTGCGCGATGTGCAGCCGCATGCCCACCGGCAGCTCATAGCCCTCCACAACGCACGCGTTCATCACGTCGCGCATGGACATGGGCACGATGGGGTATAGCCTCAGGCACTCCATCATGAAGCGGCGCGTGATGTCGACGGCGGCAGGCGTGATGTCCTCCCCGGATGGGTCGCTGTCTGCGAACAGGGCGTCGGCCTCGCGCCGGATTTCGGCGTGCAGCTCCGGATGCGCGGCCAGCGAGTACCAGCAGAAGCTCATCATGTCGCCCAGGTAGGCGCTGGCGATCAGGGCCGCCGAAAAGACGAACTTGAAGTTGGACTCCGGCATGAACTGCGGATCGCTGGCGTGCAGGCTGAGGAAGTCGTCTGCGAGATCGCGCACCTGGTCCGCCCGCTGGGCGGGCGTGTGGACGGACTCTATCCTCTCCATCAGTACGTTGATTGCTCCGGCCTTGCGCCTCATTCCCGGAGTGTTGAGCAATATCTTGGGCAGCGCCTGTATGATGTACACGCTGAGGGCGCGTTCCTTGTACTTCAACAGGTCGTCAATCAGGTCCTGAGAGTCCACGCCCACAAAGAGCGGTGAAAGCTGCGAGTTGACAATGTACCGGGACATTCTGCTTGCGGGCAGGGCGTCGCCGACATTCCACTGCGCCATCACTTCGCGGCCATAATTGCAGACCTTGTCCAGCTGCACTTCCAGCCGCTCCCGCGAATAGGCAGGCTGCAGCGACTTCCTGAGCCGGAAGTGGTCGGCGCCGTCCAGGGACGGCAGCACGCCCGACGCGCCGTAGACCTTTTCAAACTCGGAAAAGTAGTCCCGGGTTCTCAAATACATGCGACCCTGCCGGTGCGCCCAGTGATTCGTCTCGGGCCCGGCCAGGAACACCATGGGTTTCCTGAATGGGACGCTGATCTGAAAGACCGGGCCGTACTCCTTCCCAAGCTCCGCGAATAGCGACGGCAGGTTGCCGTTTCTCAGCTGGGGCTTGGTGAGCAGGCGCCTCAGCGAGACTGACGGGATCTTCTTGGTCAGGCCGCTGTGTCTGAGGAACGGAGGCGCCAGGTTGTGGGCGACCGCCTGCGCCAGTGACCTTCCGATCACGTCCATGTTGCAGATGAAGGCGATGCGCTCCTCGTCCTCAGCCTCAATCGGGAAGATGAAGCGAAATACGTCGCAGGTGTTGATCAGGCAGATGAGGATGATGTCCCTGGGGTGCGGAATCTCGTTGTTGAAGATCGCAATGGTGATGCGATTCTTCACAAAATCAGCCGCCGAGTAGTCTGAGGCGGCGTAGCCGGTCTCCCCGCGGAGCGTGGCGCGGGACAGAGTCCAGAAGTCCCCCTCATAGTGCTGGAGTATGTTCAGACCGACCAGCCGGTCAAGGGTACGCTCGATTACTGAGTCCGCAAGCGGGGCGAGCCTTTCGATCCAGAACTGGGTGCTGCGCTGGCCCGGCTCCGAGGCGATGGCTGCCAGGGCAGGATCCAGGACCGGATTGCCCGTCTCCGTGCTGTCTATCAGGAACAGCGACTCAAGGTCAGTGTCAATGCGGTTGATGAGCGACAGCTCTGCAAGCACGGCGCCGATGACGACGCAGTTGAGGTTCCAGCCCGGCACCTGATGGAAGTAGCCGTTGTCCTCGTTGAGGAGCATCAGGATCAGCTCATCGGGCAAGCTCAGCGTTTCGGTGGCGCCGCG
>DAOUKJ010000050.1:0-1608 GCA_034421435.1 Dehalococcoidia bacterium | reverse complement strand
GCCCGCCGCCGCAGTCGCCTACCTCGAACGCCGCGCCGCAGACGTCGGCCAGAAGACCCTCGACATGGAGCGCCAGGCGATCCAGGCGATGCTGCGCCACGTCACCATGCGGCTGCCGCCCGGCGGCACGCTGCGCGTCGTCAAGGCGGTCCGGGCCCGGACCCTCGAACCCCGCGCCTATTCGCCGTCCCAGGTCCGCCTGGTCGCCGCCCGGCAGACGGAGCGCAACGCGCTGGCCACCGAGATCGTGCACGCCAGCGGCATCCGCGCGCACGAGCTGCTGACCCTCGGCCGGCCCGGCGAACAGCCACCGGACGATCGCCGCGCCCAGTCGCGGCTCACCGGCACCGCCGCCGAAGGCATGAAGTTCGCCGGGCGCGACGGCGTGATCTACACCGTCATCGGCAAGGGCGGCCTGGTCCGCGAGGTGCTGTTGCCGCACGCTCTGGCGGAGCGCCTCGAAGCGCGCCGCCTGGACGTCCCGGAGCGCGCCGTCGACCGCGGCGTCCGCTACGTCGCCCGCTACGACGTCGGCGGCGGCAATGCGTTCAGCGCCTCGTTCTCGCGCGCCAGCCGCGCAGCGTTCGGGAAGAGCCGCGGCGCCCACGGGCTGCGCCACGCGTATGCCCAAACGAGGATGCGGGATCTCGTCCGGCACGCTGAGCACCGGCTGGCGCTGGCCATCGTCTCCGAGGAGATGGGCCACCTCAGGCCGCACGTGACCCGAACCTATCTGAGATAGCTCCACTCTCGGTGCCCCACGGGTCATGGAAGCCGCACTGGCGCACCAGGTCCGCGATCACCTCGAGGCCGCCTACTTCCGCAGCGGCCTGCTCGAGAAACGACGGAAACTCATGCTGCGGTGGGCTGACTACATTCTGGGGACCTGAAGCCACTTTCCGCCTTATCTTGACCCCGAGCGCTTGCTCCCCTACGATTTCCCGTGTTCAGCGTCTCCCGGATTAATACAACGGTTGGAGCGTGAACTAAGCCGAGGGTCCCGCCAGGGACCCTCGTATACAATTACTACGGTCCAATAGGCACATTCCCATGCGCACAGCCGCTTTCGTCGACGCCGGCTATCTCTACTCTGCCGGCTCCAAGCTCCTTTCGGGCAACGCTCTCCCACGCAGCTCCGTCCAGCTCGATCTCAACGCCGCACTCAGGGCGCTGCGACATGCTGTACAAGCAAGCTCGCCGTCGTCATCTCTGCTGCGCATCTACTGGTACGACGGCATGCCCCGTACGGGGCCAACCGCTGAGCAGCAGGCGCTTGCCGACGCCAACGACGTCAAGCTCCGCTTGGGGGTGATCGCCTACACCGGAAGACAGAAAGGCGTCGACTCCCTCATCGTCACCGACCTCATCGAACTCGCACGCAACCACGCCATCTCAGACGCCGTCCTGCTTTCGGGCGACGAAGATGTCCGCATCGGCGTGCAGATCGCCCAGACCTACGGTGTTCGCGTCCACCTCCTCGGCATTCAACCCGCCGGCGACAACCAAGGCAATCAGTCCCGCCTCCTGCGCCAGGAATCCGATACCTCGACGGAGTGGCACCAGTCGGACATAGAGGCCTTCCTCGGCGTAAGTCACCCGCAACGCTCC
>DAOUKJ010000049.1:0-11726 GCA_034421435.1 Dehalococcoidia bacterium | reverse complement strand
CGCCAGAAGATTCGGCTGTGGTTCCGCAAGCAGGAGCGGAGCGCCAACATCCAGCGCGGCAAGGAGTTGCTGACCAAGGAGCTGCATCGCCTCAGCGTGAAGATGGATGAGCGCGACGTGGGCGCGCTGTTCAAGTATGACACGGCGCAGGAGTTCCTGGCGGCGCTCGGCAGCGGGTTCGTGAGCATACCGCAGGTGACGTCGCGGCTGGCGGCGCAGCAGGACCAGTCGCCGGTGGAGCCGGCGGCGGCGCCGGTGCTCACGTGGCCGTCGTCGGGCATCGAGGTGCTGGGCGTGGGCGACCTGCTGACGCGCGTTTCGCAGTGCTGCAGCCCCATACCGGGCGACGACATCATCGGCTACATCACGCGCACCCGCGGCGTGTCCGTGCACCGCACCGACTGCCACAACATACGTAACGAGAGCGAGCAGGAGAGGCTGGTCAGCGTGAACTGGGGCAGCGGGCAGACGCTGTACCCGGTGCGGCTGCGCATAGAGGCGTGGGACCGCGTGGGCCTGCTGAGGGACATAACCACGCTGGTATCGCAGGAGAAGGTGAACATCGCCAGCGTCATAACCACCGAGCACGAGGACAGCAGCGCGTCCATTTACCTGACGCTGTACACCACGGGCGTGGGTCAGCTCAGCCGGCTGTTCTCGAGGCTGGAGGGTGTGGTGGGCGTGTTCTCGGTGACACGAAGCGCTCCGGAGGAGGAGCGAATCCTGCGAGTTGGCGCAGGAAGATCGAACTGAAGGAGACGGGTCAATGCCAAGTCAAAAGTCCGCCCGCGTGGTGGCTAGGAAGACGGATCAAAACAGGCCGGTGCGCACGGCGACACGCACCTACGTGAAGAGGGCGCAGGACGCCATCGCGCGGGGCGAGTCCGAGGCCGCGACCGACAGCGTGCAGCGTGCGATCAAGGCGCTGGACAAGGCGTCGGTGAAGGGCGTCATCCACCCGAACAACGCGGCGCGCCGGAAGTCCCGGCTGATGGCACGGCTGAACAAGCTGGGCGGTTAGCCGCGGCGGCTAAGCGCCAGGTCTGATTGGGCCAGGCTCCGCGCTCAGATGTGAGCGCGGGGCTTGCTGTTTTCCAGCCTCCGGGCGCTCAGCCTGAGCGCCGTGCGAGGCACTGAGCGGGTGGCTTCAACGCCCGCTCCTAGAGCGTGTCCAGCCGCGACGCCGGGCGGTCGTTTCTGAGGCCCACCATGCGGGTGAATCCGAGGGTTCGTCCCGCGTCCAGGCCCAGCATGTCCGCCTCGTCGCTGGGCTTGCCGAGCCTTTCCGACCACAGCAGGTCCGAGACCATCCAGAGCCTCCAGCCGTCCGGTATCAGGTCGGCATGCTCGACGGTCACCAGCCCGCTTCGTTCCCAATGACGCTTCCACCAGGCCGGGCTGTGGAGGCTGAACAGCGCCGGCTCCCAGTACGGCAGGAGGTGCTCCGGCGGCTCGTCAGAAGACAGCTCTTCGACCAACCCGGGCACTACAATGCCCATTTGCCCGCCGGGCTTGATCAGCCGCGCCATGTGATTCTCCAGGTAGAGGTCGTCCGTTCCGAAGTAGTGGTATGCGTCCACGCTCACCATGGCGTCGAAGAACCCGTCGGCGAACGGCAGCGCGTGGGCCTCGGCGTGAATGGGGAACACCCTGTCCTGAACGCCCGCTTCGCAGACCCGGCGATAGTTCTCACCGGCGTCGATCCAGAGGTCTGTAGCCCACACCTGCATCCCGTACTCCTTGGCCAGGAATATCGAGCTCAAGCCCTTGCCGCATCCCACGTCCAGCACGCGCATCCCGGCGCTGAGGCTCATGCACGCCGCCAACGACTCCGTCAGCCACAGGGCGTTGGGCCCCATCATGTTGTCCAGGACCCAGTCCGGATCATAGGCCGCCGAGCGGGGAAACTCGGCGGGCATGTACAGGTTCTTGCTGCCCTCACCTGTGCCGCTCAATGAGAACCCTCTATCCACTCATTGACGAACTCGGCAAGTCCACATGAGCCCCAGAAGGTGGTCTTCATCCGATTGTGTCCTGTCAACATATTTGGTTATCACGGTGGGCGAGAGTGAATAGCAACTGCTCGGAATCTTCCGCTGGCATTGCTCCTTCGTACCCGGTGTTGATTTGCTCAACGGTGAATCCGGAGTCGCGGAATAACTCCTCGTAGGATCCCGGAAAGTCATACCGCCGCCGCACTACAAAGGTGCATTTGCGCACTGCGCCGTCTTGCTGGGTGACCTCAAAGGACTGCGTTCTGTGCTCTATCTGGAGTCGCTCGTCGATCCGGTACGAGTTCCACGCACGGATCAGGTCACCAGTAACCGGATCAACGGTGTCCAGTCGCAGCGCAGGCTCACTTGTTGGTTCAATCAACCTCCGTCGCGGGATATGCACGTCGACCAGAAGCCGGCCGGAGGATGCAAGGTGATGTCGCAAGCGGCACAGGGCCGTCCGTTGTCTTTGCCGCGTGAGGAGATAGTTGAATGTGTAGTACGGTACAAGGATCAGATCATATCGCGCCGACAAATCGAGGTCACAAATGTCCGCCTCAACGATGCGCACACGGCCCCTGACGTTCGTATCTTCATTCTCTAGCCGCGCGCCCAAGAGTCTCAACATAGACGGTGAGATGTCCACTGCCACAATCTCATGCCCCGCCCTCGCCAGCGGGACGGTCAGGCGTCCAGAACCGGCGCCAACCTCTAGAACCGGGGATTCGATGCGACTGGCGTGGTCAAGATACAGAGGCAGGTCTCCCAACCAGTCGCCCACATAGAGGTCGTAGAACGTCGAGAACTCGCCATAAATGTCATCTGTCTCGGAGCCGCTCACCTTACGCTCAGCTGCGTGACCACTCCATCCACCACCGTCCCCACCACGTGCCCGCCCACTGCGCCGCGGAGTCGCTCGTCGTCCCAGTCATCGCCCAGGTCATAGGTGTAGCTCTTGAAGTCCGATGCCGGTTCCGCCTCGAACGCGAAGACCTGTATCTCCAGGGTCAGTTCCCTCGCGGCCGTGTCCACGCTCAACAGCGTTCCGGATATTCCGTCCCTGCTCGTCATCCGGTCCCCCTCCTGTGATTGTCCTTCAGCCGAGGATAACACCGCGGTGCCCATCCGGGCAATCGGGGCGAAGGCGCGGAGAACCTCCGCCAATCAGCCGAACCAGATGCCGAGGTACTTGGTGAACCAGAACAGGCCGACGTACGTCGCCACTGCCGACGCGACCAGGACGATCAGCATGCGCCGGTAGCGACACGCGCCGCGCACATTGCAGGCGCCGCGGCCGCGCAGGAACAGGACGACGGCCAGCGTCGCCACGCCGAGCCCCGCAGCGCGAAAGTACCAACCGTAATCGTAGTAGAGGGTGTCGCCAAGCGTGACGGCCTCGGCGGCGGTCGCGATGCCCAGCAGCACCAGCACCACCGGCGACACGCAGCAGGTGATGGCGACGAGGCCCGAGGCCACGCCCATGACGACGCCACGCTTCAGGGACCTGCTCGCTGCCTCGGGCGCCGTGTGTTCAGACATCGTAGAGTCTTGCGTTCGGAAGGTGGCCGGTGGGGGTCAAATCCCGTTTTGATCACGAAGCGATAAGATCGGACAGCAGTCTAATCTCAATATCCGGCTCTGGGTCGTCTTCCGTACGAAGAACTCCGGTTCGATTGAGCCAGATAGAAGTGAGTCCAGCAGCGTTCGCGCCTGCCACGTCAGTTGCCAAGTTATCCCCAATATGCCACACGGCCTCCTTGTCCACAGTCAGGTTGCCAAGGGCGAGTTCGAAGATGGTTGAAGCGGGCTTGGCGGCACCTACCTCCCCTGAGATGACGATATTGTCAAACCAGCTTTCAATGCCGAGAGCACGTAGTTTGTCGCGCTGGGTGTCGGAAGCTCCGTTCGTGATGAGCGCAAGTGGAACATGAGCTCCTGTCACCGTTGCCAGGAAGTCGAGAACGTCGCTGAAGAGACAGTAGGCCGAGCGGCTTAGCTGAGCGTGAGTGTCCGCCGCGAGCCGCGCCACCGATTCTTCCCTACATCCGCAGGCCTGCAATGCGCGACGCCAGGTTTCGAGGCTCACCGAAGCACCTTCCATTTTGCCAAGCATAAAGTCGTTTTCCACCTGAGGCCAGTAGGCCTCCCAAACTCTCGAGTTGGCCTCGGCTAGCCGAGCGGCGTCCAGCCCGGGTTGCACGGCTGCGACCTTATCGCACGTGCGGCTGATCGCCTCTTGTTCGTGGCCGTTGTCCAGCAGAGTTCCGTCCAAGTCAAGGAAGATGGCTCGTACCCGGGTTAGGAAGCTGATGCTAGTTGATGCCATGTGGATCGTCCGTCCCTCCATTCTAAATCATGTGTCTGCAGGATTCGTTGGTGTAGGATGGTTAAGCCGCAATTGGGCGCCCGGCAGGTGCAAGATGAACACCGCTCCAATGACCTGATTGCTCTAGCTGAACTGCTCTCACTACAGCCGTAGCAAGCTACTCCGCAAGTGTAGTACCTTTGGACACTTCAGGTACGGGCAGTTGCCAATGAAATGTGAGACGAGCGTATGTCTACTAGCCGGTGGCCTCGATGAAGACCAGAAAATCGAGGTCCCCGGGGGACTGTCCAAGGCTCGTGAGGATTGCAGCAGCTTCAGAGCGGTGCTGAGTTCCATGAGTCACGACGTGCACCAAATAGTGCCAAAGTAGGGATCGGTCCCCCTTTAGTGCCCGCACCTGCTGAGGCCACTTAGGTTGGCCATGATGCAGCACTAGATCCTGGTCGGTAAGGCCCTCCAGGTAAGTGCGCATCGCCTTTTCTTCTTCGTGTCGCCGATGCTCGAGACTCTCAAGCGTATGGTGATACCCCTTCTCCAGTGGAATGAGTGAAGTGCCTTCAAGACGAGCCCGCCAAGTAGCCTCAGCACTCACAAGATGCCGTAACGTCCCAGCCAACCCTCCGTGAGGGAAAGCCGCCGCAGTAACGAACTGCTCATCAGTTACCTTCTGCGCTAAACGGAATATCTTATCGTTTGCCCAGTAGTTGTAGTCGTAGAGAACCTTTACATCCCGGACGTTCACGTGACTCCTTGCCGTAACTCTGTGGTGGTCTAATACTACTACAGATTGCTCTTGCTTCGGAGTCAATGTCACGGGCCGGTAGAGCCCAAGCATTGAGTCAGCAAGCGCCTGCCGACCTCATACCCGCGCGCGTCTCGCCACGCTGCCATTGACCGAATAGAACAGCAGTGCTATTCTCCTCCGTGCACGTCTCCCAATCAGGGACGACGCCGCAGGAGGAAGCCTTGCCGGAGTCTCTTCATATCCTGATGCTCGCGCAGGGGTCGCTTACCGCCCTGTCCGGCGGGTTCAACGCCGTCTACTTCGCTCGCTACTCCGCGTCCGACCGGAGCAGGCGCATCGCCTCGCGCGTGCTTGCGCTGGTCAACCTCAGCTTCCTTCTTCAGGGCCTCTACTGGGCCGCGGGCGCGGCCGGCGACCAGAGAGAGGGGCCTCCGCCGTGGCTCGGACTTGTAACGCTGATGTCCTCGCTGGCCATCACTGCCCTGGTGCTCCGCCGGAGGTCCGGCGGCCGCCGTCGATAGCAGCATAGCATACGTGGAGAGGAGGCGGCCTGTGAGCGCGATGTCGAAGGCCATCGAGAAGCGTGAGTGGGAGGTGGTTGCCGTGTGCCTGCTGAGGGGGCTTGTGCAGGCCGCATCGGCGCTGCCGCCGGACGCCGTGCACCACATGGTTGAGGCGCTGGAAGGAGACGAGGGTGCCCAGAAAAGGTAGTGGAGCTACGCCGGAGCCCGGCGCCTTCTACGAGGAGGCCCTGTCACGGGCGGAACGCGTGCGCCTGTCGCGGGCGCGGCAGGTGCAGGGCCTGGACGAGGAGATCGCGCTGCTACGGGTACGCCTGGGCAGGCTGGCGGAGGAGCAGCCGGAGAACGTTGAGCTTCTCATAAAGGGCATCGGGATGCTGGTCAGGGCCGTATCCGCCAGGTACCGGTTGTCGCCCCGCTCGGAGAAGGACCTGTACCAGAGCCTGCTGGGCGTGCTGGAGGGCGTCGGCAGTGTCCTGTTGCCGGAGGGTTCCGATGGGCAGTGACGACCTGCAGAACGCGCTGGGCAGGTTTCGCAAGCCGGGCGTGGACGTGTCGCCGCTGTCGACGTTCGACGCGCTGCTGGACCAGCGCATGGGACACCTGGAGCGGAGCGTGGAGGAGCTGAAGGCCCGCGTCAACGGCCTGGTGTTCCTGGTGGCGGGAGCCGTGATTGTGCAGGTGCTGCTGCGCCTGCTGGAGTGGAGCTGAGCGAATGAACGGAATGGTGAATCTCAGGCCGTACCAGGTGGAGATAGGCCGGGCCGTCATGGACAGCGTGCTCAACGAGCGCGGCCTGACGTTCACGGTGGAGATCGCGCGTCAGGGCGGCAAGAACGAGCTGTCGGCGCAGATGGAGGTGCTCCTGCTGGCGATGTTCGCGGCGAAGGGCGGCAACCTGGTGAAGGCCGCGCCGACGTTCGACCCGCAGGTACGCATCAGCATGACGCGGCTGAAGGAGCGGCTGGGCCAGGCCGGCCTCGGCGGCCTGTGGAGCGCCGAGGCCGGCGGCGCCGTGCGGCTGGGCAGGGTGAGGCAGCTGTTCCTGAGCGCCGAGCCTTCGAGCAACGTGGTCGGCGCCACGGCACAAGTCCTCATCGAGATGGACGAGGCGCAGGACGTGGACCGGGACAAGTTCTACAAGGAGTTCCGGCCCATGGGCGCATCCACCAACGTGACCACCGTGCTGTACGGCACGCCCTGGCGCGGCGACTCGCTGCTGGAGGAGGTGAAGCAGGCCAACCTGGATCTGGAGCGAAGCGACGGCGTGAGACGTCACTTCCGGCGCGCCTGGGAGGAGGTGGCCGACCACAACCCGCTCTACCGCGACTACGTGGAGGGCGAGAGGCGTCGCCTGGGCGAGAGCCATCCCCTCTTCCGCACGCAGTACATGCTGGAGCCGCTGAGCGGCGGTGGAGGCTTCTTCTCGGCTGAGCAGCTTGCGCAGATGGAGGGCCGTCACGCCCGCCGCCGCTCGCCGGAGCCGGGTCGGGTCTACGTTGCGGGCGTGGACGTGGCCGGCGAGGCTCCAGACGGCGATGGCGTCGACGAGGCGCTTCGCGCCGCACGACCCGCGCGCGACTCCACAGTGGTCACCATCGGCGAGCTGGACTTCAGCGGCTGCAACGAGATGTCGCCGGAGCCGGTCGTGCGGGTCGTGGAGCACCACTGGTGGACGGGGCACAGCCACGCCGACCTGCTCCCAAGACTGGTGGACGTGCTGCGCGAGGTGTGGCGCTGCCGGCGCGTGGTGATCGACGCGTCCGGCCTGGGGCATGGCGTCGCCAGCTTCCTGGAGCGCACGCTCGGCAGGGGCGTGGCGGAGCCGTTCGTGTTCACGGCGCAGAGCAAGTCGCGGCTGGCTTTCGACCTGCTGGCAGCGGTGAGCTCGGGCCGACTGAAGTCGTACGCGGCGGACGGTTCGCCGGAGTACATGGAGATGCGCGCCCAGATCGAGCGCGCCGTTGGCCGCGTGAGGCCCAACCGGTCGATGAACTTCTACGTGGAGTCCCGCGAGGGGCATGACGACTTCCTGATGAGCCTTGCGCTGCTGGTCAGGGCGGCCGAGTACAGGCCGCGTCACGCCCGGGGAAGAGCAGCGGTGAGTGCGGGCGCGGTCCCGCCGAGGGGGTGAGTGAGTGAGTCCAAGGAGAAACGAACCCGCAATCGACGTGCTGCCGGAGCAGCACCAGTACCGGGACGAAGGCTGCGACGTATCGCCGTCCTGCCTGCGCTGCCCGCTGCCGTGGTGCAAGTACGACGACCCGGCGGCGTACCACCGGGAGCTGCGGCTGAGCCGCGACCGTGAGGTAATGCAGGTGAAGCGCGAGCAGGGCAAGTCGGTGCCTCAGCTTGCGCAGCACTTCGGCCTCAGCGAGCGGACGATCCATCGCATCCTGGAGCGCACCAGGGTCGCAACTCTTGACGGCGACGGGCTGTGAGGTGGACGTCTTGAGCAGTTCAGGAGAACGATATGAGTAACCTTTCGCTTCCGCAGCAGCTTGCACGGATGGACGGCGACAGGCTGAGGGCCTACCGCGAGAACCTTGAGTTCTACGCAGGCGCTCAGTGGACAGGCTCGCCGCACCGGTGGGAGCGGCGGCTCACCTTCAACTACGCCCGCACGTTCCTGGACAAGGTGACCTCCTACCTGATGACGGACATGTCGTTCGTCATCGGCCCCACGGACTCGTCGTCGGAGGCCTCCGAGCGTGCGGGCCGCGCGGACGAGGCGCTGCGCCGCGTGCACGAGGACAACCGGCTGGAGCAGCTGGACTTCGACACCGAGCTTGACACGGCCATCCTGGGCGACGGCTGCTACAAGGTGACGTGGGACCCGCAGGAGCGGCGGGTGCGGATCACCTCGCCGGACGTGCAGGGCCTGTTCGCCTGGTGGGTCGCGGACGATGTGGGTCGAGTGTGGCAGGTCGCCAGCCGCTACCACCTGGCGCCGGAGCAGGCACAGTCTCTATACGGCGTGAAGCCTGCGCAGATGAACCGCAGGACGGGCCGGGCAACGGTGGTGGAGGCGTGGACGGCGCGGGAGTTCCGGCTGTGGGTTGACGATACGCTGGTGCAGGAGCGGGCCAACCCCTACGGCTTCATACCATTCGTCATATTCCCCAACCTGCGCGAGCCCAAGCGGTTCTGGGGCCAGTCGGACATACCGCCCATCGTGGAGCCGTCACGGGAGCTGAACAGGGCCGTATCGCAGCTGTCGATGATACTGGAGCTGTCGGGCAACCCCATCGCGGTGGTGGAGGGCGTGGAGCGAGCGGAGGACATCGCCGTGCAGCCCGGCGCGGTGTGGGAGCTGCCGGAGCGCGCCCGCGCCTACCTGCTGGACCTGCTGCAGGGAGGCGGCGCCAGGCTGCACGTGGACTTCATCGACGTGATACACCGCGCCCTGCACGATCTGTCGGAAGCGCCGCGCATCAGCTTCGGCGACAACCCGCGGAACCTGTCCGGCGTGGCGCTGGAGATGGAGATGGGGCCGCTGCTCCAGCGCGTGCGGCGCAAGAGGCTCATCCGCGCGACGGTCTACCGGGAGCGGAACGAGATGGCGCTGCGGATCCTGGAGAAGCGCACGGGCGTGAAGTACCTGCCGGTGAGGCAGCGAGTGGTGTGGGGCCCTCTGCTGCCGCAGGACCGAAGCCGGCTGGTGAGGGAGCAGCAGACGCTGGTGGAGGCGGGCATCCAGAGCCGGCGCCGCGCCATGGAGAACCTTGGCATCGACGACCCGGATGCGGAGCTGGAGCGTCTGAGGGCGGAGGTGTGAGTGTGGGGCCGGAGACGGGTCGCTTTTCCCGATCCTGCACACTCGTGGTCTGCCATCGGCCCGCTCATATGGTTCGACAGGCTCACCATGAGCGGGGAGAGAGCCACCCGGTCAGCTCACCGCGAGCGGGCCGGGGGGAGTCAGTCCGCTCACACTGAGCCTGTCGAAGTGCGTGAGCGGACGCCTACCAATGCCGCCCGCTCATATGGTTCGACAGGCTCACCATGAGCGGTTAGATCGTGCCTCGCCCTAGTCCGGCGATGCGCTCCACACCACGGAGTAGCTGAAGTCCGGCATGAACGCGCCCGACACGCCTATCTCCGCCGGCTTGCTGATCTGCCGCGCGCCAGCCCTGCCCTGCAACTGCTGCACGCTGTCGATGTGGAGCCAGAAGCGGGTGCGACCCGCCCCGGCGTTGCCGCCGCTGGGCGACGCGGGGTTCGGCCCCTCGATCGAGATGTCCGTCTGGTAGAAGTCGAGCGCCTCGCCGCGCTGCACACCTGCGAACCGCAGGCCCTCCAGGTGGAACTGGTGGAACAGCGTGAAGCCGTCGTACATGTTCTCGAACGTCAGGTCGCTGGGGCCTATGCCGGCGCCCTCGTACAGCTTGCGCCCGGTGAAGTCGGCGGCGTCCTGCCACTCCTCAAGCGTGGGCACCACGCTGCGCGCCGCCGGCAGAGTGCGGTTGTGGTTCAGGATGTAGACCGGCTTCTGCTTCATGTCCCTGGCGCGCTCCGCCGTGGTGAACACGAACGCCGCGGACACGCAGATGGGCAGGTCGTTGTCGAAGAGGTTGGCGGGCTTGGCGATCCAGCGGGCCGACAGGTAGTCCTCGACCGACAGCGGCTCCGGTCGGTGCTGCGCCCAGAAGCCCTCCGGGAACAGCAGGCCGTTGCGCTTCTCCTCGACCACGAACTTCGCCATCATGTCGTGGCTCTTGCCGTACTTGCGGCAGTAGGCCTCGAAAATCATCGCCGTGGTGTAGCATGCCACGGTGCCCCACAGGCCCTGCCACTTGCCGGGCCCGGCGATGGTGTTGCCGGCCGCGTCGCCCTGGCCAACGTAGTACCGGCCGCCGAAGTTGTGCCAGCCGCGCACCACCAGGCAGGTGTTGGTCATGCCGTCGCCCACCGCCTGCGCAGCCACCACCAGCGCGTTGGACATGCAGATGGGCGCGTACATGACGAACTTGACGTTGCTCAGCTCAGGCATGTTCTTGAGAATCCAGTCAGAGCTGAGCTTGGCGATGCCGTCCATGGGATCGTCGGTAGTCTCGTAGGTGTCAAGGAAGTCTTGCGGGATGGGCTTGTCGGCAGGCCAGGGCGAGCCTGTGGAGGTCTCCGGCGTGAGCACCAGCCCGTCCACCTGGTCAGGCGTTACGCCCGCGTCCTCCATTGCCCTGCGGATGGCGAGGATGGTCCATGCGCCCACGCTGGTGTCGGCGGTCTCGTCCCAGCGCCGCGCAGTGGGTGACACGCCGACTCCCACGGCCGCCACCTTGCCTCGGTGCTCCCACACGCCAAGTCCCTCGGTGCTTCTGTAGATGGAATCCGGGGCCATCTGTGCTTGCGTTACCACTTCTCACCTCCTCTAGGGTCTTTCTGCTACGATTTGCAGCGCGATTCGATTGGCGCACAGCCGCGCCCTGCGCTCCTGGCACCTGGATTGTAACTCACGGGGCCTTCCAAGTCGAGCCGCTACCCTAACGCAGCCTGAACAGTGCCGCCCACTTGATGGAGACCTTTTCATGACTTGCCTGGGTGCCGCGCTACAATGTCATTCTGAGCGAAGCGCAGCGGAGTCGAAGAATCCAAGACCATCGCCCTCAGACCAGCAGTGAATCACGCCGAATGCCCAAGATTTCTCGGCTTCGCTCGAAATGACGGGAGTGCCGCGGGGCACACCTTCTCCGTCATTGCGGCGGAAGCCGCAATCCAGTCTCCTCCCTCTCCCCCGCTCATCCTGAGCTCGTCGAAGGACATGGGCGGGGGCGAATGTGCCTACAGCCTGCCCGCTCGAATGGTTCGACAGGCTCACCACGAGCGGGCCTAATCCCGTCCGCTCACCCTGAGCTTGTCGAAGGGCATGAGCGGGCAAGAGAAGACCGTGTCCCCGTAGGGGCGTCCCTTGTGGGCGCCCACGTTGGCCAATCATGCCGGCGCAGGCGAAGAATCACAGCAGGTCACGAAAATGCCACTAGAAAGTCACGGGAATGTCACACGCGTATGGTACGCTATTCAGCAGGTCTATCCCTATACGGGAGGTGTTACCATGTCTATCATCCGGTGCAATCTGGACCGGCAGCGCCGCCTTTTGATGTCTGCCATGCCCGTTACCCCCCCCCCCCCCCCCCCCTTTTTTT
>DAOUKJ010000048.1:0-65293 GCA_034421435.1 Dehalococcoidia bacterium | reverse complement strand
GTGCCGAGCCATCAGCCGGAGCAGGCTCGTGCTCTAGAGCGTGCGGAATTCGCACCGGTCCGCCAGTACCAGCTGATGGTCAAGCCTCTGGCCGTGAGGGTGAAAGAACAGGCCCTGGCGCCCGCGAGGGCGTAATCGCAATCAAGGGGTGACGCAATAGAGGAACGCATCGAGAAGTACGTGTTCGACGACCTGGAAGCCTTGGTCGGCGCGCTGCCGCCTTACGTGCAGGCGCCGCTGAGGGAACTGGGCGGCATGGATGAGCTACTGGAGGCTGTGCTGGACCTGGGGCGCCCGCCCGAGGCCAGGTTCCCGGAGCGCGAGGTGGTGCTGGCGCCCGGCGAGGTCACGGAGGCGGACATCCAGCACGTGGTTGAGCGCATCGGCGACTTTGGCGACGACAACCGTGCCGGAATCGAAAGGACGCTTCACCGCATATCAGCCATTCGCAACCGGCGCGCCAAGGTCGTGGGCCTCACGTGCCGCGTGGGTAGGGCTGTATTCGGCACCATCCGCGTCATCGATGACCTGGTGAGGAGCGGTAAGAGCATCCTGCTGCTGGGCCGCCCGGGCATGGGCAAGACAACGATGCTGCGAGAGGTGGCGCGCGTCCTGGCCGATGACGTGCGCAAGCGCGTGATAATCGTGGACACGTCCAACGAGATCGCGGGCGACGGCGACATACCGCATCCCGCCATCGGCCGCGCACGGCGCATGCAGGTCGTCACGCCTGCGTTGCAGCACGCGGTGATGATAGAGGCGGTGGAGAACCACATGCCGCAGGTCATCATCATCGACGAGATGGGCACGGAGCTTGAGGCCGCCGCAGCCCGCACCATCGCGGAGCGCGGCGTGCAGCTCATCGCCACCGCCCACGGCAACACGCTCAGCAACCTGGTGCTCAACCCCACGCTGTCCGACCTGATAGGAGGCATACAGACGGTCACGCTCGGCGACGAGGAGGCCCGCAGGCGCCGTACTCAAAAGAGCGTGCTGGAGCGCAAGTCTCCGCCCACGTTCGACGTGGTGGTGGAGATACAGTCCTGGGATCGCGTAGCCGTCCATGACGACGTTGCGCGGGTCGTGGACGCGATGCTGCGCGGTATGCCAATCGCCCCTGAGATACGCTCCGCGGACGAAAGCGGTGAGGTCAGCGTTACCAGGGAAGCGCCGGCCTCCACTCTTCTACCCGGCAATGGCGCGGCGGAACCGGTAGACGAGAGGCTCAGCTTCCAGCCCGCAGGAGACCGCATCAGGATACTGCCGTTCGGCGTGAACAAGGGCCGCCTGGTCCAGACTGTGCAGGCCGGCAGGATGCCCATCGAGGTTGTGGACAGGATGGAGCGGGCGGAGATACTTCTCACCACCAAGCAGTTCTTCCGCAAGATGCCTCGGACGCTCAAGAACGCCGAGGAGTCCGGCAGATCGATATTCGTGCTCAGGAACAACACGCCACCGCAGATACGCGAGTTCCTCACGGGCCTGTCGCGGGAGAGAGGATGGGAGGACCCGGTGGTGCAGGCGGTGCGAGAGGCTGAGCAGGCTGCGCGCCAGGTCCAGGGCGGCGAGGATGCGGTGACGCTTACGCCTCAGATGGCCTACATCAGGAGGCTCCAGCACCAGATCGCCGAGGAGAGCAGCCTGGCCTCCACGAGCGTGGGCAGAGAGCCAAACCGACGCGTGACCATCTCCCGACGGTAGGTACGAGTCCATGCCGGGAGGTATCTTCATCACGCTTGAGGGCGGAGACGGCAGTGGCAAGTCCACGCAGGTCGCCGCTCTCGTCGAGCGCCTTCGACAGCGGAGGATACCAGTGACCACCGTGCGTGAGCCCGGCGGGACACAGCTCGGGATACTGCTGCGGCAGGTGCTCAAGTTCTCAACCGCGCCGAGGACGCCGGAAGCGGAGCTCCTGCTCTTCAACGCATCGCGATCGCAGCTGGTGTCGGAAACCATACGCCCGGCGCTTGAGCGAGGAGAGATCGTCCTGTCAGACCGCTTCACAGACTCGACTGTTGCCTACCAGGGGTACGGCCGCGGCCTGCCGCTGGGGGACGTTGAGGCGGTGAACAGCGTGGGCGCGGGCGGCCTTCGCCCGGACCTGACCGTTCTGCTGGACTTTCCGCCTGAGGAGAGGCTGAGACGGGACACCTGGTCAGGGGACCGGCTGGAGCAGAAGGCCGTAGGCGACTTCAGGGATGTTCTGAGCCAGGGCTACCTGTTCCCCGAAGCGATTGAGGAGAAGGACGCCGCCGGCGCCAGCCAGTGGTCGAGACAGGGCACGCTGTTCGAGGGAGGCTACGAGGACACGGGAGCGATGGAGTTTCACCGCCGCGTTCGCCAGGGGTATCTGGAGATGGCCCGCGCAGAGCCTGAGCGGTGGTACGTCCTGGACGCGCGGTTGCCGCAGGAAGAGATTACACAGCTCATATGGCAGCGCGTGGAGTCGTTGCTGTCCGCGGTGCGCGGAGAGGCGGGCTCGTCGTGACATCCGAGCACAGAGTGCGCTTGGTGCACTGGAAGGCCACGGAGGCCCCGGAGCGCGTCGAGTGGCTGCGGGACGCCGGCTTTGAGGCTACCTTCCGGCCGCTGGACACGCTCGACGACATGAAGGCGCTGTCCGCCGACCCGGGCGACGCCGTGGTCATAGACCTTGGCAGGCTTCCGTCGCACGGACGCGAGCTGGGCGTATACCTGCGCAGCCGCAAGTCGTCCCGCGGTACGCCGCTGCTGTTCGTTGGAGGCCAGCCGGACAAGGTGCAGCGCGTGAGGGACGTACTGCCGGATGCCGCATACGCCTCGTGGAGCGACGTTGGAAATGCGCTGCGGAACGCCATTGAGGACGCGCCCGCTGCGCCACGCGTGCCTGGCTCCGGCTTCGAGGCGTACGCCGCTACGCCGCTCGTCAGCAAGCTGGGTATTCGCGCCGGCTGCTCAGTGCTCCTGGTCGACGCGCCGGACGGGTTCGCAGAGACGCTTGGTCCGCTGCCTGAGGGCGTCATGCTCCACTACCGGCCGGACGAGCCGTGCAGGGTGGGAATCTGGTTCGCAATGTCCAGGAGTGACATTGCGGAGCGGGTAGACGAGGTGCTAAGTGGCGTCGCTGAGAACGGCAGCCTCTGGATTGCGTGGCCCAAGAAGGCGTCCGGTGTTTCCTCCGACCTGACGCAGGTGGTCGTGCGGGACACCGGCTTGGAGATGGGCCTAGTGGACTACAAGATATGCTCCATCGATCATACGTGGTCCGGTCTGCTGTTTACGAGGAGAAGCCGCAAGCAGGCGGCAGTCGCAGCGGCGTCATGATCATCGATTCGCACACGCACGTCTTCCCGCCGGAGCTGATCAGGCGCCGTGAGTCGCTTCTGGACCGCGACGTCACGCTGTCCGAGATGTTCTCCGACCCCCGCTCGCGAATGGCCGACGCGGAGGAGCTTGTGGCCACCATGGACGGCGCGGCGGTGGACCTGTCCGTGATGGTGGGCATAGGCTGGAACGATCCCGGCCTGGCGCGTGAGGCGAACGACTACCTCATCGACGCGGTGCGCCGCTTCCCGCTGAGGCTCAGGGGCTTCTGCGCCGTCAACCCGGCGTGGGGCGCCGCAGCCGTCGCCGAGATCGAGCGATGCGCCGCCGCCGGGCTGTCGGGCGTCGGAGAGCTGCACCCGGACACGCAGGGCTTCGACCTGGGCGACAGGTCGGTCATGGCGCCCGTGGTGGAGGCGGCCGTGGCGTTGGGCATGCCCATCATGACTCACACGTCCGAGCCGGTGGGGCATACCTACGGAGGCAAGGGGAGCACCACGCCGGTGATTCTCTGCCGCTTCATCGAGGCCTTCCCGGAGGCAACGATCGTCTGCGCTCACTGGGGCGGCGGCCTTCCATTCTACGCGCTCATGCCAGAGGTGATGGAGTCCCTGAAGCGCGTGTACTTCGATTCCGCCGCATCACCGTTTCTCTACCGCGAGGAGGTGTTCGCGACGGTCGTGGGGTTGGTCGGCGAGGACAAGGTGCTGTTCGGCACCGACTACCCGCTCATCAGCCAGAAGAGGCTCCTCCGGCAGGTGGTCGACGCGCCCATCTCCGACGACGCCAAGGAGGGCATCCTCTACCGGAACGCGGCTAGAATGCTCGGCCTGCCGCAGGGCGAGTTGACCTAGCCTTCCGTGGGCTTCACCGGGACTCCTGAGCCTGACCATGTCACAGATCCGAGCCTTCATCGCTGTGGAACTGCCCCCACCGACGCGCGACATGCTCGCGGGCGTGGTGCGGCATCTCGCCTCCCGCGTGGACGGCGGCGTGCGGTGGACGAGGCCGGAGAGCCTGCACCTGACGCTGCGGTTCCTGGGCAACATTGACGAGGAGTCTGTGCCTGCCGTGTCGGACGCAGTGTCACGCTGCGGGGCTGCCGCGCGCCCGTTCGAGGTCGCGCTGAGCCGCATCGGCGGTTTCGAGCGCCTGCGGGCCATGCGTGTGATCTGGATGTCGGTAGCCGGCGACCTGGAGCCTCTGACGGAGCTGTACCGCTCGCTGGAGGGGGAGCTGGAGTCGCTGGGGTTTGCGAGGGAGCGGCGCGCATTCCGGCCTCACATCACGCTTGGCCGCGTGAGGGACGGCGCACCGGTCCCGCAGAGGCGTACCGTGGCGGATGCGCTGGCCGGCGCGGCCGTGGAGGAAGGCGCGATACTGCCCGTCGAGAGCATATCGCTCATCCGCAGCGTGCTGGCGCCCGGAGGCTCCGAGTACACGCGGCTGCACACGGCGCGGCTGGGGGGTTGATGGAATGGGCCTGAAGAGTAGGAGGGTTACGCGTCGGGACCGCGGCCATTTAGAAGCCCCTCTACCTCTGCCACGAACTCTTGCACACGGTCGAGTTCTCTCTTCACCCATTCCTCTTCCAACCAACCCTCGCCGAAGAAGGTGTGCAGCATGAAGGCTGAGTTGAACTGGTGGCGCAGCTTCTCGCTGCCGGTTTCAGCGGCAAGCTTGCTGAAGACTCCGACGACCTGGCGCTCGCTGCCGTGCTCCCACCCGCGCTCCTCCGCAACGGCCTTGAGCACTTCCAAGGCTGCGTACCATCCACTCTCCGCGGCCCGGTGCAGGTTACCGGCCTCAAGCCCCTCACTCGCCTGCTTCAGCAAGGCCCTGCTCTGCTCCAGATGAGTTGCGGTGTTCTGCATGGCTTATTCTCCCGCGAATCGTCGCCTCTCCCGTTGTCATCGTAACACAACGAGCCCCCGCCGGTCACCAGACGCCGACGGAGCTTGCCATTGCCAACGGGAGTCCGTTACGTGTTCGTGGTGACAAGCCAAATCAGCTTGCGTGACCACCGGGAGGCCGCCGTGCTATCATGCGCATCGGAGCAGGACTCGATACGCTCGGGAGGTGGCCGATGAGTACGATTCTGAGCCGCAGGCGGTCGGTGACCATACTGGTTGGGATCGCTGTACTTGGGATGGGCTACTTTCTGGCGAGACCCTCCATCGCCCACGCTCAGGGAGTGGACCAGGAGACCCAGTTCGTTCTCAACACCTTCGCATTCCTGATCTGGGGCGTACTGGTGATGTGGATGTGCGCCGGCTTCACCATGCTGGAGTCGGGCGCGGTCCGCACCAAGAACGCCTCCATGATCTGCCTGAAGAACATCGGCATCTACTCCATCGCCGGGCTGGCTTACTTCTTCATCGGCTACAACCTGATGTACGTGGACGTCGATGAGGTGATCGGCACCTTCAAGTTCCTCTACGGGCCGAGCGCCGACGAAGTGGCCCTGGTGGGTGGAGACGCCGAGGCGGCGGGGAGAGTGATAGATGGCGGCTACTCCACAATGTCCGACTGGTTCTTCCAGATGGTGTTCGTGGCAACCGCCGCGTCCATCGTGTCCGGCGCCATCGCCGAGCGCGTGAAGATCTGGTCATTCTTCCTCGTCACGCTGATACTCACCGGCTTCATCTATCCGGTGGTGGGCGCGTGGACGTGGGGCGGCGGATGGCTGGATAGTCTCGGGTTCCAGGACTTCGCAGGCTCAACCATCGTGCATAGCACGGGCGGCTGGGCTGCACTGGCCGGCGTGATCATGGTCGGGCCCAGGCTGGGCAAGTTCCGGCGAGACGGCAGCGTCAGCCCGACGCCTCCCTCCAACGTGCTGATTGTGACGCTGGGCGTCTTCATCCTGTGGCTCGGGTGGTTCGGCTTCAACGGTGGGTCGCAGCTCGCGCTGGGCAGCGCCCTCGACGCAGTCGCCATAAGCCACGTGCTGGTCAACACCAACCTCGCGGCTGCCGCGGGCGTGATGGCGGCCCTGGCAGTTTCCAGGCCCATCCTTGGCCGCATGGCGCTGTTTGCCGGCCTGAACGGGGCAATCGCCGGGCTGGTGTCCATAACCGCCGGCCCCGACATCGTCGACCACTACTGGGCTATCATAATCGGCGCGGTCGGCGGCGTCCTGTGTACGGCGGCCCTCAGGGTGCTGGAGATGGTCAAGCTGGACGACGTGGTGGGCGCGATCCCGGCCCACCTGGTGTCGGGCATCTGGGGCACGCTGGCGGCGAGCATCGCAGCAGGCGCTCAGCTCCATGTGCAGCTGCTGGGCGTTGTGGCGATAGGCGCGTTCGCCTTCACGACGTCTCTGGTGGTGTGGATAGTGCTCGACAAGACGTTGGGACTGCGGGTGTCGCCACAGGTGGAGCGGCTGGGCCAGGACGTTGGCGAGCTGGGCATTGAGGCATACCCTGAGTTTGTGCTGATGCCTGAAGATTACGAGGAGGAAGAGGAGTAGAGGTGGGCGGGCTCGCTCGCCGCCGGCCCTAGTGGCTGAAGTACGCGGTGGTGACCAACTCGTGGAGGCGGCGGCAGTCGCGAACCGCCTGCGACAGCAGTGCCGCGTGGTCGTCGCTGTCGGGCCAGTGGTGGTGTATCAGCCCGCTGAGGCGCCCGGCCAGCCGGTGAGCGGCGGCCACGGCTCCTTCGTTGATGCCCGAACCTATGGCCTGCAACTCGCCCGCCACCCTGTCCACCGAGTGGCCGATAGAGTCGGGCAGCTGCGGGTCAGTCGCCAGCAGGTCCAGGGCCTGATCAGGCAGCACTTCCACGCTGTATATACGATTATAGGCCTCCAGCGCGTGGTGAAGGCGCAGCAGCCCGGTCCAGTCCGTCTCCGATTGCTCGTCCGCCTCGCCGTCGAGCGTGGTCTGCGTCAGCAGCAGCGACGCCAACGCCTGCGCTCGCTCGATGAATCGCCCCAGCTGCACGAAGCTCCAGGCCAGGTCGCGGTACATGGTCGCGGCGGCCGTGCCCATGAAGGTGTCGATGTCCGCCTCTGTTTCGGCGTAGAACCCCTCCGGCGACGTCCGCCAGATCTCGCTGATGCCACGTCCCTGCATGCGGAGGTAGGCCAGGTTGAGGCGCAGCCACATCTCGCCCGAGATGTAGTGGCGCATCTGCCGGGCGTTCTCGCGGCCCATGACAAAGCAGCTGCGTATGGAGTCCGGGTTGGACGGCTCGAAGGTCAGGTCATCGGCGAGCGTGAACGAGTCTGCCAGGGTGAAGTCGTCGCTGCTGACTACCACAAGCCTGCCGCCGGGAGGCTCCCGGTCCAGGCTGCGATAGATGAGGCTCCAGCCTGCGTATATCTCAACGATGGGCCGGTCCACCAGCGCCTCCGTCTGCAGGCGAAGCAGGCGGCACAGATGGCCCGCCCGCTCCAGGTATCGCCCCATCCAGTAGAGACCCTCTGCGCTCCTGGCCAGCATATCCGTCAGTCCTCCAGCACCCAGACGTCCTTGCCGCCGCCGCCCTGGCTCGAGTTCACCACGAGGCTGCCCCGTCGCAGCGCGACGCGGCAGAATGCGCCCGTTACGACCCGGCTCACGCGCCCATGAAGCACGAAGGGACGAAGGTCCACGTGCCTCGGCTCGAAACGCCCATCGACAAGGCACGGCGAGCGAGAGAGCGAGAGCACGGGCTGCGATATGAAGTCGGCGGGGTTGGCTCGCAGCTGCACGGCGTAGTCGGCGCGCTCCTCGGGAGTGGCGTGCGGACCGACGATCATGCCGTAGCCGCCGGACTCGCCCACCCGCTTCACCACCAGGTCCTGCATGTTGTCCAGCGTGTACTCCAGGTCGCGGGGTCGACGGCAGAGGTAGGTCTCCACGTTGGCGATCAGAGGCTCCTCGCCCAGGTAGTAGCGCATCATGTCAGGCACATAGGCATAGACGCTCTTGTCATCGGCGACGCCCGTGCCGGGCGCGTTGGCCAGCGTGACGTTGCCGCGCTTGTAGACGTCGAGCAGGCCGGGCACCCCCAGCAGCGAGTCGGAGCGAAAGACCGTCGGATCCAGGAAGTCGTCGTCCACGCGCCGGTATATGATGTCTACGCGCCGGAGTCCCTGAGAGGTTCGCATGTACACGTAGCCGCCCTCCACCAGCAGGTCACGTCCCTCCACAAGCTCGGCGCGCAGCTCGTGGGCTAGGAACATGTGCTCGTAGAATGCGGAGTTGTATACGCCTGGCGTGAGCAGAGCGATGACCGGGTCCGTGCTGCCCTCTGGCGCCAGCTCTCGCAGCGTCGCCTGCAGGGTCTCGCCGTACTGCTCAACACCGTAGACGTGCGAGCCGCGGAACAGCCTCCTCATGGTGGCCTTGATTGCTTTGCGGTTGGCTATCATGTAGGACATGCCGGAGGGCACGCGCAGGTTGTCCTCCAGGATGTGAAAGCCGTCGTTGGTGCGGACCACGTCCGTGCCGCAGATGACGGCCCATGCGCCCTGCGGCGCAGAGAAGCCCTTCAGCTCGCGCCGGTATTGGGGGCACTCGGTGACGACGTCCTCGGGTATAACGCCATCGCGGATTATACGTCCATCGTTGTAGACGTCCTCCAGGAACAGGTTGAGGGTCTTGAGGCGCTGGGCCAGTCCCTGCTCCAGCACCCGCCAGTCCTCGGCGGAAACTATGCGGGGCAGGCAGTCGACCGGGATGATCCGCTCCTCCTCCTGGTCGTCACCGTAGACCTTGAAGGAGATTCCCTCCTGTGAGAACGAGCGCGTCACCCGCTCCTGCATGGTGAGCATGTCCTCCACATTGAGTCCAAGGAGCGTGTTGTAGAGCTCGCGGCAGTGTTCCCGGGGCGTCCCGTCCGGCAGGAACATCTCGTCGTAGATGGCGGGGTCGAGGCTGTAGCTGTCGAAGTTCACGGCGGCCCATCCCTCGCGGCCGATGTCTTGTATCTCCCTCCGGCCACAAATGCAGGTCGGAGTTGGATACTGAAGGTTGCCAGCAATGCGCGCCCGGGAGCGTCGCTATCTAGATGATAGAGAGTACGCGACCGGTTGTCCAGTCTTGAGCGGAATCGGCGAGTAAGACTCGCTTGATGCAAATGTCGGCTGGAGCATCGGGGTACCCCATCTGATTCATCGAGCTGCTCCCACTCCATCGCAGGCTGCTATACGGTCGGTGATTCTCGACACAGTTTCCGACAGGCCTCTGCTGGATAGCGCCTCTTCATCCGCATACCGCACATGCACCTCGTCGTCCACGATTAGGAACTTGCCTCCCAGCGGGTCGGGCATAACGAACTCATGGCTCGCCAGGGGCGGTGCGTCCCAGTCCTTGTTGAGGAACAGCAAGACCCGCTCTCCTTGCGCCAGCCGGGGCATCTTGACCGGCATGCGGTCGCCTCCGGCATCTGTAGCGCCCGTGAACGTACGCACCACAATGGTATCGTAGGGCAGCGCGTCTGTCAGATACAGCTCTACGTCCAGTTCCCAGTCCTGATAGAAGCTGCGACCTGCCTGCATCTCAGCCTCACCCTGCCCGACGGTCCCAACGACGATTGAGTCCGCTTGACTCATGTACGTCTCTATGGGCATATGCCCTGCATCGTACGGAGGCGCGGTCGGGCATGGCCCTCCGGGTCCAGTGGACGCAGGCTTCGGTAGCAGGGGGCCAATCAGCAAGCTTATGGCGACGAATGCTCCACAGGCAGCGACGAGGCCTATTGCTACCCAGGTTCCACTTTGTTTTCGCATCCCAGCCAGGTAATCACTTTGTCGTCCAAAGGCGCCACCTATGCGCTCGACATCATGCCGGCATTCGCCCCACTTTCTGCTACAACTCAATCGCGTCCACTATGCGCTGGCCCATCTCTCCGGTGCTCAGCACGCTGCCCGCGCCCTCCTCAGCGATGTCCTGAGTGCGGTAGCCCTGCTCCAGCACGCGCTGCACGGCCTGCTCCACCGCTGCGGCCGCTGCCGACAGGTTCAGCGAGTAGCGGAGCATGAACGCAACGCTCAGGATGGTGGCGATCGGGTTGGCCTTGCCCTGCCCGGCAATGTCCGGCGCGGTGCCGTGGATCGGCTCGTAGAGGCCCAGCGCCGGGCGGCCTCGGCTGCCCTCCTCGCGTGGTATGCCGGCCAGGCTGGCCGACGGCAACATGCCGAGCGAGCCGGCCAGGATCGCAGCCTCGTCCGTGAGGATGTCGCCGAACATGTTCTCCGCCACCAGCACGTCGAACCGCGACGGCGTCCTCACCAGGGCCATCGCGCACGAGTCCACCAGCATGTGCTCCAGCTCCACGTCCGGGTACTCGCGCCCGACCTCGATGGCGATCTCGCGCCAAAGGCGTGAGCTCTCCAGCACGTTCGCCTTGTCCACGGACGTGAGCTTGCCGCGACGCCTGCGCGCCGACTCGAAACCCACGCGCAGCGCCCTCTCGATCTCGCCCTCGGTGTAACGCAGCGTGTCGACGCCGCGCCGGCCGCGGGAGGTCTGCCACCGCTTCTTCGGCTTGGCGAAGTAGAGGCCGCCGGTCAGCTCGCGGATCACCAGGATGTCCACGCCCTCAAGGACGGACGGCTTGATGGAGCTTGAATTGATGAGGGAGGGGAAGACCTTGACCGGTCGCAGGTTGGCGAACAGCCCCAGGGCCTTCCGGAGGCCGAGTATGGCGTCCTCCGGGCGGTGCGGCGCCAGCGGGTTGTCCCACTTGGGGCCGCCGACCGCTCCAAAGAGCACCGCGTGGCTCCTGCGCGCCAGGTCCAGTGCCGCCGCGGGCAGTGGGTTGCCCACCTCGTCAATGGCGATGCCCCCGACGAGTTCGGTCTCCAGGTTGAACGACGCGTCCGTGACCTGCTCCACGCGCCGGAGGACCTTCACACCCTCTGCGATGACCTCCGGTCCTACTCCGTCCCCCGGTAGTAGAGCTACGTTGTACCGCATGGCAACTTCCTGCCTTTCTTCGATTGATGAAGCGGGGCTAGCCCACGCTCCTCTTGGCTTCCTGCCACAGAGCTTCCTTCTCCTCCATGGTCAGGCCTGCGAAGTCTACTCCGCGCTCCGCGCAGAGGCGCTCCATGTGCACGAACCGACGAGTGAAGCGTCGGTTGGCGCCTCGCAGCGAGTCCTCCATACGTATCCCAAGCCACCGGCCCGAGTTCACCAGCGAGAACAGCACGTCGCCCATCTCGGCCTCACGCTCATCGTCGGTTGTGGCTTCGCCCAGCTCGCGCACCTCCTCTTCCACCTTCTCTAGCACGTCGTCCGCGCGGTCCCAGTCGAAGGCGGCTAGCGCAGCCCGGTCCTGGATCAGTTGCGCCTGCGCGAGCGCGGGCAGGTAGTCCGGCACCTGCCCCAGCCTGGAAGCGGACTCGCCGCGCTCCTGACGCTTGATCTCCTCCCACCTGGCCTTCACCTGTTCCGGCGTGTCGGCCTGATCGTCGCCGAAAACGTGGGGGTGCCTGCGCTCCAGCTTGTCCACTACTGCGCCGAAAACGTCCTCGGCGGTGAACGTCCCGGCCTCCTCCGCCAGCCGTATGTGGAAGACAACCTGTGCCAGAAGATCGCCCAGCTCCTCCAGCATGTCCTTGGGGTCGCCGGCGTCGATGGCTTCCATCAGCTCGTAGCACTCCTCCAGGAGGTAGCGCTTGAGCGATTGGTGGGTCTGCTGCCGGTCCCAGGGGCAGCCGCCGGGGGCCAGCAGCCGCTCGACGACGCTGTCCAGGGCCTGATATGTCCCCGGGGGCTGAGCGCCTGTCTCGTTCATCTGTGCCTGCCTTTCCATCGGTCTGCGACGGCCCCGGTTAGCGGCCCAGCCGCAGATGATGCCCCAACCCTCCCGTGCCACGGCTGATTATAGGCAAGCCGCCCACAAGGGGCAAGGGAAATCAACACGGGACAAGCGCCCATTGACAGGTTGAATCACATGTGCTATCTTCCCAACGAACATGCGTTCATTGAGGAGTGGTCCATTGGCAAAGAAAGGTCTCAGCACAAGGCAGCAGCGTATCCTGGAGTTCATCCAGTCCTTCTATGAGGAGCACAGCTATCCCCCCACGATCCGCGACATTCAGCAGGCGTGCAGCATAAGCTCCACGTCCGTGGTCGACTACAACCTCCGCATACTGGAGCGGTTGGGTCACATCCGCCGCGACCGCGAGGTGTCCCGCGGCATCGAGGTGCTGGTGGGCGGCCGGCGGCGCGGACGAGTGCCGGTGCTCGGATACATCGCCGCAGGTGAGCCGACACCCGTGCCCACTCAGGAGTCGTGGAGCGACTTCGAGGCCATCGACGAGCTGGAGGTGCCGCAGGGCCTCCTGGGCGAGGTCCCGGCCGACGCCTACGCGCTGCGGGTAAAGGGAACATCCATGATCGACGCCCTGGTGGACGACGGCGACGTGGTCATCGTGCGCCCCGTGGACTCCGTGAGGAACGGCGACATGGTGGTGGCGTGGCTTCAGACGGAGAAGGAGGTCACGCTCAAGCGCCTCTACAACGAGGGCGATCGTGTCAGGCTCCAACCCGCCAACTCCACCATGAGCCCCATCTACGTGGACCCGGAGAACCTGGAGGTCCAGGGCAAGGTGGTGGCCGTGCTCCGCAGCAACCTGTAGGTGCGGGATCAGTGAATGGGCGCCCACCGCTTCACCCGGTGACTCCGCGGCCACACCCGGGGCCGTTGTCTTCCGGGACTGCTCATTCGGACTCTTGCTGCGAAAGTAGGCAGTTTAGCATTGGCCCCGATCCCGCTCGTCCTGAGCTCGTCGAAGGAAATGAGCGGGGAGACTAAATCTCCTTAAATCCTCCCGCTCATATGGTTCGACCGGCTCACCATGAGCGGGGAGATCACTCCGCTGGCCATAATCGAAAAGCCACACACTCACGCCCCGCGTTTGCCGAGCCGCCCGCTGCGTGGTACTATGGCGGCACGGCGTGCAACCCGTATTCGATACATCGGGAGAGAGCAGTGGCTAGAGGCAAGACCTACTGGATGGTGGCCAGCTCCCTCGAAAACTTCCGCATCACGCGCAAGCTGGACTTCACGCTGCAGGGCATGATGTCCCGCCAGCGACGCAAGGCGCAGCGCATGGAGCCGGGCGACAGGCTGGTCTACTACATCACCGGCTCGCAGGTTTTCGGGGCAACGGCCACCGTCACGTCAAAGTGCTCGGAGGACCACGAGGTCATCTGGAAGAGCGACGGCAAAGCGGATGACTTCCCGTGGCGCGTGAGCATACGGGCAGAGGTGGCCCTGGCAGACGAGCAGTTCTTGGATGCCAGGGAAATTGGCCCGCGGATGGAGTACGTGCGCAGGTGGCCCCCGGAGATGTGGCCCCTGGCGTTCCAGGGCAATCTCCACATCCTGCCCAAGGCGGACTTCGAGCTGCTGGAGCAGGAGATGCGTAAGGTCACCTCGCGCCACGCTCAGCGGCGGCGGGCTCAGAACGGCTACTAGCCGCCCTGCTCCGGCTCATTCGCTGCTGGACCGAACTCCGCTTCGTACAGCCCGTTGATGCGTGATAGCGTGGCGGGGTGAAGCGCACGGCCTGCGCCCCTTCGTCGAGCGGGTTCGCGTCCAATGCTACCGCCACGCCGAATCAACTCGCCTTGGAGCGAGCCGACTTGGTGCGCGATCGACACTTCAGACCCCGCGGGAAACCTCAGAGACACGCCTTGACCGTCCCACGCTCAACGAGTCGGGGTGGAGTCAAGTGCCTGCGTCTCCTCCGCCTGAAGGGCCTTGAGGTCTTGGAAGTGCAGGGGCAAGGTTGCAATACCGCCCCTGTGAAGTGGGATGAGGCGCCGATCAGCCGAGCATGCCTCGGATCTCTTCCGCCTGCTTCTCACTCACGATTCTGAGAACCTTGTTGGATGGGTCTTCCTCCGCGACGCCGCGGACAGCCTTACGTCCATTCTTGAGGGTCACCAACTCCGGGTCCTTGATGGTCACCATCTTCCGCAGCTTCACCGAATATGCCTTCAGCTCTTCCATGTCGCCTCCTTGCGATTTTCCTGCCTGCGTGTGTAGTTCACCTACGCTCCCTACCGCCTAGTTGGCAGCCTACTAATCTACGATTCCTCAGTCTCGCTCGTCAAGCCTGTTCAGGCACGATTTCAGTCTAATCTTGCTCAATTCTCGAATGTTCCACTCAGAGAGGCCTGACAGCCATAACGTGAGTGCTGAATTTGGCAGAGGAGATGTTCCATAAGCGCAAGATCGGCATGTCCTTCTGCAACATTCCAATTTACCGGTGCGTCTGACCGCCGAAGCGCCCTCTCTTGAGGTGAGCAACGCATACCGTGGTCAGACCATCTCTCGGATCTGCAACGTTATCGTAGCCCGGATAGTCCTGGTTGTCTACGTAATCGGCTGCGGGCACGAGACGGCTGCTAGCCTCCGCGCTCCGGCTCTGTCCCCTCCGGGTCGAAACCCGCTTCGTACAGCTCGTTGATGCGTGATAGCGTGGCGGCGTCTAGCTCCGGCATGTCCGCCGCCGCGGCGAACTCGCGCAGCCTGTTCAGGCTCGTGACGGTGGGCAGGGCTGAGGCCGCCCGGACGTCGGACAACACGAACTGAAGCGCAACCTGGCCCAGCGTAGCGTCGCTCTCGTGCGTCAGGAAGTCCAGCATTTGTAGCTTCTTCAGGCCTTCCTGTAGACGGTCATCCGCGTCGGGCTGGGCGGCGTTCGCGTTAATGGCGCCGTCAAGCAGGCCGGAGGCGTGAGGAGCGCGGCACAGGAGTGCCGCCGCGTCCGGCTGCCCCGCGGGCGCCAGTTGTCGTGCGTGCTCCTGCCACAAGATGTTGTGAGCGATCTGCAGGGCGGCGATGCGACGCTCCCGCACGGTCTGCGCACCTTCGTCGAGGCGCTCCGCGTCCGACGCCACTGCCACGCCGTAGCAGCGCACCTTGCCCTCCCGCACCAACGCCTCCAGCGTCTCGATAAGCTCGTCCGACTCCAACGCCTCCCAGGGCGGAAAGTGGAGGTGGAACACGTCGATATAGTCGCTTTTCAGGCGTCTCAGACTCTCCTCGCAGGCGCGGCGGATGTACGCAGGGGAGAAGTCCTGGGCGGGCGCGGCGTCCGGCTCCAGCATCGGGACTGAGTAGAAGTCGTATCCCGCCTTGGTGGAGACGACGAAGCGGCTGCGGCCCCTGCCGAGCGCCCGCGCGAGCAGCTCTTCGCCGTAGCCGCGGCCGTGGACGTCTGCCGTGTCGAAGAGGGTGACGCCCAGGTCGATGGCCTCGCTGAGCAGCGCGAGAGCCTCGCGCTCATCGCGCCAAGCCGCCTCCGGCCCGACGAGCGACCACAAGTCGAGGCCCACTGCGGAGACCTCGATTCCGGTGTCTGCAACGCTGCGGTACTTCATGATGTTTGCGTGCGGTAACTGTGCCTCGCATTATAACGTGGCGGGCGCGTAGCGTGGTATGATCATTCCAACCAGCAGGCCAACCGTCATGAATCAGGAACTGGATTACAAGGAGCTTCCGAATGACCGGGACGTTCTTGCGCCCGACGGCTCGGAGATCCGGCTGCTATCGGTGACGAGCCGGGGGAGCATGGTGCACTGCACCCTCAACCCCGGAGAAGTGTCATCGCCCGTAGCCCACAGGACGGTCGAGGAGGTCTGGTACTTTCTTGAGGGCGCCGGGCAGGTGTGGAGGAGACTCGGCGACGAGGAGCGGGTCGTGGACGTGGCCCCGGGCGTGAGCCTGTCGATCCCTGTTGGCGCTCACTTCCAGTTCAGGGCGACCGGCGACCGCCCACTCAGGTTTGTGATCGTCACCATGCCTCCTTGGCCCGGCGCCGACGAGGCCTTCCCTGTTGCAGGCCACTGGCCGTCTACGCAGTAGCGCCTTTGGGCTAGGCGTGCCCGCTCGCATGGTTCGACAGGCTCACCACGAGCGGGCGTGGGGTTTCACGACGACCAGGATTCATATTCCGCTCATCCTGAGCTTGTCGAAGGAAATGAGCGGAATGCTGTTGCGTGCCTGAGCCCGCTCGCATGGTTCGACGGGCTCACCACGAGCGGGCGTGGGGTGGCCAAGGTAGGAGGCCGCTCCTCCACGCATTCATTGACAAGCGCACCATCGGGCGATAATCTGCCGAGTATCGGATACTGGGCGTCTCTCCGCAGAAGGGGGTCAGGTTGTGAGAAACAGTTTGGTCTGTCCAAGGTGCCCGTCCACACTGACAGTCGAGAAGTTCAAGGACATCGAGGTGGACCGTTGCTCCACCTGCAAAGGCATGTGGCTGGAGTACGACGAGCTCGACCAGCTAGAGGACCGGGCGATGGACGATGACGAGTTGAAGGGCTCCCTGATGTTCCGCTCTTTCGTGAGCGAGCTGCGCTGCCCCGCCTGCGACAGCGGGATGCAGATGTTCCACTACCGCGCCTTCAACCTGGAGCTGGACTTCTGCCCAAAGCAGTGCGGCTTCTGGCTGGACAGCGGCGAGGAGAAGCGCGTGCTGGAGATCATGAAGCAGCGCGTGAAGGACCTGAAGCGCTCCGGGGACGCGGAGGCCGAGTGGGCCGGCATGCTGAGGCGGTTCAAGTCCAAGTCCTTCGGCGACCGCATGAAGGGCCTGTTCCGATAGGGGCAAGCCAATGCGAATGACCGCTTTCTTCGGCAAGACCCTGCGGGAGGAGCCCGCGGAGGCCGAGACCTCCAGCCATCGCCTCCTTCTGAAGTCCGGCATGATCCGGCAGGTGGCCTCCGGCGTGTACACCTACATGCCGCTCGCCTGGCGCTCCCTCCGCAAGATTGAGAACATCATCAGGGAGGAGATGGACGCGGCGGGCAGCCACGAGCTGCGCATGCCCGCGCTTCATCCTCTGGAGCTGTGGGAGTCCACCGGCCGTGCGGAGGCGATGGGCCAGACGCTCTTCGGGCTACGGGACCGTCGTGAGCGCTCGCTGGTCATGGCACCCACGCACGAGGAGGTGGTCACCCTCACGGTCAAGGCCAACGTCCACAGCTATCGTGACCTGCCGCAGATCCTCTACCAGATCCAGACCAAGTTCCGCGACGAACCGCGCCCCCGCGCCGGCCTCATCCGCGTGCGCGAATTCGACATGAAGGACGCCTACAGCTTCGACGCCGACGAGGAGGGGCTGGACCGCAGCTACGACGCCATGGTGCAGGCCTACCGGAACATCTATCGCCGGTGCGGACTGAACGCCGTGATGGCGGAGGCCGACAGCGGAGCAATCGGGGGCAAGGAATCCCACGAGTTCCTGCTGCCCGCCGAAAGCGGGGAGGACCTGCTAATCCACTGCTACGGCTGCAACTACGCGGCCAACGCGGAACGAGCGGAGAGCGTGAAGCCGCCTCTGGAGCCTGAGGAGCCGCTGCCGCTGGAGGAGATTCACACGCCCGGCATGAAGACCATCGAGGACCTGGGTGTGCATCTTGGCATTCCAGCTTCCAAGACGCTCAAGGCCGTCTTCTATGCCTGTGACGGCGAGGTTGTGTTTGTCACCATACGCGGCGACCTGGAGGTGAACGAGATCAAGCTGAGCCGGCTGCTCGGATGCCGGGAGCTGCGCCTTGCATCGCCGGAGGAGGTGGAGGCGGCTGGCCTGGTGGCAGGCTCCGCATCGTCCATCGGGTTGGAGGGCATGCGCTCCGTCGCCGACGACTCCATCCGGACCGGCGCCAACTTCGTTGTGGGCGCCAACCGTCCCGACTACCACGTGCGCAACGCCTGCTACCCGCGCGACATCAAGCCGGACGTGATCGCAGACATCGCCTTGACTCAGGCCGGCCACGGCTGCACGCAGTGCGACTCGTCTCTGCAGGCCGACAGGGCGATCGAGGTGGGCCACGTGTTCAAGCTGGGGACGTTCTACAGCGAGTCTCTGGAGGCCACCTACCTGGACAGCGACGGCGCGCAGAAGCCCATCATCATGGGGTGCTACGGGATAGGCGTTGGGCGTCTGCTTGCTGCCGCCATTGAGCAGAACAACGACGAGAAGGGCATCGTGTTCCCGGCGTCAATCGCCCCATTCCAGGTTTACCTGGCGGCTCTGAACGTGGACGACCCGGAGGTCTCACAGGCCGCGGGTGACGTGTACGCGCAGCTGGTGGAGGCGGGCCTCGAAACGCTGTACGACGACCGCGTGGAGTCGGCCGGTGTGAAGTTCAACGACGCCGACCTGCTGGGGCTGCCGGTGCGAGTGGTGGTTGGCCCTCGCGGCCTGCGCGAGGGCGCCGCGGAGGTGAGGCGGCGCGATGAGTCGGAAGGCCGCGCCGTGGAGCTTGCAGGCGTGGCTGAGGCCGTCAGGGAGCTGCTGTAGGGGACTGAGGGGCGGGGGCGGCGTCCTGGCACCCCGCTCATGGTGAGCCCCGTCGAACCATTTGAGCGGGGCAGTCGCGCGCAGACCGCTCATGTCCTTCCACAAGCTCGTAGCCTGCCTCGCACTCCGATGCAGGGATGAGCGGTATTCTCTGACCGCTCATGGTGAGCCCGTCGAACCATTTGAGCGGGCAAAGGCGCGGCTAGCCGCTCACGCCCTTCCACAAGCTCAGGGTGAGCGGCCCGCGGCTGGCTGTCTCTACTCGTCGGCGACGCCGCGGCCGGTGAGGTACGTGATGGCGTCCTGCACGGTCAGAAGCGACTCCGCGTCCTCGTCGGAGATCTCTATGGGGTTGTCGTCCGTGCTGAACTCGTCCTGGAACGCAAGGATGAGGTCCACCAGGTCCAGCGAATCGGCCTCGAGGTCATCCGTAAACGACGCCTCCGGCACCACTGCCGACTCGTCTACGCCCAGCCTCTCCGCCACGATCTTCTGTACTCGCTCTAGAACTGTTGCCACCCGGAACCTCCTGTGAGTGCTGTTGTGTCTCTATTCGTTTGTGCCGTTCAGGGCCTCGCTCATTGCCGCCGCCGAGCCAAGTACCCCGTTGATGAACCTTGGCGAGCCGTCGCTGCCGTACTGCTTGGCCAGCTCCACCGTCTCGTTGATGACCACCTTTGGCGGGGTCGTCCTCTCGACCAGCAGCTCAAGCAGGGCCAGCCTGAGCAGGCTGCGGTCCACTATCGAGAGCTGCGACACGGGCCACGTAGGCGCCAGCGAGGAGATGACGCCGTCGATGTAGGCCCTGTTGTCCTGCACGCCGTCCACAAGCCCCTCTGCAAAGGCCGCCGCCTCGCCGGAGAGGCGCAGGCCGTCCAGGTGACGCTTGCACACCTCGTCCAGCGGGTGGTTCACGCAGTCCACCTCGTAGAGGACCTGAAAGGCTGCGATCCTCGCCATGTGCCTGGCCGGGACGTACCCGTCATCCGCCATCTCTCTCGACCCCGCGCTGATCCTGCTAGATTGTTAAAGAACCCGGTTAAGGCGGTCCGCCGGTAACGCCGGGCCAACGGGCGATTCAGCCTCGGAGAGCCTCCGCAAGCTGCCGCAGGCCCTCCATGTCGCCGACGTTGAATACCTCCGCGTCCGGCTCCATGCGCTTGACCGTGCCGGTCAGTATCCTGCCCGGACCTATCTCGTAGAAGACGTTTATGCCGGACTGCAGCATGTGCTGTACGCAGTCCTTCCACCGCACGCAGCTGCACAGGCCGGTGGTGAGCTCGTTGCGAATCTCGTCCGCGGTGAATATCGGCGTGCCGGTGCAGTTGGCGACGATGGGAACGGTCGGGTCGCTCATAGCGACGCCTGCGACCGCGGCGTCCAACCCTTCCTGCGCGGGCTGCATGAGCCGCGAGTGGAAGGCTCCAGCCACCGGCAGCGGAACCGTCCTGCGGGCACCGCGCTCGTTCGCAAGCTCCATAGCCCGCTCGACGGCGGCCCTGGCCCCGCTGATGACCGTCTGGTCCGGCGTGTTCATGTTGGAGATCTCCGTGTCGGTCTCCCGGCAGATCTCCTCCAGGGCGGCGTCCTCCATGCTCAGGATGGCGGCCATTGCGCCCTCCGACATCTCCGCTGCGTACTGCATCAGCCGGCCGCGCTCCCGCACCAGGCGCACGCCGTCCGCGGCGCTCAGCGCTCCGGCGGCCACTAGCGCGGTGTACTCGCCCAGGCTGTGGCCGGCCACCAGCGACGGCGAAGGCATCAGTGACTCACCCAGCGTCTCCTCCATCGCACGCAGGCATGCCAGGCTGACGGCCATGATCCCCGGCTGCGTGTTGACGGTGCGCCGGAGCTCGTCCTCCGGCCCCTCGAAGATGATGCGCGATAGCGAAGCGCCCAGCGCCTCGTCCACCTCGTCGATGACGGCCTTGGCGGCAGGCGACTCCCGGTAGAGGTCGAGGCCCATGCCCACGGCCTGCGCACCCTGACCGGGGAACAGGAAAGCCACTCTTGCTGCTGAAGTGTTGCTGGCCATACGTTTGCGGGCTAGGTCGGGCGCTTGCCCGTCGGTCAGCCGGCGGCTAGCCGCCCGCTGCCTGTCCCGCCTCCTCCTTCACTATGACCTCTCGGCCGTCGTAGTAGCCGCACGTGCTGCACACGCGATGCGGCCTGCGCATGCTGGGGCACTGCGGGCAAGGGCTGAGCTGCGGCACCTTCAGGCGGTATGCAATCTTCCGGTGCCCTATGCGCGATCTGGTCCTCTTCTTCTTTGGGAGCGCTCCCATGTCTATCCTCCGTTCATCCCCTGCCGCTGGCTGTCAGCAGGTCCAGCAGAGGGCCCCATCGGGCGTCCGCGCCGGCTGGGCAGCCGCACTGGTGGTCGTTGAGGTTGTGGCCGCAGGAAGCGCACAGACCGGCACAGTCCCGCCTGCAGAGTGGCTTCATGGGCAGATTGATGATGACATACTGCCTGACGGCCTCGGTCAGGTCAAGGTTGTGGTGGGAGTCCAGCGTGAACATTCCCTCCCTGGCTGCCTGCGAGCTCTTGACGGCCTGCGGGGTCCCGGAGTCTATGGTCACGGTGGGGAGAAACTCCTCGTCCACGAGGAACCGCACAGGGTGCTCCACGGGCGTCAGGCAGCGGGCGCATGCGCTGAAGGCGTTGGTCTCGATGGAGCCGCTGGCCCACACGCCCTTGTCGATGCGCATGACGGTCATGCTGCCTTTTACGCGGGTAGTGCCGGTCTCGGCCAGGGGCTCCAGGGTCTCGTCGAAGGCATAGCTTCTGCGCGCTCCGACGCCTTCCTTGAGCAGCTGGGACACGTTGAATCGCATGGTAAGTCTCCGGGGCGCGCGCGCCTGCAACAGCTTGCGATTATAGTTGGAGGCTGTGGGGGTGTCAAGGCGAGTGGCGGTCGCGGAGAGGTGTGAAAAATGAACTCTCAGACACGATGAGGCTATGGCGGGAGGGGAAGTCAGGCTGAGTCAATGATGAACATGCCGAGGAGAATCAGTACGACGCCCGCGGGTACCGCTCTCAGGTATCGCAGGTCCTTAGACCAGAGTCCCGCCACTGTGGCCATGGCGTAAGCGCGATCCCGAAAGCAATTACCCCCTGACTTAGAGTCATATTTGCCAACAATTCACTCACCTCATTCATCGCTGCCCTTGCCAACTAGCCCAGTCAGGGTGCACTCAGTCCGGATTCATGCCCATGCTGTCGATGCGGATTGCCCAACTGACGGTCTGCCCCCTGCCGACTCAGCAACGGCGGGGGGACTTGAAGGGACAGTCACGCTCCGTACACATGCGGTTCGCGTCTTCGGCGGGAATGCCGCAGAAACAGACTCTTTGTCCGGGCTTCTCTTGCTTTAGCTTCTCCTCTTCGTCGCCGTCGTGTAGATCGCTCATGGTAGCCCTCCTATCGTGGCTGCGCTGTTGTGGCCCGCTCGCGGCTCTGTTATGGTCGACGCGTGTGAAACTCTCTCTGAGGTGTGCCCATGCAGGCAAAGGAAGCGCTAGAAGGACTGAAGGGATGCTGCGTTCTGGTATTCCTGAAGGAATTCTCTGACCCCGGCGTCAAACTCAGCTTGAAGATGGGGTTGAAGATTGACCTTGGCGGGGTGCCCGAAGAGAGTATCGAGGAACTCTTCGATAAGTTCCAAGCGAAGCTCCGGGCTCCGATGAAGCCGTGTTACATCTGCACCCCGCCGGGCCAAGAATCTGCGGATGGCTGCGGGGAACTCAACACGAGCGGTTGGTAGCCAGTGTGCCTAGCCTCGTTCCTCTCCTCGATGTCCAGCATCCCTACGCCCCTCAGCAGAAATTCTGAGTCGTGTAGACTCTTTCGGGATGGGCGACGTGGATCCCAAAGCCCTGAGACTTGTAGCGGTGATTCAGGATGTTCTCCCGGTGGCCTTTGCTATCCATCCAGGACTCGACAATACTGGCGGCAAGATCGGGCACTGAGAGGTAGTCCGGCGCGCCGGCTGCGGTCCGTTCGTACCACAGACTCCCTCGGTGAATGTTCTCGCCCACTCCCGCACTGAAGAACGTCTCGCAGGTATAGTCGTGGTCCAACGCCCTCTCGGTGGGGCCCCTGCCCTCGGTGTCGGTGTGGTAGAAGTGCCGATTGACTCCCATGTACTCGCTGTGCGCTTGGGCGATGGCCGCCAGGTCAGCGTCATAGTCTAGGTTGAAATGCTCATTGCCTAGATGTTTGGTGCGCTCCAGATTGACCAGCCGGTGCAGCTCTACCGTCATCGATGTGGTCCACTCAGCATCGCCCGTGCCGGCGGGGATGCTGGCCGGCGCGTCGGTCGACACTTCGGCACTGTTGCCCGCAAGGAACTCCTCCAAGACATCTACACGAATGAACCCCGACGATGCCGCCAGCCAGGTTACGCCCACCAGGGCGATTGCGAACACCACGCCCCACTTCCAATCAAGGCCAGCCCGCCCCCTCATGTGCCGTCGACCTCTGTAGGGGAACGCTCGATAGGTACTGCGGAAGTGTCTCGGCTTCCACCATCGCCGCCCTTTCCTGCGCGAGCGTGGAGGCCGGGGGTGTGGATATCCTGGGAGTGGGTCCGTGTCGTAGCCGTCGGGAGGGCACGCCATACCTATACTCCCCGTGGCAATTGAGTCGCAGGCGCTCAGAACGCCTGCGACTCTGCTTGCGTGGAATTCTAGACCATCGGACCGCCCGCCGCAACTCTTGACTTACACGGGCCGACAAACTATAAAATGCCGCATGAGATTCGTCGTACTTGCGCTTTCGTTGTTGCTGGTGCTCGTCGCTTGCACTGGTGCGGATCCCACGTCTACGCCGGTTCCCACTTCCACGCCGACACCGGCTCCCACAGCGACGCCCTCCCCCAAGCCCTTAGCGCTACAGTGGGCTGGCGACAATGCCGAAGTGATCGCCGATCTGGTCGTCGAAGCAATCATGGCGGCCCCTGAGGTTGAGGAAAGAGTGCCGGCACTCGTGAGGCTGGGTGCTCCTACACTCCTAAGCGGGATCATTGAGGACGACCTGGGCAACGCACTGACCGTGGCGTTTGTGGAAGCCGCCTACGAGGGTGAATCTCGATTCAGCGCTACCCTTCAAGTGAGCGGCTCGGTCGCCATAGACTTGGGGCCCTTCGAGAGCGTGGACGTCGGTGTACCGGTGGTTATCCTGCTGGACACAGATAGCGAGCAGGCCCTTGAGTGGATGGCCATTCTGCCCGAATCTTCGATTGAGCTTCGATAAACTGCAACCTCGTAGATCCGTGCCTAGCTAACCTCATTTTTCACGCCTCTCGGGTCGCGGGTCGGCAGGTTGTTGCAGCGTGCGAAACCTGCTAAGATGCTTTGACGCGTTGCTCACGCTCGCAATGGGCCGGGCACGCAGACTAAGGTTCAAGAGGTACACGGCTGTGTCCAAGATCAACGTGGCAATAATCGGGGCGGGCAACTGCGCCTCCTCCCTGGTGCAGGGAGTCTACAAGTACCAGGAGGCTGACGAGGACGCCTTCATCCCCGGCCTCATGCACCCCGTCCTGGGCGGCTACCACATCTCCGACATCAACTTCGTTGCCGCCTTTGACATCGACCGCAACAAGGTGGGCAAGGACCTATCGCAGGCCATCTTCACGCCTCCCAACAACACCGTGGAGTTCGCGGACGTGCCGTTCATGAACGTGCCCGTGGAGCGCGGAATGACCCACGACGGCCTGGGCAAGTACCTCAAGCAGGTCATCGTCAAGGACGCCGGCTCCACCGCAGACATAGTCGGCATCCTCAAGGAGAGGGAGGCGCACGTAGTCATCAACTACCTGCCCGTGGGCAGCGAGCAGGCCACCAAGTGGTACGTGGAGCAGGTGCTGGCGGCCGGCTGCGGCTTCATCAACTGCATCCCGGTCTTCATCGGCCGCGAGGACTACTGGCAGAGGCGGTTCGAGGAGAAGGGCCTGCCCATCATCGGCGACGACATCAAGTCGCAGCTTGGCGCAACCATCACGCACCGCGTTCTCACCCGGCTGATGCGCGAGCGCGGCATCAAGCTGGAGCGCACGTACCAGCTCAACTTCGGCGGCAACACCGACTTCTACAACATGCTGGAGAGGGACAGGCTGGAGTCCAAGAAGATATCGAAGACCAACGCCGTGACCTCGCAGCTGGACTACGACCTGGGGCCGGACAACGTACACGTTGGCCCCAGCGACTACGTGCCGTGGCTGGCGGACCGGAAGTGGTGCCACATCCGCATGGAGGGGCGCACCTTTGGCGACGTGCCCATAAACCTGGAGCTGAAGCTGGAGGTGTGGGACAGCCCCAACTCCGCAGGCGTGGTTGTGGACGCAATCCGGTGCTGCAAGCTGGCGCTCGACCGGGGCATCAGCGGCACCCTCAAGGGGCCCGCGGCCTACTTCATGAAGTCTCCACCCATCCAGTACTCAGACGACGAGGCGCGCCAGATGGTGGAGAGCTTCATAGACGGCGACTAGCACGGCAGCCGGCCTCGCGCGGGGCCAAGAAGGGGCAAGCTACATGAAGATTGGCCTTGTCTCTCCATACGACTACGCTTACCCCGGCGGCGTGATGGCTCACATCTTCCACTTGAGCCGCCACCTGATCGACGCCGGTCACGAAATCAAGATCATCGCCCCGCTCACTAGCCCGCCCGCCATCCTGGACAAGGGCTTCATTCGCCTCGGACGCTCCGTTCCCGTCCCAACAGGCGGCTCCATGGCCCGCATATCCCTGTCCGTGTGGCTTGAGCCTCGCATCAAGCGCCTGCTGGCGGAGGAGCAGTTCGACGTCATTCACCTCCACGAGCCGCTCGCGCCAGTCATTCCGCTGTACATACTCCGCCTGTCTAAAGCCGTGAACGTGGGCACGTTCCACGCCTTCCACGGCAGCGGCCGGGTCTACCGAGTGAGCAAGTACGCACTCAGGCGATACCACGACAAGCTGGACGGTCGCATAGCCGTCTCAAGTCCCGCGCTAAGCATGGTGAGCCGCCACTTCCCCGGCGACTATCGCGTCATCCCCAACGGCATCGAGTTCAGCCGCTTCGCCACTCCGGCACGTCCCCTCAACGACTTCCAGGACGGCAAGTTGAACATCCTGTTTGTGGGGCGCCTGGAGAAGCGCAAGGGGCTGAAGTATCTGCTGGGCGCGTACAGCAAGCTGAAGTGGAGGCACCCCAATACGCGGCTCATCGTGGTGGGCCCCGGCAACCCGGAGCCGGAGGTCTTCCGTTTCATAGCCGAGCGCAACCTGGAGGATGTGGTCCTGGTTGGAGGCGTGTCCTACGAGGACCTGCCGCGCTACTATCAGGCCGCGGACATCTTCTGCTCGCCTGCCACGGGCAAGGAGAGCTTCGGCATTGTGCTGCTGGAGGCGATGGCGTCCGGCAAGCCAATCGTTGCCACCAGCATCGAGGGCTACTCGTCCGTGATGTCGCACGGCGAGGAAGGACTGCTCGTGCCGCCGCGGAGCGAGGAGGCCTTGCAGACCGCGCTCGAGACCCTGATCGCCGATCCCGCCCTGCGGGAGGAGATGGGCGCACGCGGCGCGGAGAAGGCCCCCCGCTACGACTGGGAGCGGGTCACGGCCCAGATAATCGACTACTACACCCACCTGCTGGAGAGGCGGAGCGCCAGCCAGTCGACAGACTTGGCGGAGCCAAGGGAAGGCTCCATCCTTCCCTGAGCGCTATGCCTACGTGGCAGGACTACAGGAGCCGCGCCCGCACGGTCTCTACGCGCTACTTTGAAGAGCCGCTTGCGCGCTCGCTGATGGCGGTCGGGCTAACTCCCAACCGGGTCACGTTCCTGGGCCTGCTCGTGAGCGTGGGGTGCGCCTACCTGCTCAGCCAGGGCATGTTTCTTGCCGGCGGCGCGGTGCTAATCTTCGCCGGCATGATGGACATGGTCGACGGCGCACTGGCGCGGCGAAGCTGCACGGCCTCTCCGCGAGGCGCACTGCTGGACTCCGTCGTCGACCGCGTGGCGGAGGCGACGGTGTTCCTTGGCCTGCTTGTGTACTACCTGGACCCCGTATCCGCCGCGGAGATCGTGCTCATCAACGTCTCGCTTGCCGGCTCCTTCATGGTCAGCTACCTTCGCGCAAGAAGCGAGGGCCTCGGCGTCGACTGCCGCGTGGGCATCATGACGCGGCCCGAGCGCGTGGTGGCCCTGGCCGTCGGTCTGCTGCTGGGCCAGGTGACAATCGCGCTGGCGGTCATCGCCGTCCTGACGGTCTTCACCTCGTTGCACCGCTTCTGGCACATCCACAGGGAGCTGCGCGGTAGCTAGGATGCAGCAGGACAGACCAAAGGTCTTCTATGGCTGGTGGATCGTCTTGGCGGCGTTCCTTGTGCTGACCTTCACCAGTATGACCGGCGGTTATGGCCTGAGCCTCTTCTACAAGCGACTCATCGACTACTTCGGATGGGGACGCACGGCGCTCGCGGGTGCTATAGCGCTCTCGCGGCTGGAGGCCGGGTTCCTGGGTGGCATTGAGGGATTCCTGGTCGACAGGTTCGGCCCGCGGATCATGATACTGCTGGGCGTAATCCTCACCAGCATCGGGATGGTACTGCTGTCCTTCATTCACTCTCTGCTCGCGTTCTACCTGATTTTCATACTGCTGGTGACTGTAGGGCGAAGCCTCAGCTCCATGATCGCGATAGACACCACAGTGGCCAACTGGTTCATCCGGCGGCGCGGCACGGCCTTCGGACTGCTGCGCTCCGCGGTGGCCGTCGGGGCCGCAGGCGTGATACTGGTGGCTTGGTTCATCGACATGTTCGGCTGGAGGATGGCCTTCGTGGCGTCCGGCATCGGAACGCTGCTGGTGGGCATACCGGCGGCGCTGGTGATGCGCCACAGGCCGGAGCAGTACGGAATGCTGCCGGACGGCGTGCCTCGTGAGCCGCGGCGGGCCCGGACGCAGGATGTGTCCGGTGGCTCGGACGGCGAGGGCTACCGATCGGATGCCGCGGCCGCGGGCGACCTGCAGGGCGCTGCTCAACCGGAGTCCGCGGCCGGCGTCGAGAGCGCTCAGGCTCGTGCGGAACCGCTCGACGAAGACATCGGCATGACGGTGAGGCAGGCGCTGCAATCTCGACCCTTCTGGGCTCTCTCGTTCGGCTTTGCGATAAGGCTGATGGTGACGGGCGCGGCGACGCTACACGCGATACCGCTCGTGGAGGACATGGGCCACTCCCGGGCGACGGCGGCGGCGGTGCTCGGCAGCATGGGCATGGTGAGCATAGTCGGCAGGCTGGGCGGCGGCTTCCTGAACGACATTCTGGGCACCAAGACGGTAAACGTGGCGAGCGTATGCACACTTGCCATCTCGTGCCTGATCATCGCCTACGCGAACAATCTGTGGCAGGTGTGGCTGTTCGTGGCGCTCTACGCGCCTTCCTACGGCTGCTCCGCGGCGACGATGCCGGCCATCAAGGGCGACTACTTCGGGCGGCGGTCGTTTGGCTCGATACTGGGCTTGTCGGGGATGGTGCAGGTGGTCGGCTCGATGCTGGGGCCTGTCTACGCCGCCTTCGTGTTCGAGACCACGGGCAGCTACCGGCTTGCTTTCCTCAGCTTCGCGGTGCTGCTGTTGATTGCGGCCGCGCTGTTCGTGTCGCTCAGGCGTCCGCGGTACCGGTGAGAAGCCATTTCACCCCCATCTCAATCTTCCCCCATCAAGGGGGAAGAGGGTTTGGCGGCCGCCTCCCGACCGTCGTTGCGGCGAAAGCCGCAATCCAGAGTCCCTTTCCCCTCTGCGCGGGAAGGTCGGAGGCATCAAGAAGGCTTCTCTATGGTCACCGACAGATGGCCGCGGGCGCTACTCCTGCCGGCCCACCCTGGATAGCAGGTACGCCTCTAAGAGCGGGTTCAGATCGCCATCGAGCACGGCGGCCGTGTCTGAGGTCTCGTAGCCGCTGCGGTGGTCCTTGACCATCCTGTAGGGGTGCAGCACGTAGCTCCTGATCTGGCTGCCCCACTCGGCGGAGACGTGCTCGCCCTTCAACCGTGCCTGCTCTTCCGCCCTGCGCTTCACCTCAAGCTCCATGAGGCGCGCTCGCAGCACCTTCATGGCGTACTCGCGGTTCTGGAACTGTGACCGCTCGTTTTGGCAGCTGACCACAATGCCGGTAGGCAGATGGGTGATACGCACTGCCGTGGCGTTCTTCTGAACCGCCTGACCGCCGTGGCCGCTGGCCCGGAACACGTCTATGCGGAGGTCATCCTGGTTGATGTCCACGTCCACGCGGTCCTCCGCCTCCGGCAGCACCTCCACCAGCGCGAACGACGTGTGGCGCATGTGCGCCGAGTCGAACGGCGAGAGCCGCACGAGCCGGTGCGTGCCCCGGTCTGCCTTCAGGTAGCCATACGCGTACCGCCCGGCGACGTTGACGTACGCGCTCTTGATTCCCGCCTCGTCCCCCGGCGACACGTCCATGATACTGCTTGCGTAGCCCTCGCGCTCCGACCAGCGCAGGTACATCCGCAGCAGCATCTGCGCCCAGTCCTGCGACTCCGTGCCCCCGGCGCCCGCGTGGATCGCCAGTATCGCGTCCCGCTGGTCGTGTTCGTCGGACAGGATGAGCGTGAACTCGCGTGAGCTCAGCTCCTTCGAGATGGACTCGAACTCGCCGAGTAGCGTCTCCTCCAGGGAGGTGTCGCCCTCCTCAAGCGCGAGCTCCAGTAGGTCGTGTGCCTGCGAGGCGCGGGTGCTGAGCGACTGCCAGGTCTGTGTAACCTGCTTCAGGTCGGCCAGCCGTATCATGGAGGCCTGCGCCGACTGAGGGTTGTCCCAGAACTGCGGATTGGAGGCCTCCGCCTCCAGCTTCGTTATCTCTGTCTCTTTGCCAAGTACGTCAAAGTCGCACCATCATGTGTGAGATGCGCTCGCCGAGTTCCTGGAAGCGGCCTCTGAGGTCTTGCATGGTTGGTCGTCTTCCTCCGTCGTTCGTGTTCGAGCCGGACGCGGCTCCTATGTGCCAGCGCCCACCGATTCAATGCGTCCCGCGGCGGCGAGATGCGCCAGCCGCGTGGGTTCCGGCATACGATAACCCTTGCAGCAGGCGAGAGTCAACTCCACGGCCCGCTCGAGGCTGGTGCGGTGTCCCACTGACACGTAGATGGGGCTTACGTTGGTCCGGGTTCGAACGGCCGCGCCCACCACCTCGCCGCGGTCCACGAGAGGCACGTGCGACCCACGCTCAGGCTCCGGGCTGCCGTCCGGCCTGCCGCTGAGGATGGACTTGGCGCAGCCGATGGTGGCAGTCTCGGTGAGCAGCCCGATGTGGCAGGCCAGGCCGAACCGGCGCGGATGCGCCATGCCGTGGCCGTCCACGAGTATTGCGTCCGGCGTTGTGGACAGCATCGCCAGCGCGCCGAGAACCAGAGGCGCCTCGCGGAAGGAGAGCAGGCCGGGCACATACGGGAACGCGGGCCCGCCCCGGTGCAGCCGCACCTCGACGACACTTAGCGCGGGCAGCTCCAGGAGCACCGCGGCGGCCGTGGCCTCGCCGGATGCGTCCGGCGGCGACAGGTCCACGCCGGCCACAAAGCGTGGCTCGGTAGCGACCTCGTCACGCACGATGACGCGGGTTGCCAGGTCACGCTGTATGCTTGCGGCGGTGCGCTGGTCGACGTCCCACGGGTGCAGCGATTGGATGTCCACGGCGCGATTATAGCAGGCGTTCGAGCGGGAGCGGTGCGAGAGAAGCGAACCGAGCCAACGGCTACTCTCTACTCGGCCCCTCCCGCCGCCACTTGCCCGCCCATGTGGCAGGCTGTAGACTACCCAAGGGTATTTCACGGTCATGAGCATTCAGCACGCACACGCAGATACAGAGGTAGACGCACTCCGCGAGCGGATGCGCCACTCCGCCTCGCACGTCATGGCCGACGCCGTGACGCGCCTGTTCCCGGACGCCAAGCTGGGCATCGGCCCGCCGACCGCCGACGGCTTCTACTACGACTTCCAGGTTTCCAGGCCCTTCACCCCGGAGGACTTGGAGGCCATCAATGACCACATCCGGCAGACCATCGACAGCGACATGCCGTTCGTGCGCGAGGAGCTGAGCCGCGAGGACGCCATTCGCATGTTCGCGGAGCAGCCCTTCAAGCTGGAGATCATCGAAGACCTGCCTGAGGATGAGACTATCAGCATCTACCGCCACGGTGAGTTTGCCGACCTGTGCCAGGGGCCTCACGTGGCGTCCACGGGCAAGATCAGCGCCTACAGGCTGCTGAACGTGGCCGGCGCATACTGGCGCGGCGACGAGCATCGCCCGATGCTGCAGCGCATCTACGGCACCGCATTCGAGACCGCAGACGCACTCGACGACCACCTGGCGCGCCTGGAGGAGGCGCAGCGCCGCGATCATCGCAGGCTGGGCCGCGAGCTCGACCTGCTGTCGTTCCACGAGGACTACGGGCCTGGGCTGGCGTTCTGGCACCCCAAGGGCGGCCGCATACGCAGCGTCATCGAGGACTTCTGGCGCCGGGAGCACTACCGCGCCGGCTACGAGCTGGTCTATTCGCCTCACATCGGCAAGTCCACGCTGTGGGAAACCAGCGGCCACCTGGACTTCTACGCCGAGAACATGTACTCGCCCATGGACGTGGACGGCCAGGACTACTACGTGAAGCCCATGAACTGCCCGTTCCACATCCAGATATACAAGACCTCGCTCAGGAGCTACCGTGAGCTTCCCATCCGACTGGGCGAGCTGGGCACCGTGTACCGCTACGAGCGCTCCGGTGTGCTCCACGGCCTCCTGCGCGTCCGAGGATTCACCCAGGACGACGCCCACATCTTCTGCCGCCCTGACCAGGTTCGAGACGAGCTTGAAGGCTGCGTCGACTTCATGCGATTCTTCCTGAACGCCTTCGGGTTCCAGGAGTTCAACGTCTATCTGTCCACCCGCAACGAGGGCGGCAAGTTCGCCGGCTCCCTGGAGGACTGGAACATGGCGACGGAGGCTCTGCGAGACGTGATCCGCTCCCGCGGTCTACCCTACGAGGAGGACGAGGGCGGCGCCGTGTTCTACGGCCCCAAGATCGACGTGAAGATGGTGGACGCACTGGGCCGCGAGTGGCAGTGCACCACCATCCAGTTCGACTTCAACCTGCCTGAGCGGTTCGACGTGACCTACGTGGGCGAGGACGGCCGCGAGCACCGTCCCTACATGGTGCATAGAGCCCTGCTGGGGTCGATGGAGCGGTTCTTCGGCGTGCTGATCGAGCACTACGCCGGGGCATTCCCGGTGTGGCTTGCGCCCGTGCAGGCGGTCGTCATACCGATCGCAGACAGGCACATCGACTACGCCCAAGAAGTATCGCAGAGGCTCAAGCAGCACAACATCCGCGTTGACGTGGACGACCGCTCGGAGCGGATGAACGCCAAGATACGCCACGCGCAGCTCCAGAAGGTGCCGTACATGCTGGTGGTGGGCGACAAGGAGGCGGAGGCGGAGACGGCGTCGGTGCGCCTGCGAGACGGCAGCGACCTCGGCCCCACGGCAGTGTCCGCCGTGGCGGACCTCATCCGCGAGGCCATAGACGCGCGGGCGTGAGGAGTAGAGTTAGTTCAGGCATTTCATCCTATTGGGGATTGCGTCAGGAGAAACTCCAGTCAATTGACAGCTTCCTGTACAATACTCTCGAATGGAGAATGCAGATCGGTCATTTGAACGCTCCGCGGACGCAGATGCCATTGAATCGATCGTTCGGAGGCGTCGGATTCAGCGACTTTGGCACTTGAGTCGTGTAGATCACCTGAAGTCAATCTTCTCGAAGAGAGGTTTGTTGAGTAGAGCCAAGATGGATCAGGCAGGAATTGCCTATGACATGAGCAGTTGGGGCGCGGCTGGGAAAGATGAAGAGTTGAAGGATTACATCTGTTGTTCGCTCGCCTCTCCTTGGGGCATGGCTAGACACGATTCTGACAGCAAGGTATTGCTTCAACTTCAACCAAGCCTCCTTTGGCGTGATGGCACCTTGTTCTCACCAGACTGGAGTTCCCATAACGAAATTACACTTTCTAGCCTCCTCCGCAACAATACTGCTAGGGTGTTCGATTCAATGTTCCAAAACTCAACAACCGATTTTCCTTCGCCAGCTCCGGGTGAAATCTTGATTCCCCACAGCATAGACTTGGCATACTTTATTCCCCTAATGTTCTTTCACAGTGAGCAGTCGAAAGACTACGCACTGAACGAACTCTGGGGAGTCAATTTACCTGATGGAAGAGCCGTTACTGAGTCCTATAGGTTGTTGGTTGGTGCCAACCAGTTTAGAGGCAGGTATTAGCAAATGTAGGGAAGGTGGTGAGGCCCATGCTGGAGACCAATGCGTGGAACGAAGGTCATCAGCTTATTGATGAGTTTGAGCCCTGCGATGACCTAAGGGACAGATTCTCGGGAGTCTTGCTCGGCTCGGCAGTCGCGGATGCCCTAGGTTGGCCTACGGAGTTCATCAAGACTAAGGCTCAACTCGAGAGACTTCATGGTGCTGAAGAGGTTCGAGACTTTATCCCTTGGGAGAAGTTGACCGGGGGCAGATTCAACGCCTACATCGACTACATCCAACCAGGGGACTATTCGGACGATACGCAACTCACATTGAGCACTGCGCGGTCCTTACGACCAGATGGTTCCTTTGACGGGCAACACTTCGCCAAGCGTGAACTCCCGAATTGGCTTGCCTATGCTAGAGGTGCTGGTGCGACCGTCACGCGTGCCGCCAAGGCTGCCTCGAGAAAGAGGGTTGCTTGGAACAGCAATTTTTTCTCATTTGAGAGCAAAGGCAGGAAAACCAGCTATATGGATGCTGGCGCAAACGGCGCAGCGATGAGGGTTTCTCCGTTGGCACTTGCCAACAGAGGAGACGAGACTATGTTGACATGCGCTGTATGGGAAAACTCCATCGTAACCCACGGTCACCCGCGGGCCATTCTAGGCGCCTTGGTGTACGCAAAAGCCCTCCACACCCTTATCAGAGATGAATCATCAGGCAGCGAAGAGTTCCTTGGCGCTCTAGAAGATTATGTGACTGGGCTAAGTCTTGAGACACTTCCCGACTCAATACAAGAATGGATGCGGTCGTGGCAGCAACATTCCGGGAGTTCATTCGCCATCTTGTTTGAGGAGACCAAGAATGAAATGGTGTTCCTGCTGTCCAAGGCTTCGAAGCTAGAAACTTCCCTAGGAGATTTGTACCTGGAGATGGGGTGTCTGGATCCGAAGACCAAGGGGTCGGGAACAGCAACAGTAGCCGCAGCCATTGGCGTATTTCTCCGGCATGGGGGGAATTACGAGAAGGCAATAGTGAGGGCTGTAAATATGCTCGGTTCTGACACAGACACAATAGCTGCGATGGTAGGTGGGCTGATTTGCGCGCGGAGGGGGCAGATGGCCATTCCCGACAGATGGGCAAACGCGATGCAGGATTATGGTTACTTTCTCCGTGTTGCGGAAGCGTTAACAAGAATTGCGCTCCGAGAGGCATCTGGCAACGACCTATATGTTGATCACAATCAGGACCAGTTTGAGACGCGAGATGTAGTTCGGCTTTCTGTAAACCGCCAGGTGTATCAGGGTCAGCGCGTAAGTCATCCATTATTTGGTCTGGGATGGGTCAGAAGCGTGAGTTCACAGCAAATCAAGCGTCGCGGCGGTGGTACTATGTTGCTCGCAAAGACTGCGTTTGACTCGGGCCAAAGTTGCGTGTTTCGATCATACCAACCTGCAAGGCAGCGGTCGCTTTTCAGCTAGGTTTGCCACTCACCGCTTCGCCTTTGGCATTCTAGATTGGGTAACTGAGTCAGATTCGGTGTCCGTGCGCCTGCGCGATGGCAGCGACCTCGGCCCCACGGCCTTGTCGGCCGTCGCGGACCTCATCCGTGAGGCCATAGACGCGCGGGCTTAAAGCGCGCTTGCCGAGCGCCCATCCCAAGCGTATCATTGCGCCATGCTGCCGAAGAGCTTTGGCAAGTACTGGTTCTGGGTCGCATTCCCATCCGGGTTTGTCGCCGGGATTGCGATTGAGTGGTGGATTGGAGTGCTGACCTTCTGGGTACTCCTGATCGCTCCGCATCTGCTCTACGCGCTCTACCGACGCATGGCGAAGCGAACCGAACCGCCTCCCGGCAGCAGTCTATGGTAACCCGCTCGCAGCTGACATTCGAGGATCGCACGACTTGACTCACTTCGTCGAGGTTTCCTACTGCGACACGCAAGGCTCCCGCGAGCTGGACCCGGCCCTGGTCGATTTGGCGGGCAGGTACTACGGCGGCGCCTCCGGCCGCAGCGTGAGCGGGGAGCGGAGCAGTCTGGAGTTCCTGTTCCCGCACTTCGAGCAGGCCTCCGGCTTCAGCGCGGACGTGAGGCTGTATCTCCCCGGCGTAACGATTGATAGGGTGTCTTGAGGGGCGACTGCCTTTCGCGCTGGCCCTGAAGTGCCGCCGAGAGGCGGTATGACTTCAAGTCTATGCACCTGGAGGGAATATAGTTGTCGCGTCGAGGCTCCTTGTCATGGAGTCCCATTTGGCAAGCACTAACCTTTTTGGTTCGCTGCCTCGCGGCCAATCGTACTCCAAGACGTCGACACGTCCGTGGCTCTGTAGGATAGATCTGACATTCCCCCCGATGCCGCTGCTCGAGATGAGATATGAGAACTGAGGCAAAGCGACCCTGGAATAGCCCAACAGCTGCGAAATATGGCTCAGAGAGATGGCGGTAGTCTTGCACTCTACAAATGCCACGCCTTTGATTCTTCCCGAAAGGAAGGCGGTGACGTCTACGCGTATATCGAACGTCTCCCACAAATCTGAGTCAAAGTAATCAAATAGGCCGAGCCGTCTTATGTAGCCATTGAGAGGCATGGCATGGGTGTCGTGAACCTCAACAAGAGTCCTCGGCAATCTTCCCTTCAAAAACGCCTGAAACCACTCCGCGACAGGCGCGTACATGGCAACTTCACTGCTCATCGTCTGCGTCAGACTCAAAGTCGAGGGTTAGCTGCTCTTGGGGATCAGGGCGTCTCGGGCATCCCAATTGGCGGCAGATTTGCCAGTAGCCGTTGAAATGCTTGCCTACCAATTCAGATGGCAATCTCCGCTCGTCATCCTCTGCGGCATGCGGGGGCTTGGCTCCTCTCACCTCCCTCTGACCAGGACAGCCTTTAGTGGAGATGGCAAATCTCAAACTGTTGTGGCGCGCGAGTTCCTCAAGTACTTTCTGTTTGTATCCGAAGTAGAACCCAACATTTAGAAAGTCCTCTGGATAGACATTGAGTTGATGCTCGCGCCATTCTCGTCCCAGATTCGGATGGCCCCAGATTACGCTAGGTACCGGCACGTTCAAACGGTCTTGTAGGAGCAAACATAGCTTGACGGGTGTTTCCCAGTTCGAGGGGTAATTCAACGTGTCGAGTCTCACACGATACCTCCCTGCTTGGTCCCGATTGGCCGGGCGCAGATTCCCGGCCACGTCTGAGTAGCCTTTCACGAACTCTCTGATCCAATCTATCGGGATGCCATCTTCGAAGAACAGGTCAGGTATGCGGAAGTAGGGGAAGCTGGTCTTGTAATTGAGGAGCATTCGAATATCGCGCCACGCGATGGTAGAGCGTGTGAACTGTACTACTAGGTCAATGCTGGCATCTCCTACAACCGTCTGAATGTCTCCCCCGAGCAGCTCCGCTACGCGTTCACGAATCTTCTCAATGCCGAGACGAATCTCAGTATCTGTATCGAACGAGAGATTAATGCCTTGAGCCAACAGAGGCCCCCTAGGGAAGTGAATGATTATGCGATTGAGACCTTCACCGCTAATCACCTCGCCGCGTGCAACAAGCATACCCAGCAGATACGCAACATCCTCATCCATGTAGTCCAGCTCGTAGCTCATGCTTGCATCACTTTAGCTTGGCTTCTGAAAGATCAACACGTATTCGTGGGCTTTGTTGACTCTGAACTTATAGGGATGTCCGAGCGGCCTCATGTTGTTGTATTCGTGTCTGCGATCCCAAATGATTAGGTCGTCATATATGAAGCCAATCTCCTGCATTTGGTGTGCCAGGTCAGCATGCAGTGGATAGAATTGATTCTTCTTTCTCAAGTCCATAACGATCACTACGCAGTATCCCCCTGGCCTAAGCGCGCAATAGGTAGGTTGGAAGACATCGGTAAGCGCTTCCAAGAATTCCAAATATCCGGGGATTCTGCCTATGTCTCGCTCAGACTGCCCGTAGTTGCGGATTGCCTTCTGATCCGCGGACCTGCTTTGGAGCAATATGTCCCAATAGGGCGGAGATGTGACCACCAAATCTATTGAATCTCTGGATACGTGACTCAGGAGATTTCTCGCGTCGTCGCAGTGAATAGTTCTCGTGCCGGACTCGTCCGCGATTCGTGCTCCACCTTGGAGGGTCTTACCTTGATGCGTGCCGTCCGGGTCGAACTCGTAGATGACTGAGGGGTGCCTCTCACGTGCAATACTGCAGAATCGAGATTCGAGGTCTATGCCAATTCCATGCTTCCCAAGGAGTTCAGCTGCAATTGGCGTAGAACCAATACCACAGAACGGATCTAGGACAGTGGTGTCCTCTTTCGATGTGAAACACTCGATTATCCTCATAACAAGTTGCATAGGAAATATCGCTGGATGACCTAGTCGGAGTTCCTCTGGGGTCTTCCGAATATCACTCCAAACGCTAATCGAATATCGCTGCCACGTTCTGCCATCCAATTCGTTAGCTTTCTTGGATCGCGCGGCCCTGGCAGGCCTGGTGGCCTGCCAGGAATCGCCTTCATCCGTGACGGGTAGAGGAAGCTGAGGGTATATTTCAGGGCTCAATTCTGGTACCTGGCCCGTCCAACCGATACGTTCACATGCCAGCGGGTTGCTATTCGATTCGGCATTGCCAGTGTATCAGATTACGTTCGGAAAGGCACTCATAGATGGCAATAACGTACGTCAAATACAGAGGCCAATTCGGTGCATAAAGAGGTGGTCATGCAGCCCTGATCCATCTCTCCCCGCCCTTCCCCACCCGCCGTGCCGGGTTGTATACTGGCATCGATGAGCGGCTTGGAGGTCTCGGCTTGAGGGTTGCGGTGCGCTTCTTCGCCATGTATCGAGAGCGGGCCGGCGTGTCCCACACGGAGGTGGAGCTGCCGGACGGCACTTCGCCCGCGCAGCTGCTCGAGCGCCTTCGGAGCGAGTACCCATCGCTGCCGGCGGACGCCCCGGTGCTCATAGCCGTCAACTCCGAGTACGTTAGCGACGAGGCCGCACTGCAAGACGGCGACGAGGTCGCATTCATTCCGCCCGTAAGCGGAGGTTAGAGATGATACGCATCACGCACGACCCCTTGGATCCAGGGGAGGTCACCGAGCTTGTGCGCAAGCCGTCCAACGGCGCCGTGGTCACGTTCCTGGGCTCCACCCGCGACCTGTTCGAGGGCCGGGACGTGGACCACCTAGAGTACGAGGCCTACCAGCCCATGGCCGAGAACATGCTGCAGCAGATTGTGGACGAGATCAGGGAGCAGTGGGCGATCGAGGACGTGGCCATCGCTCATCGCGTGGGCAGGGTGGACGTCGGCGAGATCAGCCTTGTGGTGGCCATCGGCTCGCCCCATCGCAAGGAGGCCCTGGAGGCGTCCGCGTACATGATCGACCGCATCAAGACGATTGTGCCCATCTGGAAGAAAGAGGTGTTCCAGGGCGGCGAGGTCTGGGTGGGCAGCCAGAGCGGCGATGCGGCGGCGACTCCGCCCGCTCCGTAGGCGTTCCTAGCCGGCCAGCGCGCCGAGCAGCGCGTCCCAGTCGGCGTGGCGAGACATCAGATCGCGGAACTGAGCGTGCTTCAGCGGATGGTCGAACTGCGTCCGCTCCTGTAGCGACTCCAGCGCGGCGGCGGTCTCAAGCGTGTCCGTCTCCACCTGGATCAGGGGGACTTCCTCTTCGCCCGCCTCGTAGCTCACGTACTGGATGGGGGGATGCCCGCCCGTTAGCACAATGCAACTGGTTGGCGTCCTTAGCGCAGCCATCTGGAGGTCCGGGCGGTTTCCCCTGACGATGACGGCCTTGTTTTCGAACCGCTGGAAGTACAGCACTCCCCAGTCCAGCACCATGCCTCCGATTAGGTAGTGCTCCACGAAGTTGTCGCGCTTCTCCTCCCAGTCGAGGAAGGTGCCACCCAGGTGTTCGGCGATCTGGCCCGCCGTGACGCCCAGCAGCCTCCTGTCCTCCGGGATGGCGGCCAGCACCCTCGCGTTGGCCGCCTGGAATCGCGGCGCAAGCTGCTCGCTGGCCTCGCGGGACTTGTACCTTGTGACGCCGTTGATGACGACGCCGGCCAACCTATCGCCGAAGAGCTGCCTGGCGGCCCTGGCCACCTCCAGACCGATGCCTTCGCGATATGCGATTACCGCGATCACGGTGGCGTCCATCTCGCTGGCTAGGCGAGCGGAAGCCTCGCCGGTGGCGCCCTCGAAGCCGCTCAGCCCCTCAACGATGGCAACGTCGGCGCCGGCGGTTGCCTCACCGAACGCTGTCATTGCGCGGGCCACGTCCGGCGTCGCGTCCTGGCTCACGGGTATCGGCCACGCTGCGCCCGGCGCAGTCGCGCCCGCAGCGGCCGTGAGGATCGCGGCGTCGGGGTCGCTGTCGCTGCCGTTCGCAGGTGAGTGGAACGGCTTGAACACGGCCACCTGCCGGCCGTCCTGTCGAAGGCGCTGGGTCAGGGTGACGCACAGGGCGGTCCTGCCCGCTCGCGGCCTGTCTGATGCTACGTAGAGTGTGGCCATGACGGTCGCTCGGCTGCCTCCTTACGCAATCGACTGGAAGTATCGTGAATTATAGCACAGGTCGGCTCGGCAGGTGTAGCTGCTCTTCGATATGCTCGCGCAGGATTGCCTGCGCCAGAGATTGACCCTGAAGGCGCTGGGGCATAGAATTGAGGTGAAGTCTGCGCCGCCAAAGGAGAGCATCTATGTACTCAAGCGTGATCGGCAAGATAGAGAAGGCCAAGAGGTACGCGGAGGAGAAGGGCCGGGTAACCTTCCAGAGCTTTGTGGCCGACTTTAAGGGCGAGAACGACGATCACCGACTGGAGTACCGCGACGGAATCTTCAAGTGCACCTGCGACTTCTTCGCTATCCGCGGCTTTTGCAGCCATACGATGGCGCTGCAGAACATACTCGAGGGCATGCTGACTGCGCCGGCCGTCCCGCAGGCGTAGCTAGACGCCTCCGCCCCCCTATCCCCCCACCTCCCGCCGCACGCGCGACCAGTACGCATCACACAACTGTTGCGTCAACGGGCCCGGCGCGCCCGAACGCAGCCGCAATCCGTCCACCGACGCAACCGCCACTGGCCCCTGCACCACGTTCGATAGCAGCGCCTCTTCTGCACCGGCCACGTCCTGGGTCGTAAGCGATCGCTCCTCGCAGGCTATGCCCAGGCGTTCCGCCTCCTCAAGCAGCGTGAGCCTCGATATGCCGGGTAGCGCGCCGTCCTCCACGGGCGGCGTCACCAGCACACCGCCCATCACCGCGAATATGTTGCTGGAGGTTGCGCCCGTCACGAGGCCGCGTGTGTTGCACATCAGCGCATCGTCTGCGCCGGCGCGCTGCGCCTCCAGCCGCGCCACGACGCCGTCCACGTACGACAGCGATTTTACGCTCGAAAGGGGCGAGCGATCGTTGCGGGCTACTGTCGAGGTAACGAGCGTCCGGCCCGGAGGCAGCGACGATGGCGGTCCGGGCCACGGCGTGACTCGAACGACCACGCTGGGGTCCAGCGCGGCGGGCGCATTCAGCCCGCGATCGACGTCCACGCCACGGCTCAGCGTGAGCCTCACCACCGACAGAGGCAAGCCTCTGCGCCTCAGGCACTCTTCGAGGAGCGCCTCAAGGAATTCCGCGTCCGGCATGTGCAGCTGGAGCAGGTCGGCGCCGCGGCGCATCCGCTCCAGGTGGTCGTCGATGCGGAACACCCTGGTGCCCGCAGCAACCATTGTCTCGAACAGGCCATCCGCGAGCGTGAAGCCGCGATCGAGCGGGGAGATCGTTGCCTCGGCCTCGGTCACGAACTCGCCATTCACGTACATGAGCGCGTCTGCGTCAGGCATTGCGCTCCAGCGCCATGCGGAGTCCCTTCGCCTTGTGCAGCGTCTCATCGTACTCGGCCGCAGGCTCCGAGTCGGCAACAATGCCGCCGCCCGCCTGCAGGTACGCCTGACCGCCCGCGAGCACCAGCGTGCGAATGGCGATGCTCGTGCCCATGTCTCCGCTGAAGGAGACGTAGCCTATGGCCCCGCAGTAGACGCCGCGGCGCACCGGCTCCAGCTCCTCGATGATCTCCATGGCGCGCACCTTGGGAGCGCCTGTCACCGAGCCGCCTGGGAAGCACGCTCGCAGCAGGTCGGTGGCGTCCGCGCCCTCTCGCAGCTCACCTGTCACGGTGGACACTAGGTGCAGCACCGTCGGGTGCTGCTCCACGGCAAACAGGCTTGGCACCTCCACCGACCCGATGCGGCAGACGCGACCGATGTCGTTGCGTATCAGGTCCACGATCATGACGTTCTCGGCGCGCTCCTTCTCGCTGGCCAGCAGCTCCGCGGCCAGCGCAGCCGTCTCTTCGTCCGATGCTCCCACGGGCCGCGTGCCCTTGATGGGCCGCACTCTCACCCGGCCGCCGTCCAGCCGAAGGAACTCTTCCGGCGACGCGCTCAGCACCTGCATCTCCGGGAATCCCAGGTACGCGGCGAATGGCGCTGGGTTGGCCTCGCGAAGGCGAAGGTACAGCGGCCACGACTCGCCCGCATAGGGCGACTGGAACCGCTGCGACAGGTTCACCTGGTAGGCGTCGCCTGCGGCGAGGTATGCCTTCACTCTCTCGACGACGGCCATATACGACTCGCGCGAGAAGTTGGAACGCAGCTCCGCGGGGCAGTAGGCAGCTGCGTCCGCGTGCTCTGCGGCGGGCGCAGCGGCAAGCCTGTCCACAATCTCTGCCTCGCGCTCCTCCGCTCGTCGCTCCGAGCCGTCGGGCAGGCCGGTGGAGATGAGGTATGAGGTGCCTGTGTCTCCGTCGTGCGCCAACACCCAGTCGTAGAAGCACAGGTACAGCTCAGGCAGGCAGAGATCGTCCTCCGATTGCGATGGCAATCGCTCCAGGTGGCGGCCCAGATCGTAGCCCCAGTAGCCGATGACGCCGCCCTGGAACGGGGGCAGGCCGGGCCGTCGCTCGACGCGATAGTCTTGCAGAAACTCCTTCATCACTGTCCACGGGTCGCCCTCGGTCTCCTCGAGAACGCCGTTTCGCAGCAGCGATACGCGATTCCCGCGGCTCCGCACGACGAGAAACGGGTCCGCCGACAGATACGAGAACCGGCTGCCGGGCGCGCCGGGCATGGCGCCGTCCAAGAGGACCGGGAACGGCATGTCGAGGAACGCCGGCATAAGCTGCGCCGGATGCGGCAGCGAGTGCAACGAGCGGCCCATCGGCAGTGTGCCGAGCGTTGTGACCGGCTGAGCGTTCAATGTGGAGCCACCTCTACGGAAACCTCGCGAAGATTATGGAGACGCACCTACTGCAAGGTCATTCTGAGCGCAGCGAAGAATCCAGGACTCTCGCATTAGAGTGTTGTGGCCTTGTTTGCGACCGCTTGCGATTCTTCACTCCGCTACGCTCCGTTCAGAATGACAGTTGGCATCCTTTCTGCCAATCCGCAGCGTAGTTGCGCAAATTTGCCCTATATCGGCGGGGCCCGCGCGCGGCGCCTAGAGCTCCCCGTTTGCCGTCAGGAAGTGCTCTGCGTCCATCGCCGCCATGCAGCCCGTGCCTGCGGCGGTCACCGCCTGCCGGTAGATCCAGTCCTGCACGTCGCCGCTGGCGAACACGCCGGGCACGCTGGTCTTGGTGCCGTCGTGGGTGACGATGTAGCCGTTCTCGTTGATGTCCAGCTTGCCCACAAACGGCTCCGTGTTGGGCTTGTGGCCTATGGCCATGAACACGCCGTCGATGGGGCGCTTCACCTCTTCCCCAGTCTTCACGTTGCGAAGCAGGACGGACTTCACCTCGCCTTCGTCGACGCCGTAGATCTCCTCCAGCACAGTGTCCCAGATGAAGTCGATCTTGGGGTTGTTGAAGGAGCGCTCCTGCATGATCTTGGAGGCGCGTAGCTGGTCGCGCCGGTGCACGACGTGGACCTTGGAGGCGAACTTGGTGAGGAAGTTGGACTCCTCCATTGCCGTGTCGCCGCCGCCGACCACGATGAGCTCCTTGTCGCGGAAGAAGAAGCCATCGCAGGTGGCACAGGCGGACACGCCGCGACCCATCAGCTCCGCCTCGCCCGGCACGCCCAGCAGCCTGGCAGTGGCGCCCGACGATATGATGACGGTCTTCGCGTAGTAGCTGTCCTCCTCGTCGACCTCCAGCCGGAAGGGCCGGCTTGAGAAGTCGACCGCGGACACGCTGCCGGTGACGTAGCGGGTGCCGAACCGCTCGGCCTGCTCCCTGAACTTGAACATGAGGTCGGGCCCCATGATGCTCTCCGGGAAGCCGGGGTAGTTCTCCACGTCCGTGGTGATGGTGAGTTGACCGCCTGGCGTTGCCCCGTCGATGATCAGCGGCCGCAGGTCGGCCCGTGCGGCGTAGAGCGCTGCGGTGTCGCCGGCAGGCCCTGAGCCGATTATGATCACGTTCTCCACGTGGTTGTCCGTCATGGTTCCTCTCCTTGCGGTGTTGTAGTAATCCACATCACCCGCGGTAGCGGTAGCGCCCGCCCACGCGGTCCTTGTTGAGCCGCCGCTTCAGGTGCAGCCCCTCCAGTATGAACTCCATGCCGGACGCCACCAGCGCGTGCCTGTTGTCGACGCCCAGCCGTCGAAGTGGCTCGTCGAATCCCTCGATCTCCGCGAGAAGCGTCACGTACTCCGACGACGGCCTGTCGCCGCCCGTCTCCACCACCAGCCCTTCCTCGAATCCCAGCACGATGTCCTCCAGCTCGTCCACGTCCAGGTACCGCGCGAACACGTTGAGCACCGCCCTCTTGGTGAGGTCCTCCAGAACGCGGCCCTCGCGTCCGTCCTCCATCGTCTCCAGCTCAATCTTGCCCATCGTGGAGGGTATGATGGCAGCGAGGTCGCTGATGCGGGGCACCACCATCTCCTCGTGCTGGCGCAGGCTGCGGCGGTAGGCGTTGCTGACCAGGCTCTCGTAGTTGGCGATGGACACCCTGACGCTCACGCCGGAGCGCTGGTTGATCTCCGGGCTGCGGCGCGCAAGGCTGGTGATCTCCGCCGTGATCTCCTTCATGTAGCGCGGCACCAGCAGCCTGTCCTCCACGTCTGAGAAGGAGGAGGCCTCCTGCTCCATGATCCGGATCTCCTCCTCAGACCGCCGCGGATAGTGCGTGCGTATCTGCGCGCCGTAGCGGTCTTTCAGAGGCGTGATGATGCGACCGCGGTTGGTGTAGTCCTCCGGGTTGGCGCTGGCCACCAGGTAGACGTCCAGGGGCAGCCGGATGCGATAGCCCTTGATCTGCACGTCCTTCTCCTCCATCAGGTTGAAGAGGCCGACCTGAATGCGCTCCGCCAGGTCCGGCAGCTCGTTGATGGAGAAGATGCCGCGATTTGTGCGCGGGATGAGGCCGTAGTGGATGGTAAGCTCGTCGGAGAGGTAGCGGCCCTCCGCCACCTTGATGGGGTCAACCTCGCCTATGAGGTCGGCGACTGCGATGTCCGGCGTGGCCAGCTTCTCCGCGTAGCGGTCCTCACGCGGCAGCCATGAGATGGGCAGGTTGTCGCCCTTCTCGATCAGCATGTCGTCGCACGCCTTGCAGATGGGAGAAAAGGGGTCGCAGTTGATCTCGCAGCCTTCCACGGATGGAATTGCGTCGTCCAGCAGCCCCGTGAGCGCGCGGATGAGCCTGGACTTGGCCTGCCCGCGCTCGCCCAGCAGGATGACGTCCTGACCGGCTAGAATGGCGTTCTCCACCTCCGGTATGACTGTGTCCTCGTATCCGACGATGCCAGGAAACAGCTCCTCGCCCGCCGTGATCTTGCGGATGAGGTTGCGCCTCATCTCCTCCCTGACGCTGACGACGCGGTAGCCGCTGTCTCTCAGCTCACCCAGAGTCCTTGCCTTTTCGGTGGATGTCATGCCCGCTCCTGTGCTCATCCTGCGTGCGTGTAGACTGCTTCTATAATAACATAGAGGCGTTCGAAAGCAGGAGTGCGGCCTTGTTTGAGTTTGTGGACAAGCGCATAATGGCCCGCAGCCGGCTGCCGGCGCGAGTCGTCGCAACGCGGTGCGACTGCCGGGCGCGGCGCCCCACACCGAGGCGTGATGCGCCAAGGAGGAGCAAATGACCGGCATGGACGACCTGTGCATCGCCATGGACGTGGGAGGCACTCGCACCCGTGTCGCCTTAGTCGACCGCGCCGGGAACATCGTGCAGAGGGAGGGGGGCCAGACGCAGGCCCTCGCAGGCTCCCACGAGGCTCTGGAGCGGATAGCGTCCATAATCGAGGTGCTCCTGACGCGCACTGGCGAGCGACGACTGGTGGGTATCGGGGCGTCTCTGGCCGGCCCGGTCGATCCGGTGACGGGCACGCTCTACGCACCTCCAAACCTGCCGGGGTGGGACGGCTTCTCACCCGGCGCGGAGCTGACGCCAAGGTTCGGCCTGCCGGTGTGGGCCGCCAACGACGCCACCCTCGGAGCCGTCGGTGAGCACGCGTACGGCGCGGGTCGGGGCCTGGACAACATGGTCTACCTGACCGTGAGCACCGGCATCGGCGGTGGCGTCATTGCGGACGGCGAGCCTCTGCTGGGCGCGCGGGGCTATGCCGCCGAGCTGGGCCACATGGTGATAGACAGGAACGGCCCCCTCTGCTCATGTGGGGCCCGCGGCTGCCTGGAGTCGCTGGCGTCCGGCACTTCGATGGCCAGGTTCGCGCGGGAGGGTCTGGCTCGCGGCGAGGGTGAACTGCTGCTTGAGATGGCGGGCGGCGACCCGTCCCAAGTTACCTCGGCGCTGGTGGTGGAGGCCTCCATCAGGGGCGATCCGCTTGCCGTGGACATCATGCGGAAGTTCGTGGAAAACCTGGGGCTGGGGCTGGCGAACCTGATGCACATCTTTGACCCGGACCTGATCGTCCTGGGAGGCGGTGTGAGTCGCAGCTTCGACGCTTACGCTGAGGCGCTGCTGGCCGCGACGCGCCGACACACGATGGCCAACCTCCGGGACAAGGTGAACGTCACCGCGACTGTCCTGGGAGACGACGCGCCCCTGCTCGGAGCGGCGCGCATGGCGTTTCAGCGAGCCGAACGGGGCGGATAGGGGTCCGTGGCGAAGGTGCGCTCTCCGGCGTCCAGGTTGTCCAGCGCCTCCTGAGCCGCCTCGGCTGCCAGGTCGTCAGCGGACTTGATGCAGCGCAGCAGGGCCTTCCGGGCCAGGCTGCCCCCGATGTTCCCCACGGCGGTTATGGCGGATATCTGCGTCTCGTGGTCGTCATCCTCGAAGAGAGGGATGAGGTGCGGCACTGCCGGCTCCTCGCCAAGCTCACCACAGGCGTTGGAGGCCTCAAATCTCATCGCCGCGTCCGAGTTCTGAAGCTCCGACAGGATGACGGGCAGCCAGCGCGAATCGCAGCTCTTGCCCATTGCGTAGACGGCGCTGCAACGCATCCCCTTCACGGAGCTCTTGTAGGCGTCCTGGATGACCTTCTGCACGTCATCGGTGTTGAAGGGCGCCACCGCCTCCATGGCCCTGCGCCTCACCGAAAGGCTCTCGTCGCCGTCCAGAACGGCGTTCATGAGACCCTGCTTTATGCGGTCTCCATCCTTCTGGAGCATTTTGCCCGTCTGCGACAGAACGGCGAACTTTCCGAGAGCAGCGGCCGCAGCAGCTCGCACCTCCTCCGATGGGTCCTGGGCGAGTAGTGTGGTCAGCGGCGCCACCAGCGTACGGTCGTCGCACTCCCACAGGCCCTCGATTGCCTTGGCCTTGACCTCCGCGCTATCGTCGCTCAGGCAGTGCTTGAAGAGATCGTTGAAGTCCGCCTCAAGGTTCTCTTCGGATAGATCGATCAGTCGTACCAGCACGTCCCGCCGCCGCTCGGCGTCTATGTCACGCCATACGGAGTTCACCAGTCGCAGGTCCTCGGCCGTCAGATTGGACAGCCGCATGAGGTCAGCGTTTCTCAGCGACCGCTCATCGTCGGCCAGGGTCTCCAGGTAATGCTCCAGGTTCTCTTCCATTCGCTCCCCACTTCACCGTTGCCCCAGCATTGGCGCCTGATCCGGCGGGCAGCCGCCGATTTCAGCCCCAATTCTAAGCGGTGGTATCGGCGCGGTCAACCTGCGCGGGTCGGCTGTTGAGCGCAATTTGCGGGCATCTTCGAGGCCGGTCACCGTTTGCTCGTGTGCTATAATCCGCGCATGGAGCAACCGCCGGACGGCGACTTTCGCGGCGTTCCGGCACACTGAGCAAATGGAGCATTTAGTCCCGCCGGGCGAACGCGAAGCCGCCTCTTTCGGCAGGGACGACGTGAGACTTGTCATGGCCCGCAATGATGACAGTAAACTACCCGCCTAGGCTCTCGCCTGCGAGATGGGTTGGCGTGCCGGTACTCGCACTGGCCCTCGCGCTGATGGCGGCCGGGTGCAGCGCCAATCCCAGCCCCGGCGGAGGCGCGGAGAAGGTCACATTCGATACGGAGGACGGAGTGCAGCTGTCCGGACACGTCTTCGGCTCAGGTCAGGTCGGCGTGGTGCTGAGCCACATGAGACCGGCCGACCAGGAGAGCTGGTGGCCGTTCGCCCGCGTGCTGAGGGACAGGGGCTATCACGTATTGGCCTTCGACTTTCGGGGCTTCCGAGACTCCCAGGGGGAGGTTGACATAGACAGCCTGGACAAGGACGTGGTTGCCGCGATGGAGATCCTTCGAGGCCGGGGAGCGTCGAAGGTGTTCCTGGTCGGCGCGAGCATGGGAGGCACAGCATCGCTGAAGGTTGCCCCACGCCCCGACGTGGCCGGCGTGGTAACGCTTTCCGCGCCGCCTCTGATTGAGAACCTGGACGCCAGGGGCGAGTTGCGCAGCATATCCGCGCCCAAGCTGTTCATTGCAGCCAGGGATGACGGCTTCTACGCCCGAAGCGCATCTCTCCTTGACCAGGGAACCGATGACCCAAAGGAGCTGCACTTCCTTGATGGGGCTGCGCACGGCACGGACATGCTCACCGGCGACACCGGCCCTCGTGCGCAGGGCATCATTCTGGACTTCCTGGGGAGGAACTCGGAATGACGCAGGGAAGGATCGTCATTGTTGACTACGGCGCCGGAAACCTGCGAAGCGTGGCCAAGGCAATCGAGAAGCTGGGATACGCGCCCAGCGTGACGGGCAACCCGGACGACGTCAAGGACGCCGACGCGGTGATCTTCCCAGGCCAGGGTGCATCGGAGTCGGCAATGACTGCGCTGCACGCCGGAGGCCTGGTTGAGCCGCTGCGAGAGGTGATCGGTCGTGGGATACCCTTCTTCGGCGTATGCCTGGGCCTTCAGCTATTGCTGGAGACGTCCGAAGAGGGCCCGTCGCCGTGCCTTGGAGTGGCGCCCGGCCGCGTGCGCCTGCTGCCGGAGCAGGTGAAGCGCCCGCACATGGGTTGGAACCGGGTCGATCTCGTCGAGGAACACCCGGTCTTCCGAGGAGTTGAGAGCGGCTCCTACTTCTACTTCGTGCACAGCTACTACGCCGCCCCGGAAGACGAGTCACTTGTGCTGGGGACCACCGACTACGGCCTGCGGTTCTGCAGCGTGATGGCCAGGGACAACATGGTGGCAACCCAGTTCCACCCGGAGAAGAGCGGCGCCCTTGGTCTGCGCCTGTACGAGAGCTTCATCAAGTCCATGGTGGAGGCGTAGTGTGGAGGTCATACCCGCAATCGACCTTCGCGACGGGAGGTGCGTCCGTCTCTACCAAGGTGACTACGACAGGGAGACGGTCTTCTCGGACGATCCCACGAGCGTGGCACTGAAGTGGCAGGAACTGGGCGCTCCCCGGCTGCACGTAGTCGACCTGGACGGCGCCGCCACCGGCGTTCCGGCCAACCTGGAAGCGCTTCGACGCATCTGCGAGGCGGTGAGCGTGCCCATTCAGACCGGAGGAGGCATACGCAGCCTGGACTCCGCCGCGCGAGTCCTGGACATGGGTGTGCAGCGATTCGTACTGGGCACAAGCGCGGTCGAAGACCCTGCCCTGGTGGAGCAGGCGTGCAGCAGGTTTGGTGCGGAGGCGGTGGTGGTGGGAGTGGACGCAAGGAACGGCATGGCGGCAACCTGGGGGTGGCGTGAGACCACCGGAATCTCAGCGCTGGACCTCATTCGAAGCATGGCCGCACTGGGAGTGCGGCGGTTCGTCTACACAGACATCTCGCGGGACGGGACGCTGACCTCGCCCAACTTCGGAGCCATCGAGGAGATAGCGAGGGGCTGCGACGCCTCGCTGGTTGTTTCAGGGGGCGTATCCTCGCCGGAGCACGTGGAACGCCTTGCATCCCTGGGCGTGGAGGGCGTGATCATAGGCAGAGCGCTGTACACCGGCGACGTGGACCTTGGAGAGGCCATATCCGCAGCCGCTTCGCAGCGGGCCAGCAATGAGGTGAAGCCATGAAGGTGAGAAAGGCCGTGATTCCCGCCGCCGGACTGGGCACTCGATTTCTGCCGGTCACCAAGGCGGTGCCCAAGGAGCTGATGCCACTGGTGGACCGGGCGGCCATGCAGTACGTGGTGGAGGAGGCCGCCGCTGCGGGTATCGAGGAGGTCATTGTGGTGACCGCACGTGGCAAGGAGGCCATTGCCGACTACTTCGACAAGAACGCCGACCTGGAAGGGCTGCTGTCCGCCCGCGGCGACAACGACCGCCTCGCACAGGTGAGGCGTCCGTCCGAGCTGGCGCAGATGACGTACGTGCGCCAGGCGGAGCAGCTGGGACTGGGCCACGCGGTGGCGTGCGCGGCAAGGACCGTGGGCGGCGAGCCGTTCGCCGTGATCCTCCCGGACGACATCATCGCCGCTGAGCCGGGCGCGCTGGCCCAGCTGCTGGAGGTGTTCGACCTATACGGGGCCTCCGTTATAGCCGTGGAGGAGGTGGACGGCCCAGCGATTCAGAGCTACGGCGTGATAGACCCGGAGCTGGTCGCGGACGGCGTCTACCGAGTCAGGGGCACGGTGGAGAAGCCGGCCCTGGAGGACGCTCCGTCCAACCTGGGCATCGTTGGCCGGTACGTGCTCACGCCGCAGATCTTCGACGCCCTAGCCGAGGTGAAGGAGGGCGCCATTGGTGAGCTCCAGCTCACCGATGGCCTTGCCATTCTGCTGAATGACCAGGACATCTACGCGCTCCGCTTCCAAGGCACCCGCTACGACGTGGGCAATCCCATGGGGCTGCTGAGGGCGTCCATTGAGATGGCGCTTAGGCGGGAGGACACCGGCCCGGCCTTTGGGGAGTTCCTGCGGAGGCTGGTGGACTAGCTCTTTATCTCTGATGTTGCAATCAGCCGAGGTGTTGCATTGCAATTGTCCCGTCCGTACGTTGTGGGAGGAGGCGGCCTGCGCCGTTGACTCCCTCCGCCGCCCGCGCTATACTCACGCGCGAGTCACAACAGCATAGGGCCTGAGGGGAGCTTGGTGAGCCAGGCTGAGAGGCCCCGACACATCGGGGCGACCCTGAGCACCTGATCTGGGTAATGCCAGCGGAGGGAGAGTGCCGGACCATAGCTTGTTCTCGATTGGTCGCCTGCCTGATGGGGGCGGCCGTTCCTTTTCTGGTCGGCCATCTATGGGATGACCAACGGCCAGGAGCGCAGACCTGTCGATGCCGCGTCTCCTCTCAAGATTGAGCTGGACGGCGTTGGGCATGACTTCTTCCTGGGCGGAGAACCGCTTCCCGTACTGCGCGGCGTTGACCTGCGCGTTTGCGATGGCGAGTTTGTGAGCATCATCGGTCCTAGCGGATGCGGCAAGAGCACCCTGCTCAACCTCATCGCCGGACTGGAGGAGCCTTCGCAGGGCCGCATCCTCGTGGATGGGCGACAGGTCTCGCGGCGCCTTGGTACCGTCGGCTACATGCTCCAGAAGGACCTGCTCCTCCCCTGGCGCAGCGTGCTGGACAATGCGCTGCTGGGACCTGAGCTCATGGGGAAGTCCCGGTCTCAGGCACGAAGCTCGGCAATAGCGCTGATGGGGCCATTCGGTCTGGAGGGATTCGAGAAGAGCTACCCTGCGCATCTATCGGGCGGTATGCGCCAGCGGGTCGCCTTCCTGCGCACCGTACTCACCGATCAGGACGTCATGCTGCTGGACGAGCCGTTCGGCGCACTTGACGCGCTGACCAGGGCCGGCATGCAGGAGTGGCTGCTGGGGCTGTGGGAGTCCTGGAGCAAGACCGTGGTGCTGGTGACCCACGACGTGGAGGAGGCGGTACTTCTCTCGGACAGGGTATACGTGCTCACGCCGCGACCCGGCAGCGTGAGGGTTGAATTCACGATTGACCTGCCTCGCCCGCGCCGGTACGAGATGGTGACGGAGCCGGCGTTCGTGGAGATCAAGGCGCAGGCGCTTGCCGCGCTGCGTGAGGATGAAGCTCCCGCGGGCGCCGGAGGAGCGGCGGCCACCGCAGTCCCTCGGACGGAGGAACGGCAGTGAGCGGCGACACGACAGTTGCCATGCGCGAACATTCCGGCGGCCGCGTTTCGGTCGTGCTACAGTGGGGGCTGCCGGCCCTCGTCATTGCAGGGGCGGTAGCCGCGTGGGAGGCGGCCGTGCGCCTGCTCGACGTGGAGCGATGGCTACTGCCACCGCCCTCCGCCATCGGCGCTGAGCTGCTGGCAAGCCGTGACCTGCTGCTCAGGCACACGTGGGTCACGCTCGGCGAGGTATTGCTGGGATTCGCACTGGCGGTGGTGATTGGCGTGGCTATCGCAGGCGTCATCGCCTACTCCCGCTTGGTCGAGCGCGCCGTCTACCCGTTCGTCATCGCCTCGCAGACAGTGCCGGTCATAGTCATCGCGCCGCTGCTTCTGATCTGGATAGGCTACGGCATCTGGCCCAAGGTGATCGTCGTGATTCTGCTCTCGTTCTTCCCCATAGTTGTCAACACCGTGGACGGCCTCAAGTCGGCGGACCCTGACCTGCTCAGGATGATGCGCACCTTGGGCGCAAACAGGTGGCAGCTCTTCGCGAAGGTGCAGGCGCCATCGTGCCTGCCCTTCCTCTTCTCGGGCCTGCGAGTGGCCACTGCGCTAAGCGTGATAGGCGCCGTCGTGGGCGAGTGGGTGGGCGCCAGCGCGGGTCTCGGCTACCTGATGACCCGTTCCGCTCCGCAGTTTCTGACTGACAGGGTGTTCGCTTCCATGTTCATCTTGTCCGTCATGGGCGTATCGCTGTTCCTGCTGGTGGTGCTGACGGAGCGATACGCCGTGCCTTGGCACAACAGGGGGCGCCGCGACGAGGCGCTGGGAGACAGTTCTGTACGGAGGTAGAGCGTTGAGAACCAAACTTGGAATGTCCCTGTTCATGGCAGCATTGTCGGTCATGGTCGTCATTCTTGCGGCCGCCTGCGAGGATCCTGAGCCGACCGCGACGCCAACGCCCGAGGTCGTGAGCGTGAGCCTGGCGCTGGACTGGTTCCCCAACTCCAACCACGCCGGCTTCTACGTAGCGCAGGAGCGCGGCTACTACGATGAGGAGGGACTTGACGTCGATATCGTGGTGCCGGCCAACCCGGAGGACGTGCTCAAGACCGTGGGCGCGGGCCGCGACGACTTCGGCGTGAGCTACCAGGCTGAGGTGCTGCTGGCAAGGGGCGAAGGCGTACCGGTGAAGTCCATCGCCGCCATGGTGCAGCATCCGCTGAACTCCATCATGGTGCTGGAGGAGTCCGGCATCGAACGTCCCTCTGACCTGGTGGGCAAGAGCGTGGGCGTGACCGGGATACCATTCGAAGAGGCGCTCTTCCTGTCGATGCTCCAGCACGACGGAGCCACCGCCGATGACGTGACCCTGGTGAACGTGGGCTACGAGCTGTCGCCCTCGCTGATCGGGAAGAAGGTGGACGCCATAGTGGGGGCATACTGGACGCACGAGTCGATTGCGATGGAGAAGCAGGGATACCCGGTGAGCGTTCTGCGAATGGAGGAATGGGGCGTGCCCGACTTCTACGAGCTAGTGCTCGTGGCCGGTGAGAGCTACCTTGCCGACGCCCCGGACGTGGCTGAGCGATTCCTCCGTGCTACGGCTAGGGGTTACGCGGACGCCATCGCCGATCCGCAGGCGGCCGTGGACATCCTCGTTCAGGCCAACCCCGAAATCGATGGTGACCTGGAGTCGCAGGGCATCGGCCTGCTTGCCCCGCTGTGGCAGGAGGAGGGCGTGACATTCGGCCAACAAACCGCGGAGCGGTGGGAGAGCCTTGCGGCCTGGATGAAGTCTGAGGGCCTGCTTGGGGAGGACGTGGACGCTGCGGACGCGTTTACGTCCGAGTTTCAGCCGTAGGGCGTTCTCTCGAGAGCAATTTAGCGAGGCGCACGATGCTAGAGTGGATCTTGATCCCCATCGGAGCAGTAGCACTGTTGGGATTGTACCTGCTGAAGCTTCGAGCTGACGCCCGGCGACAGATTGGCTGGCTCAGGCCCACCCACGAGGAGAGGATTCAGGAGGAGACGGCCAGCCAGCTGGAGCTGGACGTCATCGACTGGATAGTTGGCTACCACGCGTCCACCAGCTACTTTCCGAATTGGACCCAGATCATGGATCACTCCAAGACCTTGGATCCCGCTCGGGAGGGCGTCGACTTGCCAACGGCTATGGCTTGCTACAGATCCGCCAAGGACAGGATGGGGGCTGACTGACCACCCGCAGTTCACCCCCATCTCAATCTTCCCCCATCAAGGGGGAAGAGGTTTTGTCTCCGAGATGCCGAGAACAGCCACAGGAGAGTCACAATGAAGAAGGCCATGACCATCGCAGGCTCCGACTCCGGCGGCGGCGCGGGCATTCAGGCTGACCTGAAGACGTTTGCTTCTCTGGGCGTGTACGGCTCGTCTGCCCTCACCGCCATCACCGCTCAAAACACGCTGGGCGTCACGGCCGTGCAGGAGCTGCCGCCGGACATGGTCGCCGCGCAGATCGACGCCGTGATGTCCGACATAGGCGCTGACGCGGTAAAGACCGGAATGCTGGCCAACTCCGGCATCATACGCACGGTGGCTGAGAAGGTTGGTGAGCACGCCATCGAGAATCTGGTGGTTGACCCGGTGATGGTGGCCAAGGGCGGCGACCGGCTGCTGCAGGAGGAGGCAGTGGAGGCGTTGCGAGGCCTTCTGGTGCCGCTCGCGGCGGTGGTCACGCCCAACCTGCCGGAGGCCTCGGTGCTGGTCGGCCGCAGTGTGGAGTCGCTCGAGGACGCGCGACGCGCCGCCCGCGACATCGTGGACATGGGCGCGAGGAGCGTGGTGGTCAAGGGAGGCCACCTGCAGGGCGACGCAATAGACGTCTTCTACGACGGCCGGCAGTTCCGCGAGCTCTCCGCGCCGCGTTTGGAGACCACCAGCACACACGGAACGGGGTGTACCTTCGCGTCCGCGATCACCGCAGGTCTTGCGCAGGGCATGGGCGTGGAGGACGCCGTGGTACGGGCCAAGGAGTACGTCACGGAGGCCATCAGGAATGCCTTTCCCGTGGGGGCCGGCCACGGGCCGCTGAACCATTTCCACGCCACGTGGTAGGTGCCGGGCCCGTGCGCCTCAGTTCAGCTCGGGCGCTTCAATCTCGGAGGCCTGGTTGAAGCTGGACAGCGTGATGGTGCGCACGATGTTCTCTGCGTCGCCTGAGACGGCCACGCCTCGGAAGACCACCTTCCGCAGGTAGGAGTCATCGGTGCCTATCCAGACCTCCGTGTCCACCGTAAGGTCGGGGGTGACGGTGCTCAGCAGTGGCACAAGAGAATCGGACGGCAGCTTCCCGCTGATGTGATGCGTGGTGACGCCCTCCAGCGTCTCCTGCCCCTGAAGCGATGGCTCAGCCAGGTCGCTCATGATGGAGTCAATGCCTGTCGCGGGGTCGAAGAATGCCAGCGGGTTCACTCCGGCATCCTGGATCTCCCACGCCTGAGTGACCGGGTCGGTCATGTAGGTCACGCCCTCAAGAGCTACCAGCTGCATTTCCACGTAGAAGCCGCTGAAGGTCGCTCCGAGGGAGACCCTCAGGCCGTCCGGCTTGACCACGTCGCCCTCCACGTCCGAAACCACCAGCCCGATGGCCAGGGGTGTGCCTCCGTTCTCATGGCTCAGGCGGAAGTTGAAGGAGTCCAGGGCGGCCATGCTCTCCCCGGAGTCGGCCAGGATGTCCTCCGCGGTCGGGGGTGGCGTAGGGCTGGGCGTGGGTGTGGCTGTGGGCTCGGCCTCCCCGCAGGCCGCAGTGAAGAAGGTCAGCAGAATGAGCAGCGCTGCGCCGCAGGCTATGCTTCGAATTCGGATCGACATGTGCCACCTGCGGGCAGTATATCAGAGGGGCTGCGGCACACGAAAGCTGCGCTGCGGATGGGGTAATGGCCTTTAGGTCGTAGCCGGCCAGCCAGTCAGCCCGCTCGTGGTGAGCCTGTCGAACCATTTGAGCGGGCACGAATGCGCTGAGGCCGTCCGCTCACATCCTTCGACGGGGCTCAGGATGAGCGGACAAGGACGGCTCGCTCAGACCCTTCGACAAGCTCAGAGCTTGCCCCGTACTTGATACGGGGATGAGCGGACAAGGACGGCCAGTCTCGTGCTTACTGAGAGGCGTCGGTGACCATCGGCCCCTTCAGCACGTTGTCACCGGAGGCCTCGGGGCTGCCTTCCGCCGGCTCGATGGACACCTCGACGTTCTCGAAGTCCCGCAGGTCGCCCAGTCCCTGCACCATCAGCTGGCCGTAGCCCGCGCTGTCCACGTTGAAGGTGCCCGCGCTCGTACGCCCGTTGTTCGACATGAGCCAGAGCTGGTAGGCCTTGTCCCTGGGCAGTGTTTCAAGGCCCACCGTCAGCAGCACGCCCCAGGTTGCGTTCGGGCTGAGCATGAGCATACCGGTTGACTTGGGGGCGGACTCGCCGCTCTCCAACATGACGGTGGAGACGCCTTCCATCGAGGCCAGGTAGGCAAGGTCGAGCTGGTTCAGGAGCGTCTCGGCGAGCCTCTGGTTCTCCTCCTGAATCTGGTCCAGTTGCTCCTGCAGGTCGGTGGAGAGGCGGTGGTCCTCGTCCCTCAACTCGTTCACCTCCTGCCACAGCAGGAATGCGCCCGCGCTGAGAAGCACAAGCGAGACCGACACGACGGCCATGGCGGATGCGGCAACGGGCTGCTGCAGGGCGCTCCTCAGCAGGGTCATCGGCCCGCCTATCAAGCCCGGTCGCGTCGATGGGCGCGCGCCGGCGTTGACCAACTCCATGATGCGCCTCTTCAGGCCCGGCGGAGCGGGCACAGGGTCGCCCACGCTGACCAGCATCTCCATGGACGGGCTCTCCTCGTAGTAGAGAGCGAGGCAGTCGGGACAGCCGCGGATATGGCCCTCCAGTCTGCGCCTCTCGTCCTCGTCGAGAGCGCCCAGCAGATATGCGTGAATAAGCTCGCCCGCCTCTTCGCACTTCATAGCACTTCCTCCGCCGATGCGGTGACCCGATCTCTAAGCAGTCTGAGGGCTGACCTCATCTGGGTCTTCACGGTGCCCAGCGGCCTGTCCAGCATCCTTGCTATCTCCGTGTGCGTGTATCCCTGGAAGAAGCCCAGGTACACCACCCTGCGCTGCTCCTCCGGCAGATCGAAGAGTGCGCTGCGGACCGTCTCGTATTCGATGCCGGACTCCGTGGTGTCCGGTCGCGCGATCTCATGGTCTTCAAGGCGGGACTCGTCGGCTCGCTTGCGCCTTCTCCTGAGCTCGTCCACGGCGCGATTGTGCGCAATGCGCGTAATCCAGGTGGCGAAGCGGGCTTTCAGTGGGTCGTAAGAGCCGCTGTTCTGCCAGACAGACATGATTACGTCCTGCGTAACCTCCTCGGCGTCACTGTAGTTCCCCAGGAGCGAGAGAGCCAGGGAGAAGACCCTGGAGGCGTGACGGTCGTAAAGGGCCGCAAGGGCCTGCTGGTCCCCAGATGCGACCAGAGAAGTCAGCTCTAAGTCCTCCAGAAGGTGGTATTCCACGGCGTCCCCTCTTGGTCGAGTGCCGCCGCTCCACATACATATACGTAGTGGCAGCGCGTCTGGATTAAGGCCGGATTAGGGAATTATAATGCAAATGGGGAGAATTCACTAATCGCTCGCCGTCGGATTGCGATACCCCTGGTGGACTGCTAGAATTCTCCCGTCGTTTCGCCGTCCACACCGACCTCGAGAGGAGCGCATGGTACTCAGCGATCGCACAATCAGGGAGGAGCTGGACGGGGGCAGGATCGTCATCGACCCCCTCGATCCCTCCTGCATTCAGCCCGCAAGCGTTGACCTGCACCTGGACCGGAGGCTGCTGGTGTTCCGCAACACGCGCCAGCCGTACATAGACGTGCGACGGGACATGCCGGACCTTACGGAGGTGGAGGAGATACCGGAGGAGGGCCCCTTCATCCTGCACCCCGGCGAGTTCGTTCTGGGCAGCACCCTTGAGGCGGTGACGCTCCCAGTGGACATCGTGGCGCGGCTGGAGGGCAAGAGCTCGCTCGGCAGGCTGGGGTTGCTCATCCACTCCACGGCCGGCTACGTCGACCCCGGCTGGTCAGGCCACCTGACGCTGGAGCTGAGCAACGTGGCCAACCTACCCATCACCCTCTACTACGCCATGAAGATAGGCCAAATCTCCTTCCTGCGGCTGACCTCGGAAGCGGACAATCCATACGGCTCGCCGGCTTTGGGAAGCAAGTACCAGGGGCAGATGGAGCCCACCGCGAGCAGGATTCACAGGGACTTCAACCCTAGCGGATAGGGCGCATGGGCTACATGCAGCGCGCCTTGGAGCTCTCGCGTGAGGCCCTAGGACTGTCGAGTCCCAACCCGCCCGTGGGCGCGGTCGTGGTGAAGGACGGGCAGGTGGTGGGTGAGGGTCACACGCTTCCGGCGGGCCAGGCGCACGCGGAGATCATGGCGCTGCGGCAGGCTGGCGAGCTTGCCCACGGTGGGCACCTTTACACCACACTGGAGCCCTGCTGCCACTTCGGCAAGACTCCCCCGTGCACGCGCGACATCATCAAAGCAGGAATCACCGACGTTCACGTGGCCACGCTCGACCCCAATCCCCTGGTGAACGGCAAGGGCGTGACTGAACTGGAAGGCGCGGGCCTGAACGTACACCTAAATGAGTGCGGCGACGAGGCCCGGCAGGTGGTGGAAGCGTACACCAGGCACGTGGAGACGGGCAGGCCGTTCGTTACTGCCAAGTTTGCAATGAGCCTGGATGGCAAGATAGCGACCTCATCGGGCGACTCTCGCTGGATCAGCTCAGAGGAGGCGAGACGCCGCGCCGGGGAACTGAGGCGCCAGTCTGACGCGGTGATAGTAGGCATAGGCACCGTCCTGGCTGACGATCCACGACTAACCGCCCGCGACGAAACGGGGTGCAATCTGCCGAGGCAGCCGCTGCGGGTAGTAGTCGAGGGCGCTGCATTGCTGCCGCCGGACGCGCAGCTCCTGCGTGAGCCCGGCCGGGTGTTCCTCGCAACGCCCAGTGCGGCCGCCGAGAGGGCGGCTGCCATGGGGGAGGCTGTTGCGGATATTGCACAACTGCCCGCGGGGAACGGACTCGTGGACTTAGAGGCGCTGATGCAGGCCCTGGGCGACAGGGGTGTGACAAGCCTGCTGGTGGAGGGAGGAGGCGTGCTGCTGGGTTCGATGTTCGACCTAGGCCTGGTCGATAAGGTGGTGGCTTTCGTCTCACCAGTCGTAATCGGGGGGCGTGACGCTCCAACACCTGTGGCCGGCGCCGGAGCTGATGCAATGGCCACAGCCTTACGTCTCACGCGCTCCAAGACTGAGCTGATTGGCGAAGACGTGATGATTACGGGATACGTGAGGTAGCGCTGATGTTCACGGGCATAGTGCAGGAGGTCGGCAGGCTGCGGGAGCGGGACGGCTCCGGCATGAGGGTTGAGGCCGAGACCACGCTGGCGGCGCTGCGCGACGGTGACAGCGTTTCCGTCAACGGCGCTTGTCTCACGGTCACGGCCAGGGGCGACGGTTGGTTCTCCGTTGACACGATGCCGGAGACGCTCAGGCGCACGAACCTGGGCTCGCTGAAGCCGGGCGACCCGGTCAACCTGGAACCCGCGCTCACGCTCAACACCCCGCTGGGAGGGCACATCACGCAGGGGCACGTGGACGCCACCGGATCGCTGGTGGACGCGCAGCCGGAAGGTGAGGCGGTGCTGATGCGGTTCAGCATGCCGCAGCGGCTGGCGCGGTACGTGGTGGAGAAGGGGTTCATCGCCGTGGACGGTGTGAGCCTCACGGTGGTGGAGTGCGACGAAGAGTCGTTCCTGGTCTCTGTGGTAGAATATACATTGAAGCACACCAACCTGGGCCACCTGGCGCCGGGCGATCCGGTGAACCTGGAGGTGGACATCCTGGCAAAGTACGTGGAGAGGCTGTTGCTGCCCAGGATGCAGCAAAGGCCTTCCGCGTAGCGATCCGAGCATCCGTCCCCCGCGGAGGGCGCAACATGGCACTGGCTACGATTGAAGAGGCGATTCAGGACTATCGTGACGGCAAGCCCGTGATCCTGGTCGACGATGAGGACCGGGAGAACGAGGGCGACCTCATAGTCGCCGCTGAGATGGCGACGCCGGAGTCCGTAAACTTCATGGTCACGCACGGCCGAGGGCTGGTGTGCATTCCGCTCACAGCGCAGCGTCTGCAGGAGCTTGGGCTGCCGATGATGGTATCGGACAACACCTCCCGCTTCACCACGGCCTTCACAGTCTCGGTCGACGCCACTCACGGGACCACCACGGGCGTCTCGGCGTTCGACAGGGCCGTCACAATCCGCGCCATGCTGGACCCTGACACGAGGCCTGAGGACCTGGCGAGGCCCGGCCATCTCTTTCCGCTGCGATACCAGGAAGGCGGAGTGCTAGTGAGGGCGGGCCAGACGGAAGGCTCCATCGACCTTGCCAGGCTGGCCGGCCTATACCCCGCGGCCGTCCTCTGCGAGATCCTGAAGGATGACGGCACCATGGCCCGGATGCCGGACCTGGAAGTATTCGCCGAGACCCACGGCCTGCTGATAATCAGCGTGGCCCAGATCATCGCATACCGGCGGATGCACGAGAACATGGTGCAGCGCGTCGCGGAGGCCAGGCTCCCCACCGGTTTCGGTGAGTTCACCGCGGTTGCCTTCAGCAGCGAGGTCGACACGGCAGAGCACCTGGCGCTGGTCCTGGGTGAGGTTGGCCCTGACGACCCGGTGCTGGTGAGGGTGCACAGCGAGTGCCTGACCGGAGACGTGTTCGGCAGCAAGCGGTGCGACTGCGGCGCGCAGGTGGGGCTGGCGTTGCGCCTCATTGCAGAGGAGGGCAAGGGCGTCTTCCTGTACATGAGGCAAGAGGGCCGCGGCATTGGGCTTCACAACAAGATCAAGGCCTATGCCCTTCAGGACACCGGGCTTGACACCGTGGAGGCCAATGCCAGCCTGGGCTTTGGGCCGGACCTCCGCCACTACGGCATAGGTGCGCAGATACTGGTCGATCTGGGTGTGAGGAACATGCGATTGCTCACCAACAACCCCAAGAAGGTGATAGGGCTGGAGGCATACGGCATCAGGCTGGTGGAGCGTGTTCCCATAGTCGTGCCTCCTACGCCCGAAAACGAGCGGTACATGGAGACCAAGCACCAGAAGCTTGGCCACCTGCTGGGAATGGGGGAGGCCAGGAGTTGAAGGGCCCTTCCTACGAGGAGGACGAGGGCGGCCCCGGACTTCGAATCGCCGGCGGGCTGGACGCGCAGGGCCTGCGGATCGGCGTGGTGGTGGCTCGCTTCAACAGGTTCGTCACGTCCAGGCTGGTTGATGGCGCGTGCGAGGCTCTCTTGGCCCACGGACTGCGGGAGGACGACCTGGCTGTGATCTGGGTGCCCGGCTCGTTCGAGGTGCCACTTGCGGCCGCCGAGTTGGCCCGCAGCGGCCAGTGGGACGCGCTGATATGCCTCGGCGCCGTCATCAAGGGCGAGACCGCTCACTTCGACTATGTGGCCGCTGAGGCGGCTAGGGGCGTTGCGGAGACGTCGAGGGAGACAGGCGTGCCGATGGCGTTCGGCATCCAGACGACCTACACGGAGGGGCAGGCGCTGGCGAGGGCCGGCGGCGATGCCGGCAACCGCGGCTACGATGCGGCGCTGTCCGCAATCGAGATGGCGAACCTGCTGCGGCGGCTGAGGGAACCGCAAGATTGACCACCCCTGCGTAGGCAGGGGTCTACGGGGCTCTGGGCCCACGCTAAGGGAGTTGGCCTGGGGGCGGTCGAATCGCAGAGGCAGAGGAGGTCGAACATGACGATGCTCAATCGCGAAAAGTGCGTGGCGTGCCGCAGGGACTCGCCGCTGGTCACCGACGAGGAGGTCGCTGAGCTGCATCCACAGGTTGCCGACTGGGATCTGCTGGAGGAGGACTCGATGCAGCGCCTGAATCGCACCTTCAGCTTCCCCAACTTCGCCGATGCCCTTGCCTTCAGCCACAGCGTGGGTGAGGCCGCCGAGGAGGAGGGCCACCATCCGCGGATCGTGACGGAGTGGGGCAGGGTGACGGTCACGTGGTGGACCCACAAGATTCGCGGGCTCCACCGCAACGACTTCATCATGGCGGCGAAGACCGACACCCTGTACGGCTAGCCATCCAGCAGCTGCCGCACTCTGGCAAACACATCCTCGAACATCCGGCGCGTCAGTGTGCCGGTGTTGGTGTTCTGACGGCTGGGGTGGTACGACGACACCAGCGTCACGCCATTCGGCAGCGCGTGCACGGTCCCGTGGCCGAACCGCGGCGCAGGCCTGGCTGCCACGCGGCCCATCTCCCGCCGTGCAGCCAGGTAGCCGTCGAACGCGATCCTGCCCAGGGCCACCACCACACGCACGTCCGCCAGCAGCGACAGCTCGCCCGTGAGATATGAGCGGCACGTGGCCTTCTCCTCGGTCGTGGGCTTGTTGTCCGGCGGCGCGCAGCGCACGGCCGCGGTGATGTAGGCGTCCATCAAGGTCAGCCCGTCGTCGCGGCGCCGCGAGGTTGGTGAGCTTGCGAATCCGAACTTGTGGAGCGTCTCGAAGAGCCAGTCGCCGCTGCTGTCGCCGGTGAACATGCGCCCCGTGCGGTTCCCGCCGTGCGCCGCGGGCGCAAGGCCGACTATCAGCACGCGGGCCTGCGGGTCGCCGAACGACGGAAGCGGCCTGCCCCAATAGTCGTCGTCGCGGTACATGGCGCGCTTCTCTCGGGCGGTGCGCTCCCTGTGCTCCACGAGCCGCGGGCACAGGAGGCAGTCGACTACCCTGCGGTTGAGGTCTTCAAGCGCCTGATTGCCGGTCACGACCCTAGCCGGAGCGAATCAGCAGGATAGGGCGGTAGGCCGCTCGAAGCACGCGGTCGGCAACGCTGCCCATAATCCACCTGCCGAGGCCGCCGCGCCCGTGCGTGGACATCACGATGACGCTGCCCGCGCTGTCCTCCGCAAAGTCGATTATGTGGGCGGCCGGGTAGCCGGCTCTGACTGTGGATGCGACCTCCAGCCCCCTCGATTCCAGCTGCGCCTGCTTGTCCCGCAGGTAGGCAGTGGCGTCGTTCTCCAGGTCGGTGAAGAGCCTGGGATCGTAGGCGTAGGTCTCCGTGCCCGGGTAGGCGATGGCGGGCGTGGTGACTATGCGTATGAGCGAGAGCTTGAGCGACATCTGCGAGGCGATGCCTTCGGCGTAGGCCAGCGCCTCCTCGGCAAGCTGCGAGCCGTCCAGCGGAACGATCAGCGTGTCGATGTTCACGCCGCCCTGCGATGGCGCGTCGCCGTTCCGTGGTCGCACGAGCAGAATGGGGTAGGCGGTGGACTGGAGGAGCTTGTCGGCGTTGCTGCCGTAGACCCAACGGCCGATGCCCGAGCGCCCGTGGGTGGACATTGCGATCAGGTCGATGCCGTTCTCAGAGGCGTATTCGGCGATGGCCGCGACCGGGTCGTTGCCGGGCACCGCGATGGACTTTGCGCCGGCAGGGAAGCGCAGGGCCACCTCGGCCAGGTACTGCCTGGCGGAGTGGATGGCCTCCTCCAGCGTCTCCGTGCTCATATTTGCGCCGCGGCGGGCGTCCGGGTAGCGCGGCATGGCCGTGGGAGGAAGCATGAACTCGCCCGTGCCGGCCTCACCCAGCGCTATTGCCTCGACCCACGAGCGGCGAATGCCTGGGTCCTCGACCACGCTCAGCAGGTGCACTTCCGAGTCGGTGGCCTCCGCAAGCTGAGCCGCAGCGGGCACAATGGCTTCCGAGAAGGTGGAGCCGTCCAGGGTAACGAGAATCTTCATGTGAAGCTCCTGAGTGATGAGGTGTGGGATCCACCTACATTATACCGCATTGCCGCGGATGCAAGTGCACGTATAGGCATGGCCAGTTGTGGAACTGGCGATTGAGTTCACGCAGCCGGGCAGGCCGTTCTCCTCATACGTGGCCGCCTGCTTCACAGCCCGCTTTGGCGAATTGGCGTAGGTGTGCCGCCTATCGGGGTTGCACGCGTTCCGCAATTGCCCTGCCAGACCTAATCTCAGCCGCGCGCAGCTCAAAGGACTTCTGAAGGTTCAACCATAGCTGGGCACTCGTGCCAAAGTAGCGAGACAAGCGCAGGGCGGTGTCGGCGGTTATCCCGCGCTGCCCTTTCAGGATTGCGGTGATCCGATTGGTTGGGACCCCCAAGGCGACGGCCATCGCACTGGCCGACATGCCAAGCTCTTCAAGCTCTTCCCCCAGTATCTCGCCCGGATGCACCGGGCGCATTCTGTTGTTGACGCTCATCTCAATTTCCTCACTGGTGATAGTCCACTATCTCCACATCGTAGGGTCCATCGTCTCCCCAGCGAAAACAGATACGCCATTGACGATTGATGCGAATGCTGTGCTGGCCTGCTCGGGTGCCGGATAGCGACTCCAATCTGTTGCTGGGCAGACTCGATAGGTCTCGCAGTGACGCTGCGTTGTCCAACACTGTCAGGCGACGCGTAGCCTGGTCAGCGAATCCCAGGAATGCCGGTACCAACTGCCCCTCAAAGAACCGCTCGGTTCTCCGATCTTTGAAGCTCTGAATCATTATAACGCCTTACGTAAGTCGTACACAAGGTCGTACTCTACCATATGGGGTGAGAAGGTTGCCAGCCGTCGGCGGCGCGACTACACTACCACCGGAATCGCTCACAGCCGCAGCAGAGGAGGCGCCATGCAGGACAGACCCGGTCCCAACAACCTCAAGCACAGAAGCCGCGAGATCACCACGGGGCCTGCGCGCACGCCCGCTCGGGCCATGCTCCGCGCCACCGGCCTCGACGACGCGGCGCTACACAGCCCCTTCATCGGCATCGCCAATCTCGCCAGCGACGTGACGCCCTGCAACGTGCACCTCAGCCGGCTCACCGCCCGCGTCAAGCAGGGCGTTCGAGAGGCACGCGGCACGCCATTCGAGTTCGGCACCATCACCGTCAGCGACGGCATCTCGATGGGCACGGAGGGCATGAAGGCCTCGCTGGTCAGCCGCGAGGTCATCGCCGACTCCATCGAGCTGGTGTCCATGGCCGAGTGGTTCGACGGCCTCGTCGCGGTTGCGGGCTGCGACAAGAACATGCCCGGCTGCCTCATGGCCATGGCGCGTCTGAACATCCCCTCCGTGTTCGTCTACGGAGGCACTATCATGCCCGGCCGCTTCCAGGGCCGCGACGTCAACATTCAGGACGTGTTCGAGGCGGTGGGCCGCCACTCACGCGGCGCCATGTCGGACGCCGAGCTTGACGAGCTTGAGCGCGTCGCCTGCCCCGGCGAGGGGTCGTGCGCCGGCCTCTTCACCGCCAACACCATGTCCGCCGCCATCGAGGCGTTGGGCATGGCGCTTCCAGGCGACGGCTCCATTCCGGCCGTCGATCCGCGCAAGGGCGATGAGTGCCAGAGCTCCGGCGAGGCCGTGCTGCGTGCGCTGGAGTTGGGCCTCAGGCCGAGGGACATCCTCACGCGCGAGGCGTTCGAGAACGCCATCGCCGTCGTGGTGGCAATGGGAGGCTCCACGAACGCCGTCCTGCACCTGCTCGCCATCAGCCGCGAGGCGGAGGTCGCACTGGACATCGACGACTTCGACTACATAAGCCGCAACACGCCCTACATCGCGGACATGCGCCCTGGCGGCAAGTACGTCATGGCCGACCTCGACCAGGCGGGCGGACTGGCGCAGGTGATGAAGCGGCTGCTGGACGCCGGCATGCTCCACGGCGACGCCATAACTGTCACCGGCAAGACGCTGCGCGAGAACCTGGAGGGCGTGGAGGAGAACCACGACCAGAAGGTGGTGTTCCCCGTGTCCTCGCCGCTCAACGACACCGGCGGGCTGGTCATCCTGAAGGGGAACCTGGCCCCGGAGGGAGGCGTCATCAAGGTCGCAGGCCACGCTATGAGCTACCACAAGGGGCCTGC
>DAOUKJ010000047.1:0-14579 GCA_034421435.1 Dehalococcoidia bacterium | reverse complement strand
GCCACCGGTAGGCCCACCACGGCTGCCGTGATGCCACCGAGGATGTCCCCCAGAAGACTCCTCGCCTCGAACCGCGGGTAGAAGATCGAAAGACGGTTCAGCATCACCTTCCTATTATTGGGCCGGACTGGTCAGGTCAATTCAAGAGCGTGGCATGATTATGAATCCATACCCTGAACGCATCGGTGAACCCGTGCGCCGTGGAATTTGCAGCACCTCAGAACTGAAAGCCCACACAGGCCCGTTCTGAAGTCCGCATACCAGGTTAGAAGAGCCAAAGCACATTATATACCATAGGTTACATTGCCTGCGGTTGATACCAGTGGGTCAATTTGGGGGCACTTTGCGATAGAAACGATCGGCTGTGGCCGATCAGTCGTGTGCGGCGGCTCCGTCGCTCTGCCTAATCCTGCGCCACCACAAGACGAGAACTCCCACCTACGGGTTTTCGCCGCCGGGCAAGGGCGCCTGGGATGCGGCTTCATCGGCGGGGATCCTTGGAGCATCAGGCCCTTCCAGCGGCTCCGGTTCCTCGTCGCCGCCCGGTTTGCTCCACTCATTGTAGAAGTAGGCGAAGATGTCCCTCGCAACTGCTACCAGCGGCACCCCCACGAACACCCCCCACAGTCCAGCTATCTCGCTGGCCACTACCAGCGTTGCCATGATGAAGATGGGATGGAGTCTGAGCGCCCGTCCCTGAATTCGAGGCGCTATGACGTTGCTCTCTACCAATTGCACGATTACGTACACGAGCGCTACCCAGAGCAGTTTGCTGGGATCGGTCGCAAGGGCCACCAGCAGTCCCGGTACGGCGCCGATGTACGCGCCAACTATCGGTATGAGGCCGAGTACGCCTGCCAGGAGTCCCAGGGTTAGCGCAAAACTGACATCCAGCAAGAGAAGTCCGATCGTCACGAAAACGCCGACAATGGTCGCGCTGATAACCTGGGCTCGTACGTACGAGCCGATTACGCCTTGGGCGAGGTTCAGGACGTTTCGCGTGTGCCTGGCAACGCCTTCGGGCAGCACGGTGTACATCCCATCGACCAGTTCCTCCTTGTCCTTGAGCATGTAGAACAGCAGGAACGGGACTATGGCGAGTCCTACCACCAGAGACACCGTGCCTGTCACGCCGCTCAGCGTCCTGGTCAATATGGCCAGCGCCGCCTCACCGATAGCCCCACTCGCAGAGCGTAGCCACTCCTCCAGCTGCGCCTGCACCTCCTCCGGCACCTGCCTGTCAAAGTCCTCCAGCCATCCCTCAACGGTAGACTTGGCCTGCTCGTATATGTCCGGAGCGGTCTTGAAGAACTCCTTTGCCTCTCCGTAGAGGGGCTGTAAGGTAAGGAACAGGAACGCGGCTAACAGCACAAGGAATGCGGCGTAGGTGGCCGCGATGACCGAAATTCGCGCTATCCGCGGATGACGCGAGCGAAAGGGCAGCAGTCTTTCGATGTAGGAGACAATCGGAAAGAGAAGCCCGGCTACGACGACGCTCATTATGATGGGGAGTAGCGCTCCCCGGCCAAGGTACAGGATGTAGAGCACCGTCAGGATGCCGACAGTGACCAGGCCGGTCAGCCTCCACCGTAGCCACCCGGAGCGGCCTTCCTCATGCGTGTTGTTGGGAGAGTTCATGAGTCTCTTCCTTTAAGGATGGGGGGCTGGCGCAGGCAAAGTGGCATCGGAGACCCGGATCGTCCTCACTCCATGGCGTTGAGCCGGTCGAGATCGCCGTCCCAGCGGAGTATTCGCTCGTCAGCAGTGACGAGCCGGTGTCCCTCCATGGCCGTGGCCACGATTATGCGGTCCGCGGGATCACCGTGCATTTCAGTCAGCAGACCCGCCCGGGTCGCGATCACTCCGTTTACCGGAATCTCAACGATGCCAGCCTCTAGCAAGTCCCGACGCCACGCATCAAGAGGCCGACCAATAGTTAGCCTTCCTTTCTGGATGCGCATGCCAACTTCCCAGAATGAGATGGCGGAAACCGCGGCTTCGCCTTCTCTCAGGGCAGTTTCGAATTGGGCACGAGCCATCCAACCCAGCCGGCGGTCTCCGGTTTGCACCCAGACTATTACATGAGTGTCCAGGAGATTCAAAACAGGGCCTCATTGTCGTCGTCCTGGTCCTCGAACCACTCCGCGGGCATTGGAGAGACTATGTCGCCAAGAATCTTGATCCTACCCTTCTCAGAGCCGAAGAACGACGCGGCAGGTTCGCGATATGGCACCAAGCGGGAAACCGGCTTCCCGTTCTTGGTAATCACTATTTCACCTCCGCCGTCCGCCAAGTCATCCATGAGTTGCAGGCATTTTGCCTTGAACTCGGACGCCTTCATAGTCCGTGTACCGCCGGCCATCTCCATTACCCCCTCCTCCAGTTGAGATCTGCATATATTGTACCATAGTCATGACCATGGTCATAGGCAGTCTTGTTAGCGGCCATGCAGCATCTACGGCGGAAGCCCCCGCCGCCTATGACCCCGGCGGTCGGTAGTTGACGGCGCGCTGCGTGGCCTCGTCGATGGTCTCCGGCGTGATCAGCACGGTGACCTTGGCTACGATCGCGCCCGCGGACGAGACAGCCATCGACGCGGCGGCAGCTGCGGCATCGTCGGGGAGGTCTACGATCATGTGCAGGTCTTCCGCGCCGAAGCCATAGTAGAAGCTCTCCAGTGACCCGCCCATGTCGGCGAACATTTGCTCAAACATCGCACGGCGGCCCGTGCCACCCTCACGCCGTAGTCCGGCGATACCCTCGGATGTGTAGTCGGCCTGAAACAGGTACTTTGACATGCGCGTCCTCCCTGCGGTGATGACTGGAATATAGCAGAAGTGCCCGCAGTGGCTCAATGCGTTGCCGGCTGTGGTTTAGAGCCGGCAGGTTGCAGGAATCTTCACTGTGACGCCTGCAACGGCATTCCGTGACCGGCTGCCTCGGTGCTAAGGGGCGATTCGCACCGTGATGATGTCCGTGCCGTGGAACTGCTGATGCCTGACGGACGTGGCGTATGCTCGCAGCAGCTGGAGAGACAGGTCCTGCTCCACCATGTTTTCCGAGTCGAACTGTTGCAGCTGGCGCAGCCTGTCCTCCATGTTTTCCTCGTCTCCGGCCCCACCTATGAACTCCAGGGTGGCCACCGGGCCATCGCTTGAAGCCGTCACCACAAGCTGGCGCTCCGGCTTGGAGTCTTCGGAGGCAGGTTCATCGTCCTGCGCTGCGAGCTCGCCGAAGTCTATGGGCGCAAGCGTGAGCAGGGTCTCTTCGGCAACTGCGCTCAGGCGCGCGCGCATGGCTGTGTCCCATCCACGGCGACCGGCGAACTTCTCCAGGAACTCGTTGAGCTCCGGCAGAGAGTCGATATGCAGGCGCGAGTGAAAGCGCATACCGCGGGGGTTGGTGAACTCCAGGTAGAGGATCATCACAATCGCCGCCACGCCTCCCGTGGTTATCCCGCTCTGCAGCAGTGCGCCCCATACAGGAACAACCTCCGGCATCTTGAACAGCCCGAACTGGAAGGCCGCGCCAATCCAGAAGCACACCCCCGCCACGGTTATCCTCTGCCTGTTCGGCTCGCTCTGGATTACAGTCCTTGCGCCATCGACGAACAGGTACGCGCTCAGCAAGATCAGGTAGCCCGCCATGACCGAACCCGGGATTGAGCTCAGCAGCCCGGACAGCTTGGGCATGAAGGCTATCGCGACCAGCATGCCGCCGATGACGTACCCGACCCTTCTGGAAGCAACGCCGGTAGTCTGGGTGTAGGACACGGCCCCCGGATTGACGATGTACGGCACCGTCCCACCGATGCCTGCAAACAGGTTGGTCACACCTGTTCCGGTCAAGGCGGTCTGCACCTCTCGAAAGTCAACCGCTCGCACCTCTCTCCTGGCGGCGCGCTGCTGAGCAATGGACTCCCCGTTGACCTGAATGGAAATGATCACGCTGAGAAACAGGAAGGCGGGCAGGAGCGTCCAGAACGTCACGCCGATGCCGGAGACCACGGGGGGCGAGCCCAGTCCGGGCCAGTCGCCGGGCAATCCGAACCATGCCGCCTCCCGCACGAACCCCGCGTCGTAGAGGCCGAATGCCGCGGCCACGGCGGACCCGGCCACAATGCCGATGATCGGGCCCCAGAGCCTTATCACCGCCGAGCCGCGAAGTATGAGCGCCGATACTATGCCGAGCGTGGACAGCGCCGCTATGTGCGCCCCAAGTGCATCGCTGTCGGAGGCCTCCGGCAGAAGGCGCGGCACAACGGAGGCCAAGGTGATCGACAGAATCATGATGACCGTTCCGCCCACAACGGGCGTTACGATGCGCCTGATTATGAACAGCCACTTGGATATGGCCATCTGGCCAATTCCGCATACGACGACCAGAGCTGCCAGGGTCCCAGGCCCACCGTCCGATACAGCGTCTATGCAGAAGGGTATAGAGAAGGCGGCCGTGAACATGGGCATCATCGCCCTGGACCCGACGGGTCCCGCCCCGCGAACCTGCATCATAGTTGAAAGGCCGGCAACCAGCAGGGACGCGAACACCACCCACACCAGGTACGAGTCGTCGCGTCCCGACGCCTTGGCCACCACTACAGGCGTCACCAGGAGTATCGCCGACGCTATCAGGCTAAACTGCGCGCCGTACCCCAGGGAGGCCAGGAAAGGAGGACTCTCGTGCGCTTCGTAGCGGGGCTGCTGTTGCGATGACATTCTAGATTCCGATTTCAGTCTGCCTGCGTAGCCCTACCGGATAGCACTAGTCTTTTGATGTTGCACCGGCCGGTAATGACCACAGAGACGGGTGCCTCCATAGCGGGGTTCGGATGCAATTCTGGGGAAGCAATCGGTGTGAACATCGTCGAGTTTGCTGCAGTGCGAGTCGGAGACGTTTGAACTTGTGCCCACCCTACGAGGAAACGGTAATCATTACTTTATCATAATCGAAAGTCGCCAGCATTTTATCGATTTCCAGTACCTGAACACACCTCACCCTCAGATCAATCCCGACGGTTGAGTTTCTCAGTGCCTGATTCAAGTGAGACGCTGGAGTTCTGGGTGGCAGTGGGGTAGTGGGCATGACCCCGTTGTCGAGCATCAAGAGGCAATCACTCTTGCGACAGGAGCCAGTCCAACAAGGCGTCCAGGAAGGCGTCGCCGTAGCCGGGCGCATGGCTGCTGCCGTCGCCCGCCCAGAGCTCGATGGTGATTCCCTCAGCACAGCCCGATTCCAGGCGGAATGCCTGCGTCTCGGCGCCCGGCACGTACCGGTCCAGATCCTGCTCCGCGTATGGCTGGACGTGCTCCGGCCAGTCGCAGCCGGCCCGCTCGCTCCAGCGCGTCACCATCTCCTGAGCTCCCACGTAGAATGCTCTATCGCCGGTTTCCTCTTGGCCCAGCTCAATCTCGTGGCCCTCAAAGAGAATCACCTCGTCGGCGGTGCCATGAATGTGCAGCACAGACACGGGCGGCGCGCCCTCGCAGGTGGAGTCCTCAACGTAGCTTGTGCCGGCCAGGCTGGCCACGGCGCGGAGGCCCGGCAGGCCCTTGCAGGCCATGTGGTATGACATGAACCCACCGTTGGAGTAACCGAAGAAGTACACGGGGCCGAAATCTCCGACCCTTCTTGCACTCTCAACCAGCTCTGTCAGATAGGCGACGTCATCCTCGCCGCTCTTGCCGCCCTCGCAACACCGATCGGTGGGGTTCCAGAAGGTGTTCCCATCACTACCTGATGCCCCGGTGGGCAGCAGCAGAGCGAATCCGTCGCTGTTCACTCGCTCGTGAAACAGCACGTAGGCGGCGAGGTCGGCGGCGCTTCCCCCGAAGCCGTGAAGGGCAACGATGAGCGGCGTCTCTCCATCAACGAACTTCAGGGGAGTCACCAGGACCGCCGGGATTTCTCGCCCAGGGTGTTCCAAGTAGTGGACCCGGCCGCCGAACTCCTCTGCCAGTCTGCCGACGGCTTCATGGGCAGCTCCTTCAACCAGGGATGGCTTCTCTCCATTGTCCTTTGCCCACGACTCCCAAGAGGCTGGGTCTTTATCCGGGTTGTCGGCTGCTTGCTGAAGCTCCTGAAGCCGCGACTCCAGCTCATCGAGGCTCTCGCGGAGCCCAGCGACTTCCCCTCTGAGCTCTGCGTTCTCGCTCTCAAGGGCTTGGATCGACTCTTCCAGAGCGTCAGTCTTGGCCTCCAGCTCAGCTACGCGCCCGTCAGCGTCAGGCTCCGCGCTGCCGCCGGTGCAGGAGAGCAGGGCGGTGGTCAGGATGATGCAAACTGCCAATGCACCAGCAAGCCGGGGTACTCCGCTCCGGATCCGCTCCAGAGTAACGATCATGCTCGTCAACACTTCAACGTAGCTCCGCGAGACGGTCTGCCAGGAAGCATCGCCTCACTCTTTCGTCGGCTTGTCCAGCCCCAGAAGCCGTGCCGCAATCTCTCTGGCCCCATTGATGTCATCGGCGAATTGGTCCTCGGGTATCTGCTTCAGGGCGTTGAGGGCGCGCAGGGTGATCGCCGGCTGGTCTGACAGGCCAATCACTATGCACTCCGTATGCTCGGCAATGGCGGTATCTATGAGCTCTTCGATTACCAGTGATGCGCTGTCGTCCATGTAGGCGGTGTCGGTGAAGTCGAAGATCACCACATCGTGTTCGCTGATGTCCCTGCTGACTGTGCTGACCAGCTTGTGAGAAGAGGCCACCGTGAAGACGCCGCGCAAGGTCACCATACCCACGTGCGCCGAATGGTCGTCCTCGTCCAGCGCGTAACCTTCACGGAAGAATACACTGTCCAGAATGGGCACTGAAACGACGCTGTCCATCTGGAGACGTTCGAACCTCCTTGACGTTGCCATTCCTGCCGCAATCAGCCCCACGGCCACAGCGGTCACCAGATCGACGAACACAGTCAGAAGCAGGGTGATCAACATGACCGCAAGATGCTCACGCTGCACGCGCATTATCCGAGTCAGGAATCGCCAGTCGATGATGTCCCAGCCCACCTTCATGAGGATTCCGGCCAGGCAGGCGTGCGGAATGATCTCGACGTACCTGGCAAGGCCCAGCACCAACGCCAGCAGTATCGTCGCACATATGACGCCGGATACCGGCGACCTGCCACCTGCGCGGATGTTGATGACCGTGCCCATCGTTGCACCTGCGCCCGGCAGCCCGCCCAGGATGCCGGCAGCCATGTTGCCGATGCCCTGTCCCACCAGCTCCCGGTTGGCGCCGTGCTGCGTTCTGGTCATGGAGTCAGCAATGAGCGACGTCAGCAGGCTGTCGATTGACCCCAGCATCGCCAGGGTAAGCGCGGGCGTGACGGCCTGTGCAAGGATTCCGAGAGAGAGGTCAGGCAGCTGGGGTGTGGGCAGGCCGGTGGGCACGTCGCCGATGACGGGCACGTCCGTGAGCCACAAGACACCCAACGCTGTGCCCACCACCAGGGCGGCGAGAGTCGGCGGCACGATGCGCTTGAGCCTCCCCGGCCACAGGACGCCCACGGCGAGTGTGGTGAAGGCGATGGCAAAGGCGCTCGCGTTGAAGCCGGCTATGCCGTCCGTCCATCCTCTGATGGAGGCGACTGGGCCTTCTGCCACAGGCGTGCCCAGGATCGGCAGAGTCTGGAGCAGTATGATGATGATGCCGATGCCCGACATGAAGCCGGATATGACGGAGTATGGCGTGAAAGCGATGAACCGGCCAATCCCCACCAGGCCAAGGGCCACCTGAATGAGTCCTGCCATGATCACGATGGTGAAGGCGGCAGCGAGATTGTCGGCGTGGAGCGTTACGACCGCGGCCATGGCGATGGCCATTGGGCCGGTTGGGCCTGAGATCTGAGATTTGGTGCCTCCGAACACCGCCGCGAAGAACCCTACAGAGATGGCGCCGTATATCCCGGCGAGGGCTCCGAGGCCGGAGGCCTCACCGAAAGCCAATGCCACCGGCAGACTCACCACGGCGGCGGTTATGCCCCCGAACAAGTCCCCCTTGAGCGAACTCAGGCGTTGCTGCAAGCCATTACTCCGAATTACGGCCCAGGATGCACCGGAATCTCAGGCAGTCCGGCGCAGGCTGTCCCATCGCTAAGGTGTGCGAATCATCATCCTAGAATCCGTGAGGGTGTCTGTACCGGCCGGCCGACCATCCCGGCCAATAGTTGTAACACTCACAGCGCAACACTGGCAAGCGACGGCCCTCTTCCGCTGCCAGCGCCTCAGTGCGGGGGCAGAACAGGCGCCGTCGCCGGCGACGCTCTGCCACAGTTCAAGGAGCATAAGCGCTTGCAGCCATCGCGCCTGCGATGCAGGCTTGTGGGACTCAGCCGCAGGGTTCCGCCTGCTCTCAGCCGGAACCCTGCTTCAGATGGGCTCTAGATCGGAGAGGCCTACTCCTCTCCCTCTACCGGCGTTGCGGAAATCTCGCCGCTGCGCAACCACACGCCGACCGGTATGTCTGCTGCCAGGTAGCGGAGATCCGGGGTGATCATCTCGCCGGTACCGTCTACAAAGCTCAGCTCTGTGCGCCCGTCATCAAGACGCCGCGAGCGTATGTTCCCGAGGACTGTACCCTCCACCTCAACATCGCTGCTTGCCTGCCAGATTCCGGCCCGCGAGTCGAGAGCCACCTGTCGATAGGTCGGCAGAATTTGCTGTCCCGTGGCGAGCTCCACGCCGTGTTCTATCCTGCCGTCCTCGCCCAGCCTCGCGATTATCCGTAGCCGGTAGGTGGGAGTCTCGAGCGGAGTTAGTGAGGGCTGCTCATAGCCGAGCATCTGCCGAACGTCGCTGCTGCCGGAAATGGACAGACCCTGCAGGAACAGGGAGTTGTCTCCATCAGCCTCCGCAACTGCGCACAGGACGGCATTGAGTGCAAGGCCGAAAATCGGAGACGCAGCGCGCATCTCGGCGGCCAGTCTGAGCAACCCGTCGACGTCTGCGGTCACGGTCGCTTCCAGTGCCTCTCTCAGGTCTGCCTCCGTATCTCCACAGGAAGCCTGCCGCGCGAACTCGCCGACCATTACTGCCACGTCCGTGTCATCCCAGCCCAGATCGGCGTCTTGCGCAATAGCTACGATTGTCTCGGCCGTTGCCAGGGGAGAGATAACGCGTTCGGCGTAGGAGAGCTGGGAGTGGACTTCAACGGCCTCCTCAAATGAGAGTGCTCCGCCGTCACCCATCCTCTCTTGGAGGGCGTTCCAGGACTCCGCCAGTGTGACGTACTGCTCAGACGCTTCCTGGGCGAGGTCGATAACGACTTCCTCCACAGCCGACGGAATCAGGGCCTCTTCTGCGTCCAGCACCTCGGCAAGCCCGGACGCGTCGAGATCGCTCGCATACTGGTCTGCGAACACCCTCAGCAGTGCGCTTGACGATGCACCTTCTACGCTGACGGCGCCGGACTCTCCGGCTGCCGAAAGCTCGGCGATTGTCGGCTGCTCGAAGATCCCGTCCAGCATCTGGGTCTGCACACCCGCAGCGTAAATCGCTTTCGCCTGCACGGATGGGTCAATGTCGGCGTCCGGGTCGTTCACAGAGCTTACTGAGGTTGTGACCAGCCCTTCGCTGTTGGCCTGCGCTTCAACGACATAGTCCACGTCGTCCACCTTGACGGTGACCGCATCGAATGTCGTGCCGCTCAGGACTATGAGAGTCTGCCACAGGCCGTGGAAGCCAACTTCCTGCCCGAACCTGTCGTAGGTGATCACAGCGACGAACAGCCATGCGGGACCTGGTCGGCCAAAAGTGACCTCAAACGGCCTCACGTGGCCGATCTCTTCGCTATTGGCGCTTGCAGTCTCCGAGCCGGTGTGGTAGGAGACACCGGAATCCCAGCGACCTTCCGACGCGGTGATTGCGGGAGCAATCTCAAAGACTCGGGGCCCTACCACGTAGACCAGCGCGCTCCCGCCAACCTCGGCGAGGCTGCCGCCGCCCAGGTTTCCGATTCGGAAGTCAACGGGGGTGGGCTGGCCGGCAACCACGAGATTTGGGGTGCGGGTCTCCTCAATCTTCAGCAGGAACTGTTCCTGCTTGGCAATTTCGTCCACGAGATTGACCACCAGGGTGAAGTCAGCCCTCAGTGGCTGAAAGTCCCGTTCGAGGTAGGTCGTCGCCTCCAGAAGGTAGGTGCCGGCCTGCAGGTAGCGCTCAATGCGGGAGTTGCGCCTATCGCCGCCGTCGTCGTTAGCTGCAATCAAGCCCTCGGTCAGTGACACGAGAGAGAGCACAGGGTCGCCGTTGTCCGACATCAGGTCCACAAGCACGCGACCGTCCTGCGGCATCTCGAACAGATAGCTGTAGGCCGGATGCTCCACCACGAAGCGAGAGCCGCAGGTGTCGAGCGACCAGATGCCGGTTGCAGTGAGGCCAACGCCCGGCCTGAGCTCTCCAAGAGACACCGCATCGCAGCCGGTCACGCGGCTGATGGAGAGCGAGAAGTCGGCAGGTCCTCGCTGGCGCCCGCCGACGGTGGTTGCCTCCAACATGTAGACGCCCGGAGTGAGGTCGCGCTCCACACGTGCGTCGAGGCCGGCGGCGCCGTCGTCGTTGTTCGTTATTCTTCTTCCGTCCTCGTCCATGAGATAGAGGTGGGAGTCGCCGTCCTTCGACGTCAGGTCCGCCCTGACTCGCCCGCCTTCGGCAACCTCAAACTGGTAGGTGTGTGCGTCGCTACCGGTCCGGAAGCGCGAATCGCAGTCCTCGGTCGACCAGCGGCCGTCCGCGGAAAGCTCCGCACCCAACTCATCGCCGAGCGTGCCCAGGTCGATTACGGCGCACGAATCCTGGTCCTGCGCCTGTGCAACTCCATACCACCCCAACGCCAGCAAGCCGGCGAGCAGAGCGGCAAGAGCGCACGAGACCGCAAGCTTCCGCATTCCGAACACCGGAACCGAGACTGAGAGTGCCATTCCGTCTCTTCTTCGAGGATCCAATTTGGGCGAGCCCCCCTCTCTAATGCGCTGTGCTAACGTTGTGCTGAGGCTGCGAAATGTTACCATTCAATCCCAACGTCAATCAAGCTGTGCGCACAGAGGGAGTCTTCCCAAATCGGCCCGCCGCATCGGTTCGCGCTGCGCGGAACCGGCCGGGCGCAGCTAACCGTCGAGCCTAGTGCTCAGGCCACGCAGCATTCCAATCTGCAGTCGCGCACGCCAAAGATGCAGCCGTGGCAGAAGCACACCCTGACCAGCTCACCGTTATGCTCCTCGCCGTTCCCGGACACGTTTTCTATGCCTTCCTTTATGAACAGCGGGACCAGTAACAGGGCCGAAACCGGATCGGCCCACCACCAGGAGAGCAAGCTGTTCAGGCCCAGCCCAATCAGGATCGTCAGGTCCTGGAGGTCGCAGAACAGGCTCTCCATCGCCTCCGCTCTCAACGACCGCGACTGGATGAGTTTCGCGATCCTCATCTTGCCCACGTAGAGGCCGGTCATCACCACTGCGCTCGCAACCACGATGAGTACACCGGCTAGGCTCGGCTCCGGCTCGGGCAGCCATCCCAGCAGGCTCGCGCCGGAGTGCAGCACCACATAGGCCGCAAGGAGGAAGAAACTGAGTCCCACCAGCCTTCGAGAGGTGACCTCGGCGGCTTCCGCTTCCGTCTCGTCTCGAAACGCTCCCAGACGCCACATCAGCACTGCGCCTGCGAGAAGCTCGATGATGCTGTCCAGCCCGAAGGCCAGTATGGCGACGCTTCCGGCTCGACTTCCTGCCCAAAGAGCTACGGCGGCCTCTATCAGGTTCCATAGCAGGCCGGCTAGGACGAGAATAAGCGCAGTCCTGCGAATAGCGTCCGATTCAATCATCTTGGCACATCTCCGGCGCGGTCTTTTGACTTCCTGCTACAGAGCGAAACGACCGGTAGAAGCCAGGGGCAGGTAGCCTGCGTTGGCGCCTCTGGCAGTCAGACCGTGGAGTCTCAGGTAGATGATTATACTGCGACTCGCAAGGTGAACGCCATACCATGTAGCTGCGTCCAGGTCTGTTGATTTGCATGAACGGTCGGCCAATCGGATACAATCGATAGCCGTCGACCGGTCCGAATCCGGCATTCACGCGGCGCGGAGGGGCATGGTTGTGGTAGAGTGTGCGCGGATGCCGCAGCGCGTCGGTCTGCGCTGACGTACTCACGCCAATAGTGCGCATCAATACTACACAACAGTAGGTACGGCCAATGTTGAAGATGATCGCGCCCAGAGACTTGAGACCGATTCCCGCACTGGCGGCAGTGGCCTTCGTGTTCCTGGCAACATTTGCTTGGTCCGAGAGGACAGTCCTCGTCGACCCGGATGGGATGTCGGTGCCATACTGGCCGTGGAAGCTGTGGCAGGGCGGGGCTCTGCTACTGGGCATCGGCGGCGCATGGTGGGTGTGGCTGAGCACGCGCCGCGTCTACTGGGTGCGCAGCCTGGCGCTCGGTATGCTGACCGTGGTGGTGTTCGCCAACGCGTACAGCGGCGTGTTCGGCGACTATGGCGGTGACGTGTGGCGCACCGTCAATCCACTCTTCATCGCCTGCTCAAGCGTGGCTGCCGTGGCTCTATGGCGTTCGGGCAGTCCCGCGGCGCGAGTGGGCGCTGTCGTTTCGGCGGCGCTGGGAGCCGCCCTGTTTGCCAATGCCTACTTCGTCGACTACGGCGACGCCTGGCAGTTCCTGAACCCGCTGCTGATGCTCGCCAGCCTTGCGTGGGCCGCCGTCGATGGCCAGGCCAGCGCGGCCCAACCGTATAGCGGGGCAGAGGACCTGTAGGGCACGCGTCCGTAAGCCGAGTGGATCAGCCTGCCTGGCCCTGGGCGGAAGGCGCTTCGTCCTTCACTGTATCCTCAAAAACACCCGGAATGGGTTCTCTCAGCCTGAGCAGCAGCACCAGTGGAGGCGTCATAAGGGACATTCCGACGAATCCCAGGACGGTCAATCCCAGGTACTCGACCACTACGCCGCCGACAAGCGGCGTGCTGATGGCGGCGGCCGCCGTGAACGTATCGTTGGCGCCGATCACGCGGCCGCGCTCGGCGGGGTTGGTCGTATCAGCGTAGAGGGCCGTCGCCGCTATGTTCACGCACGACCAGCCCAGCCCCACGAAGAACGTGCCGGCGGTGATGACCGCGTAGGCGGGCGTCGCGACCACCAGCCAAGAGCCCGCCGAGGCCAGCATGAGACCCAATAGCATCACGTTCCTCCGGCCTATCCTGTCTGCAAGCCGACCCAGCGGCAGGGAGAACCCGAACATCCCCATCACGTGAATGGCCACGGACACTGAGATCGCGGACAGAGTGTGGCCGTGGTGGTTCAGGGCGAGCGCGGTCATAGCCATCATCATGTTCATGTTGCCCTGCGCGGCGAACATGGTTATGAAGGCGGTCAGCTTCGGGTAGTGTCGGATGAAGTGAAGAAGCCCGACCTTGCCGGAGGCCTGCAACGGCGTATCAGGCGGCGTGTAGTCAGGGTAGAAGTCGCCCAGCCGGGAGGCGATCTCCTTGGGGTCCGGTCGCACCCGAAGCACCAGAAACATGCTCATCACGACGACTATCGGGACGAAGAACCATGCGAGCGCAATCGGCTCGATTCCGAAGTCACCGGCAAAGGTCTCCGCGGCCTTGATGAGAAGCGGGCTGGCAAGCGCGCCGACGAGCGACCCAGTAAGGACTATCCCGAGTCCCTCGGCTCTGCGGTGGGGCGGGTACATGTCCGCAGCCGCTACTCGAAGCTGCTGGACCGCTCCCGTTCCCAGCCCTAGCACCAGTATGCCAGCGACGAACGCGGGGAATGACTGCGCCATCGCAGCAATGCCGGTTACCCCCGCGCCGGAGCCCACCAGCAGCAGTCCAAGGACGACGCCCGCGCGCCTGCCGTATGCGTCGGTGAAACGGCCGATGGGGTAGGCGACGATCAACCGGCTCAGGCCCGTAATGCTGGAGCCAATGCCTGCCAGGGCGGCCGAGCCTATCATCTGCGTGACCAGCACAGGGCCGAGAGTCGGCACCATCTGCTGGCCTGCGCCGTTGAAAGCCTGCGACGACGCCAGGTACGCCGTGTTCCGCTTTATCAGGGGTGGGATTGCGGTCTTGGAAGCGCTCTTGCTCAAGGCGTCCTCGATTTACGGTGCGAGACGGAGTTTGGCCCTGCCTCGCTCAATGTCGCCGCGGGAGGTTGAGTTCGCTCGCGTCACGGCGTGTGGCATTCCTCTCAGTGTGAACAGTCAGCGCGCGCACACAACAGTGCTGCACAGTGTAGTGCATGCTGAACGCAGCACGCCTCAGCCCTCACCTTGCGACACCTTCTCGCTCAGCCTCCCGAAGAAGTGGTCGAACTGCGACTTGGCGGCGCTGCTGATGAACCGCTGCCCCACACGCGCCAGCGCGCCCGTCACGGTCACGTCGCCGTCAACCGTGACTTTGGTGGCGTCGCCGTCCGCAGCAAGCGAGACCAGCGCATCGCCGGCGAGGTTCGTCATGGGGCCTGCGGCCCGGACGCCCATGCGGTACGAGGTGATTGGCTGCTTGTCGAAGATCTCCAACGTGCCTGTGAGTGAGCCAGAGAAGACGCCCACCTTCACGCCGACCTCAAC
>DAOUKJ010000046.1:0-13722 GCA_034421435.1 Dehalococcoidia bacterium | reverse complement strand
CCCCCTTGATGGGGGAGATTGAGATGGGGGTGAACTGGGCGCGGCGGGCCCGCCGTGGCCACGCTATGCCGCAATGATGGTTGCAGCCAGCGCAGCGAGACTGCCCGCCGCTGTAGTAAAATGGAGGCGTAGGGAATCAGGATTAGGGGAGAGGTTTAAATGGCAATCGTGGGTGACATTGAGCGGGCGCTGGCCAACCTGTACGAGTATCGATTCTTGATTGGGGCGGTCTCCATCCTGGCTGCTGCCGCGTTTCTCTACCTGGCCTTTCGGCTGCGCTGGTACGTCGTGCTGCAGAAGCACCCGGTCGCGTCCGCAGTGATCGGCGTGCCGGCGGTCGTCGTGGGTTTGGGGGTGGGCTGGTGGATGGCGTCGCCGCTGTTCACCAACGTCACGGTTGAGGAGGAGTTCCCGTTCGCGTACACGGCCGTGGTGCCGGAGGGCATGGAGCGCGAGGACGTGGAACAGGCAATGGAAAGCATGGCGATGGTTGATGACCAAGCGCTATCGGAGTCGATGCCCGCCGCATCTGCCATCGATGCGGGCGCGATGATGGAAGCGGGCGAGAGCGTCGTGGCGATGAGCGGCGAGGACTTCGCCGAGATGATGGGTGCGTTCAGCGGCATGATGGACGGCGCGACCGCGGAGGAGATGCAGCAGGTCGCAGTCATGATGGAGCCGGTCATGCAGATGATGGCAGACCCTCAGGATTCCGTGCGCGCCGTGAAGCAGGGGCAGTTCCGGGACGCCGACAGCTTCCACCGGGGCAGCGGCGACGCCATCATCTTCGCCACGCCGGGTGGCAATCACCTGCTGAGACTGGAAGACTTTGACGTGACCAACGGCCCGGCGCTCCACGTGCTGCTGTCGGCTCACGCAGACCCCGTAAGCGTGGACGACGTGAAGGTAGACGGGTACGTGGACCTCGGCCCGCTGAAGGGCAACCGCGGCAGCCAGAACTACACGGTGCCGGCGGACGTGGACGTCTCCACAGCCAATAGCGTGGTCATCTACTGCAAGCCGTTCTCCGTGGTGTTCAGCGTGGCGCCACTGTCCTCGTCCTGATTCTGCTGGACTGCGCGCCGGAATTGCGCTAGAATCGGGCCAACCCCAACCATCACCGCGGGAACGGAGCACCGATGAGGATAGGCCTTATCTCGGACACCCGGGTCCCAGGGGGAGCGAAAGAGGTCCCGCCGGAGGTCAAGACCGCCTTTGAAGGCGTAGACCTGATTCTCCACGCTGGCGGCATCCACGTTCCCAGCGTACTCGACTGGCTGGAGGACATCGCGCCCGTGATGGCCGTCGGCCGCATTCACGGCGGCCAGGCTGAGCGGCCCACACCCCTTGCGCTCGAGAGCATGAACGATGACCGCGTCTCCGAGCTACTGGTGCTGCCCATCGAGGGTCACACCATTGGCATGGTGAACAACCTGGAGTTGGATGGCTTCAGCGAGGACATCCTGCCTGGCGCGCTGGGGTCGCATACGGTCGCCGACGGGGCAGTGCCGCGCATGGTGGAGTACTTCTTCGGGGCGCCGGTCGACATCGTAGTATTCGGTCGCACTCTCTACGCCTTGGTCGAGGAGCACCAGGGCGTCCTCTTCATAAATCCCGGAAGCCCAACGCTGCCCAGGAACCTGATGAAGCTGGGGAACGTTGCGCTTCTGGAGCTTGCGCCGGACGAACGCCGGGCAAGCGTCATCGATCTGACGGACTACCGGTAGCCATTTCGAGCGCGAGCCGCCGCTGCGCCTATGCGGCGGCGAGACGGAGGTGAGCGATGGTTGAGACGGCGGTCAGAGCTGTAGAGACTCCCGGCGCGCTGAGCGGCGTGCGTGTTGTGGACTTCACCTGGGTGCGCGCAGGGCCGTGGGGCGCACGATGGCTCGGCACGCTGGGCGCCGAGGTCATCAAGGTTGAGTGGCCCCTCAACGAGCGCGGCAGGGGAGGCGCCTTCACGACGCCGCAGGGCATGGAGGTCAACCTCAACACCAACGGCAACTTCAACGACACCAACTGCAACAAGCTGAGCCTCACGGTCAACGTTCGGTCTCCGCGAGGTCTGGACATAGTCAAGCAGCTTATCTCGGAGTCCGATGTGGTGCTGGAGAACTTCAGCTCTCGCGTCCTGGAGAACTGGGGGCTTGGATACGAGGAGCTCTGCAAGCTCAAGCCGGACATCGTGTACGTGTCGCAGGCCGGGTTCGGCCACACCGGCCGCTACCACCACTACCAGACCAACGGCCCTTCGGCGCAGGCGTTCTCCGGCATGACGTACCTCTCAGGTCTGCCGGGTGAGCCGCCCGCGGGCTGGGGCTGGTCATACCTGGACGACACGGGCGGGATGTACGTCGCCCTCTCCACGCTCACCGCATTATACCGGCGCAACATGACCGGCAGGGGGCAGCACGTAGACCTGTCGCAGATGATCGTCGGATGTACGCTCAACGGGCCGGTTTACCTGGACATGACGGTCAACGGCCGGTCTTCGATTCGCGAGGGGTTCCCGCCTGGCAATCGCACGCACTGGCCGGGCACGCCGCTGCTGCACAACTACCGCGGCCCCACGGTGGCGCCGCACAACGCCTACCGGACGGCGCCGGGCGGCTACAACGACTGGTGCGCCATCGTGTGCCTGACCGATGACGAGTGGTGTCGTCTCGTGGAGGTGATGGGGCGGCCCGCGTGGGCAACCGACGCGCGTTTCGACTCGGCGCTGGGGCGGCTGACGCACCAGGAGGAGCTGGACGCCGGAATCGAGTCGTGGACTCGGACGCTGGAGAAGTACGAGCTGATGGAGAGGTGCCAGGCCGCGGGCGTACGCGCCATGCCGGTGCAGAGCAACCAGGACAGGGTGGACAACGATCCGCAGCTGAGGCACCGCGAGATGTACCTGCCGCTGGAGCATCCCGCGCTGGGGTCGTACAAGCTCCAGAATGCGCCGTTCAAGATGTCGGAGAGCCCGCCGGGGAACCGCATACCGAGCCCGTTGATGGGTGAGCACAACCAGGAGATCCTGGAGGGCATCCTGGGCAGGAGCCACGACGAGCTGGTGTCGGGTTTCGAGGACGGCATCCTGTGGCCGAACAGCATGGACCGCTTCCCGTACATGGACGAGATGATGGCCGCGGGACAGCTGGAGCCGCGGGGCGAGCACAAGACCGTAACTACACCCCCGGCCGGCGGGCGAGACGACGCGCCGGATGACGCCGGCCCACTGCACGGGCTGCGCGTGCTGGAGATCGGCGACGAGAAAGGGCAGTGGTGCGCCAAGCTGATGGCGGACCTGGGCGCGGACGTGGTGAAGATCGAGCCCCCTGGGGGCGGAACCGCTCGCCAGGTCGGCCCGTTCCTTGACGACCTGCCGCACAGGGAGCGCAGCATCTACTTCTGGCACTACAACACGTCCAAGCGAGGCATCACCCTCAACCTTGAGACTGAGGACGGGCGCGGCATATTCCGCCGTCTGGCGTCGACTGCGGACGTGGTACTGGAGACGATGCCGCCGGGCTACCTGCCGTCGCTGGGACTGGGATACGAGGACCTGCGAGCGGAGAACCCGAACTTGGTCATGTGCTCGCTGACGCCGTTCGGTCAGACCGGCCCGTGGCGCGACTACGTCACCAGCGAGATGGTGCAGCTTGCGGCTGGCGGACAGATGGGCTGCTGCGGCTATGAGGACGAAATCGTGCCGGATGCACCGCCCATTGCAGGCGGAGGCGGGCAGGCGTGGCACATGGGCGGCCACTACGCCTACATCGCCATCATGTCGGCGCTTGTGTACCGCTCGACTACCGGCAAAGGCCAGTACATAGACGCATCCATCCACGAGGCATGCGCGCTCACAACCGAGCCGGCGGTGCCCATCTACATCTACAGGGGAGAGGTCGTGCTCAGGCAGACCGGCCGCCACGCCTTCCCGACCATAAGGCCGAGGACGCAGTTCAGGTGCAAGGACGGCAAGATGGTCAACTTGATGATCGGCTTCGGCATCGCGCCGCGGGAGCTTCGCACGCTGGCGGAGTGGATGGACGGCTACGGCGCGGCGGAGGACCTGCTTGAGGAGAAGTACGCAGAGGCTTCGGTGATACAGGAGAACACCGACCATATCTTTGAGGTGCTGGAGCGGTTCGTCCTGAAGCTGACGCAGGAGGAGGCCTATCACGGCGCGCAGGAGCGGGGCATCAACTGGGGCGCGATTCGCACCCCGGACGACCTGCTGGACGACGGCCACCTGCACGACCGCGGCTTCTGGGTGAGCGTGGAACACCCTGAACTGGGCAGGAGCTTCACGTACCCGGGCCCGGCGGGTGTGTGGAACGACTCGCCGTGGCGCATCTCCCGGCGCGCGCCGCTCCTGGGGGAGCACAACGAGGAGGTGCTGTGCGGCGAGCTTGGCCTCTCAAGGGCCGACTTGGCCGTGCTGGCTGAGGGCGGCGCGATCTAGCACCGGGGCGCAATCCAGCTTGAATCTGGAGGTATGAATTGACAACTGAGCAGCAGCCGATAGACCTGGCGAAGACCGCCATCCTCATCATGGACTTCCAGAACGACATCGTGAACATGCTTCCGGACGGCCCCGCGGCCGTGGTCGCTAACGCAGCCCGTGTGCTTGGCGGCGCGCGGGCCCGGGGTGTGCCCGTCATTCACGTCATGCACCGTGGCGGCCGCTTCGCCGAGTGGTCGGCCGGCGCCGAGATTTGCCCGGGCGTCCAGCCTGTGGAGGGTGAGTCCGTCATCTCCAAGACCAAGGCCGGGCCGTTCTCCACCACGGGTCTGGACGTTTCGCTGCGAGAGATGGGCGTGGATACCCTGGCGCTGATGGGCGTGTCCACCAGCGGCTGCGTGCTCTCGGCCAGCCGGTGGGCGGGCGACCTGGGTTACCGCGTGGTCGTCATCACGGACGCCTGCGCCGACCGCGACCCGGAGGTGCACAGGGTGTTGACGGAGAAGATATACGTGCGTCAGGGCGTGTTGACCACAGACGAGATTCTGTCGTCGCTTGCCTGAGCTGCGACCTTAACGACGGAGTGAACCGATGACCACGTCTGACAATCGACCTAGAGGCTGGGTTGAAGACCACGTCCGCCGCTATCAATCCTCGAACGGCGAGGACGGCCACATCTGGAACGGAGTGCCGACGCTGCTCCTGACGACCACAGGCCGCCGGAGCGGGCGGTCCTTCACGACGCCTCTGATCTACGGCCGTCACGGCGACAGCTACGTGATCGTGGCGTCCAAGGGCGGAGCGCCGCGTCACCCGGACTGGTACATGAACCTGAGCGAGAACCCGGAGGTTGGCGTGCAGGTTGCGGCGGACCGGTTCACGGCGCGTGCGCGCACGGCAGGCCCGGACGAGAAGCCGGCCGTGTGGGCCACAATGGCCGAAATATGGCCCGAATATGACCTGTACCAGACCAGGACGTCGCGGGTGATACCCGTGGTGATCCTGGAGCGCGTGGAGTAGCAAGCAGCAACAGTGCAAGGGAGGTGAGTGAAATGGGAGACAGGCGACCGTTGGAAGGGATCCGAATTCTGGACTTCACGTGGGTGCGCTCCGGGCCGTGGGCCACGAGGTGGCTCGCGATCCTGGGTGCAGACATCATCAAGGTGGAGTGGCCGGAGCCCGCGCTTGGGATGTTCACCGGACGGCTCGTGTCGGGCAACGAGCGCACGACGCCGGCAGGCATCACACCCGGCATCAACAGCGGCGGCGACTTCAGCGACACCAATCCGATGAAGCGCAGCGTCACCATCAGCGCCCGCACCGAGAAGGGACTGGGCCTCCTCAAGCGGCTGGTCGGCATGTCGGACGTCGTCGTTGAGAACTTCAGCACCGGCGTGCTGGACAGCTGGGGCCTCGGCTACGACGAGATGACTCGCATCAAGCCGGACATAGTCTATGTAAGCATGGCCGGGCTGGGCCAGACCGGGCGCAACAAGCACTACAACACCATGGGCCCGATAGTGCAGGCACTCAGCGGCCTCACCTTCACGTCCGGGCTTCCGGACGCGCCGCCGGCAGGCTGGGGCTGGTCGTACATGGACAACACCGGCGGGATGTACGCCGTGATGTGCGTTCTGACCGCCTTGCACCATCGCAACTCGACCGGAGAAGGACAGTGGGTGGATATGTCGCAGGTTGCCGCCGGCATCACGCTGACCGGCCCTGCGATCCTGGACAAGACCGTGAACGGCCGAGACAGCCGCCGCGACTACTTCCCGCCGGGCAACCGCGCAGTGTGGCCGGAAGGCCCCATGCTCAACTCGTACAGGGGGCCGTCCGCCGCGCCGCACAACTCCTACCGCACTAAGGGCGGCGGCTACAACGACTGGTGCGTCATCGCGTGCCTCACCGAGAGCGAGTGGCGCGCGCTGGTGGAGCTGATGGGCTCGCCGGCGTGGGCAAACGAGGATCGCTTTGCCACCACGGCCGGCCGCATCCGGAACCAGGATGAGCTTGACCGCAACATCGAGGAGTGGACGCTCACGCTGGAGAAGTACGAGCTTGCGGCCGTGTGCCAGTCGGCGGGCGTTCCCGCCGCGCCGGTCCAGAGCAACGAGGACCGCGTGGAGCACGACCCGCAGCTGCGGGAGCAGGGTATGTACACCACGGTGCACCATCCGGTTATCGGAGAGCACCTGACGCAGAACACGCCGTTCTTCTTCTCGGAGTCGCCGACGAGCGTGGAGCGGGCCGGGCCGCTGTGCGGAGAGCACAACATGGAGATCTTGGTGGACACGCTCGGCCTCAGCCCGCAGGAGATTCGCGAGGGCTACGAGAACGGCACGTTCTGGCCCAAGAGCATCCCGCTGGAGCCGTACCTGATCGACGCCCTGGAAGCCAAGGAAGCCGCCACCGCATAGGAGGAGGGAAGCCATGGAGAACACGAGATACTCGTCCGGCCCGCTGGGCAACCTTCGCGTGCTGGAGCTATCCGACGTGATAGGGGAGTGGTGCGGCAAGCTGATGGGAGACCTCGGTGCCGACGTGATCAAAGTTGAGCCGCCCGGCGGGGCGTCGGAGCGCAGGATAGGCCCGTTCTACCAGGACGCGCCTCACCCCGAGCGCAGCCTTCACTTCTGGCACTACAACACCTCCAAGCGGGGCGTTACGCTGAACCTCGAGACGGAGGAGGGTCGCCGCATCGTCCGCGACCTGGCGGCGACCGCGGACGTCGTGCTGGAGACTTACACGCCTGGCTACCTGCCGTCGCTGGGACTGGGGTACCAGGACCTCAGGAGGCTGAACCCGCAGTTGATCATGTGCTCGCTGACGCCGTTCGGGCAGACGGGGCCGTGGAGCCAGTATCGCGGCACCGACCTGGTGCACATGGCTGCAGGCGGCCAGATGGCCTCGTCCGGCTACAACGAGGAGGATGTGCCTGACCCGCCTCCCATAGCCCCGGGCGGCGGCAACGCGTGGCACATGGGCAGCCACTACGCCTACATCGCGATCATGGCCGCGGTGTGCATGCGCGACGTGACCGGCGAGGGCCAGTACATCGACGCGTCGGTGCACAGCTCATGCGCGCTTACCACGGAGGGTGCGATCCCCATCTACCTGTTTACCAAGCAGGTGGTGCGCCGCAACACCGGCAGGCACCACTCCGTGGGGCCAAGCCCGCGCTCACAGTTCCCCACGAGCGACGGACGATTCATCAACTTCGGCGCGCTGCGCCTGACCGCAGACCGGCTGCAGACGTGGGCAGACTGGATGGACATGCACGGCGTGGAGCACGACCTGAACGATCCCAAGTACCAGGAGCCGGGCGCAGTCCAGGAGCACCAGCCGCACATCATGGAGCTGGTCGAGAAGTTCTTCGCCAGCGTGCCGGCTGAGGTTGCCTACCACGAGGGCCAGGAGCGCGGCTTCCTGCTGGGCGCCGTGCGTTCGCCTGAGGACACCGTGGAGGACCCGCACTGGCACGACAGGGACATGTTCGTCGAGGTGGAGCACCCCGAGCTAGGGGAGAGCTTCACCTACCCCGGCGGTTCGTCGATCTACCCCAAGTCGCCGTGGGTCATATCTCGCCGCGCGCCCCTGGTTGGGGAGCACAACGAGGAGGTCCTCTGCGGTGAGCTTGGCCTCAGCAGGGATGACCTGGTTGTGCTGGCAGAAGCGGGAGTGGTGTAGGGAAGGGCAGTGGTAGCCGCCCTATCCGGCGGCCGCTTCCTTTGCCTGAGTTGACTCGTCGTTCTGCGCCGGAGAGGGGAAGGCCCGTTGCGCCCGCCTGAGGAAGAGGATACCCAGGGAGTTCCAGATCTCCCAGAAGTCCTCTTCCGGCATGTGAGACGCGTCCAGCAGGGTGATGCCCAGTATCGGGGCTTCGATCATCCCCGCGTCCGCCTGCGGCAGCATCATGGCCGGCGAACCGGAAGAGATGCGAGCGGCTTGTGATGCGCGCGGCAGAGCGGAGCGGCCCGCAGAGCTGGCAGGCGACGGCCTGCCGAGCATGCCGCGGCGTCTTGGGACGTCCAGCGTGGGAATCCACGCCTCGCGGCAAAGCCCAAGGAAGAGCATGACCTGGCGGTTGTGCTGCGATCTGGGCGTGTACCGCTGAAAGGCGTTCATCACGCGCTCCTGGGTGTCCACGCTGGGGTCTATCCTCTCGAACTCCTCCGCGTATGCCCTGCGGACGGTCCTCTCCAGCAGCTGGCGGTACTCGTCTTCCGTGCTGCCAGCCAGGCCTCGGAGCACGTCGGTGGGCTCTGAGCTGTCCGTGACGAGGTCCAGGAATCGCAGGGTTGCGAAGACTCTTGGGACGATGTTCTCAGAAATGCCGATGGACTTCAGTAGGTCGCGGGTGATGACTGAGGGCATGTTCATGCGCCTCAGCCTGTGCAGGCAGGCGAGCACATTGGCGGGTGGGGCGTAGGGCCGGAACAACGATTCGCTTGTTTGAACCATAAGAATCGTATCCTGTGGTTACAAGGGTTGTGCGGCGAACCGCGGTGGTTGAACAGATTGCTTCTCCGATGTGTCTGGATATGGTACGCATGATACCATTGACTTGGCATTATGCGTGCCCTAGCATACCATCATTCAAATCGAACCGCAACATGCCCGCAATCGTATCACCGAAGCGGCATGTACCACAAGGATGAATCACGGAGCTACTGGGTTGGTTACACGATACGACTGAACTGATGGTTTCCGGTTTCCCTCGCCGGGGTGACTTTTGTCGGCCTGTGCGGTGGAAAGGAGGGCTAGATCAAGGCGGCAGAAGCAGGCCGGTTGAGCGGCTGCACGTCGCCCGCCGGCCTTGACAGGCTTTGTCCTGATGGACAGAGCGCGATACATCATGGAGGAATCAAATGGTAGACGTAATGGAGACTCGCCCGAGGGCGAGCCAGATGATCGACGCCTCGGCTCAGTCCTGGGAAAGAGCGCCCGCGCGCATTAAGGTGGTTGGCATCGGCGGCGGCGGATGCAACTGCGTGCGGCGGATGCTGCAAAACAAGCTTCCCGGCGTTCGGTTCGTAATGGTCAATACGGACATCAAGTCGCTGGAGTCCACGGCCGGTGACGCGGCCCTGGTCCAGATCGGGCCCAAGCTGACCCACGGCTGGGGCGCCGGCGGCGACGCCAGGGTTGGCGAGCGCGCAGCCGAGGAGTCGGAGAAGGAGATACGGGACTCCATCAAGAACGCCGAGTTGGTGTTCGTCACCACCGGCATGGGCGGCGGAACGGGCACAGGCGCCGCTCCGTACGTTGCATCCATAGCCAAGGACATGGGCGCGCTGGTGGTTGGCGTTGTGACCACGCCCTTCAGCTTTGAGGGCAACCGCCGGATTGGCCAGGCGATGGCGGGAGTCGAGAGGCTGCGCCCGTTTCTGGACAACCTGATCGTCATTCACAACGACCGGCTGCTGAGGTACGTGAGCCACGACGCCGAGATGATGGAGGCCTTCAGGACCGCCGACGAGGTGGTGACGCAGGGCATCCTGAGCGTGTCTGAGCTGATCAACGTGCCCGGCGAGATCAACGTGGACTTCGCGGACGTGCGCACGGTCATGGGGTTCCCCGGTTCAACCCTGATGGCAATCGGCAGGGGCAACGGCAAGCTGGGGGTCGTGGATGCCGCTCGCCAGGCTATGGCAAACCCGCTCCTCAACATGTCCATCAAGGGAGCGCAGGGCGTACTCTTCTCCGTGAAGGGAGGGCACAACCTCAGCCTTGGCGGCGTGAACGCTGCGGGCGAGCTGATCTCCAGCACCGTCCGGAAGAACGCCACTGTATTCTTCGGCATGTCCATCGACGATGAGCTGGAGGACAGCGTCAAGCTGACCCTCATAGCCACCGGACTCAAGGACAGCAAGCCGCAGGGCAGCCGAGGCTTCGGCTTCATGCGCAAGGGGTAGCTCCAGGCAACGCTGCCGACGGGCGGCCGGCACTCGGCCGGCAACCCCAACGGAACGGGCGTCCCTTTGGGGGGCGCCCGTTCTGCTTCGTGCAACGCAATTCTCAATCTCGCGTCTCGCCTTGGCCCCGGTGCGACCATGACGCGGGCGGCGGTTTGCGCCATCTATTGCCCGTGCAGTGGCGAAATCCGCACGAGGGAAACAGGCAGTCTCGCGCATGCACGCGTCTTGAAGGCAGGCGTTGGCTGATGTATACTTCCGCATAGCTGGCCTGCCCTGAGCCAGGAGCCCCTCGACTCCGTTTCGCACTACGAGGGCCTGTGTTTCACCCATTCCTGCCGGGCGCAGGCAAAGCTGAGCGGGCCTGCTGGCAGTTCGTATCGACAACCGGTACGGCCCCAGACCGCTCAAAGCACACAGTGTCGCAGTCATTCATCCGGGGAGGAGTGCAATGATCAAGACCGAAACGCTAGCCCTGACCGGTCCCAGACCCCTCGACGGCATCCGAGTGCTTGACTTCACGTGGGTCCGCGCCGGGCCGTGGTGCACGCGATGGCTTGGCGCGTTGGGCGCGGAGGTGGTCAAGGTGGAGTGGCCTCAGAACCCGAGCACGCGCGGCGCCGGGGGCGGCGGCTCAACTCCTGCTGGCCTGCCCACCAACCTGAACACCGACGGCCACTTCAGCGACACCAACGCCAACAAGCTGAGCGTCACGCTGAACACCCGCACGCCTCGCGGCCAGGACCTGGTGAGGCGGCTCGTGTCCGTCTCCGACGTCGTGATCGAGAACTTTGCCTACGGAGTGCTCGATAGGTGGGGCCTGAGCTACGAGGAGATGAAGAAGCTGCGCGAGGACATCATCTACATCTCGATGTCCGGCTTCGGCCACACCGGCCGCGACCGCGACTACCAAACGATGGGCCCAATCGCGCAGGCGCTATCCGGCATGACCTACCTGTCCGGCCTGCCGGGCGAGCAGCCGGCTGGATGGGGCTGGTCCTACATGGACGACACAGGTGGCATGTACGGCGTCATCACAACCCTCAGCGCGCTCTACCATCGCCAGATGACGGGACGCGGCCAGCACGTCGACAAGTCGCAGTGGATAACGGGCGTGCAGCTCAACGGCGCAGCTTTCCTGGACATTCAGGCCAACGGCCGCTCCACAATGCGGGAGGGCTACCCCGCGGGCAACCGGGCCCACTGGCCGGGCACGCCGCTGGTGAACAACTACCGCGGCCCGACGGTCGCGCCTCACAACGCGTATCGCACGCGGCCTTGGGGCTACAACGACTGGGTCACCATCGCCTGCTTCTCGGATGATGAGTGGCGGCGACTGGTGGGCGTGATGGATTCGCCCGCGTGGGCCACGGACGCCAAGTTCGCCACGCTGGCGGGTCGGCTTGAGCACCAGGAGGAGATGGACGAAGGCATACAGGCATGGGCGAACTCGCTCGGCAAGTACGAGATCATGCACCGCTGCCAGCTTGAGGGCATCCACGCCATGCCGGTGCAGGACGCCAGGGACCGCGTGGACAGCGACCTGCAGATGAGGCACCGCCGGATGTACCGCGAGATCGAGCACCCCGCGCTGGGGAAGTGGTCGTTGCAGAACGCGCCGTTCCACCTGTCGGAGACGCCGGCGTACAACCACCGGCCGGGGCCGATGATCGGCCAGCACAACCGCGAGGTCTACGAGGGGCTGCTGGGCATCAACCACGAGGAGCTTGTGAACGGCTTCCAGGACGGTACGTTCTGGCCGCGAGACCTGAGCATGGACGACTACCCGTACCTGCGCGAGATGATGGAAGACGCCTCCACAGTGCAGTGGTGCGGAATGACCAACGGGAATGGGGCGCGCCCCGAGCCTCCTCAGGCGGCGCGCGAGCCTGGGTCCGGCGGCCCGTTCACCGGGCTGCGCATACTGGAGCTGGCCAACGAGAAGGGGCAGTGGTGCGGCAAGCTGATGGCTGACCTGGGCGCTGACGTCATCAAGATCGAGCCGCCGGGCGGACAGTCGACGCGCTCGGTTGGCCCCTTCTACGAGGACGTGCCGAACCGGGAGCGGAGCCTCTACTTCTGGCACTACAACACCTCCAAGCGAGGCATCACCCTCGACATCGAGACCGAGGACGGCCGCGCGCTGTTCCGGCGCATGGCGGCTGAGGCGGACGTGGTTCTGGAGAGCTACAGACCCGGCTACCTGCCCTCGCTGGGTCTCGGATACGAGGACCTGAAGCAGGACAACCCCGGCCTAGTGATGTGCTCGCTCACGGACTTCGGGCAGTCGGGGCCGTGGAAGGACTACGTGGTCAGCGACCTGAACCACCTGGCCGCGGGCGGCCAGATGGCCAAGTGCGGCTACGATGATGATGACGTGCCGGACGCACCCCCCATTGCTCCCAGCGGAGGCCAGGCGTGGCACATGGGCAGCCACTTCGCGACCATCGCCCTCATGGCCGCGCTCAACCATCGCGCGTCGACCGGCCAGGGCCAGTACATCGACTCATCGGTGCATGAAGCCTGCGCGCTCACCACGGAGGGCCACATCAACTTCTACGTGTACACCGGGCGCGTGGCTAATCGCACGACGGGCAGAGGCGGCGGCATCAACCTTTCGCCCAAGGCGCAGCACAGGTGCAGCGACGGCAAGTATATCAACGCCGGCATCCTCAACAGGATCAGCCCGCAGCAGCTCCAGGTCCTGGCAAAGTGGATGGACGAGCACGGCATGGCAGGCGACCTCTTGGATGAGAAGTACGGCGACCAGGCGGTCATAAACGAGAACAAGGACCACCTCAACGACTTGCTGATCAAGTTCTTCGGCAGCATCACCCGCGACGAGGCTTACCACGGCGGCCAGCGCCGGGGCTTCAACATGGGCGCCGTCCGCGCGCCGGACGAGGTCATGGAGGACCCGCACCTGGAGGACCGGGACTTCTGGGCGGAGGTCACCTACCCGGAGGTAGGGAAGACGTTCCGCCACCCGGGACCGGCGGGCATCTGGAAGGACTCGCCGTGGGGGATCTCGCGGCGGGCGCCGATGGTGGGTGAGCACAACGAGGAGGTGCTGTGCGGCGAGCTTGGGCTGTCGAAGGCTGAGTTGGCCGTGCTGGCAGAGAGCGGCGTGGTGTGAGGATTCCCTTGGCCCGCTCAGCTGGTTCGACAGGCTCACCATGAGCGGGCCAATGCGCGGCCCTTGCGAGCGTGGTGTGAGAGCGGGAGTCTTCGGGATGGACTCCCTAAACTCACAAACGAAGTGCAACACCTTGCTAAGGTGTTGTCATGGGAAACAGATACAAGCATGTCACCATTGAAGAGCGATGTGAGATGGCCCGTCTACGAGCCGCGGGA
>DAOUKJ010000045.1:0-27681 GCA_034421435.1 Dehalococcoidia bacterium | reverse complement strand
GAAGGCGGCATTGAAGAGCCCGGTCCTCCAACCCAGCAGAATGCTGATTCCCAGCAGGAATAGGATGGCTACGTCAAGCCAGTTCAACTATGCACCATGCCGAATATGGCGCTCACTTCAGGACAAGACACAGTTTAGCACACGGCCATTGCATGGGCAAAGCTGCGACGGTGGTGTGCCTCTCAGCTTTCGCGTTGCCTGCGGCCGGCTATCGTCGTAATGCCTCGATCACCCGCTGCGCCGCCGCGTAGTCGCGCAGGCCGCGGGGAAGCACCGGAGGCACCAGGTATATTCGGTTGTGCCCATCGGTCATGAGGCGGCGCCCAAGCTCTATCGCTATCTCCTCGCCCGGCCGACCGGCGTCCAGCTGCCGCTGCACGTCTTCCGGCATCTCGCTGAACGATAGGCCTCCCTGCGCCGGCACCTGCAGCCCCACGAAAAGCGGGCAGGACAGCTCCTCCCCGGCAGCGTCGCGGTAGCACGAGAGGAACTCCGCCACCCGCCCGGGCTCGAAAACCGGCTGCGTGAGCAGGAAATCCGCTCCCGCCGCCACCTTGCGATGCGCCAGCGCTGCCTCCTTCGCAATGTCACGACCTGGGTCAGCCACAGCGCCCACGCAGAAGGATGTAGGAGAGCGCAGGGGCAGTTCGCGGTAGTCCGCGCCGCTGTTCATGTCCTTGATGGCGCTGATGAGCTCCGTTGTGCGGAAGCCGTCTCCCCCGGGGCTTGCCGGTGGGCCGTCTCCCGCGAGCACGATCACGTTTTCGAGGCCCAGCAGCGCGGCGCCCAGAAGGTGACTCTGCACGGCCAGCCGGTTCATGTCCCGCGTGGCGATGGTGAACACAACCTGCTTGCCGAATCGCTGACTGATGGCGAGCGCCGTCATGGCGGAGCCGGCGCGCACGGAGCCTCCGGGGCTGTATGCCACGGACAGGAAGTCGGCGTCCAGCAGGCCTGCGCCGTCCAGGAGTGCGGGGTCAGGCCCGCGCGGCGGCGAGAAGTCGCAGATGAACACCGGCTCGCTCGTGCCGGTGTACTCGGACACGCGGGTCACTGCTCGCCCCGAGTCTCAGCCCATTCGATACTCATCTCGCCAATTCTACAGTCGCCCTCGCGGTGAGCACAATGCGCGGGCTGCCGGGTTGAGGTTATCCCTGTTCGAATGCAACTTGAAGGTAACCACTCCGAGGGAAGCGTAAGAGAGGTAGTGAGGCACACTCACCGCTCAGGACCGCGAGGTATCCCGCTCCCACTTGACTCTCAAGACGGTTGCTGTCTATCGTTGATAGGCATTAACCGCGCCCAACAACACCACTGCCCAAATTCCCTTGGATTGGCCCTGCCAAAATGGAGGATGGAAGAGGCAATGACGGAACAGGACGTTCAGCACTGGCTGGATGAGTATGGCCGCGCCTGGGTCAATGGCGACCCGGACCTGGTGGTGACGCTGTTTACCGACACCGCCACTTATCGAGAAACGCCCTTCGAAGACCCGATGAAAGGACGGCGCGCAATACGGGAATATTGGCAGCATGGAGCAGCAGACGCACAGGAAAACGTTGAGTTTGCGTCGCAGGTTTGGGCAGTCAAGGGTGATACTGCGATTGCTGGCTGGCAAGCTCGTCTCACTGAAAAAGCCACCGGGGTGCGCATTGAGCTTGACGGAGTATTTAGACTTGTGTTTTCAAGTGAACAAGGCAGTAGTCTGTGCACAATCCTCGAAGAGTGGTGGCACAGCAGAGCATCCTGAGGAGGCCCGTACCTACAAGCTCACAGCCGAACAGAGACTTGACGGGGCCGCTCGTCGCATTCCTTTTCAGCGACCTTTGCATTTATCTTCCACTCCCCGCCCGCTTTACAGCCGCCCACGTGGGGCTTACAATAGCACGCAGTTGAGGGGAACCCGCGGTTCCTCTCTCACTTTTTGCGTTGCGGAGGGGAGCCGTGCCAGGTAGAGAGAGCTATCTCACCAGGGAAGGGCTGACCAGGCTGGAGGCGGAGCTTGAGGAGCTGCGCACCGTCCGGCGACAGCGCGTCGCGGAGCGGATCCAGAAGGCCACGGAACTGGGCGGCACGGTGGACAACGCGGAGTACGACGATTCCAAGAACGAGCAGGCCTTTGTGGAGGGTCGCATTCTCACGCTGGAGCGCATCACCGGCGGCGCGATCATCATCGGCGAGGGGGCTGCACTCTCCGGCGAGGTGAAGATGGGCGGCCGCGTGACCCTGCTGAACCAGAACGGCAACGAGGAAGAGTACACGATTGTGGGCAGCCCGGAGGCGGACCCGGCGCAGGGACGGATCTCCAATGAGTCTCCCGTGGGCAAAGCCCTCCTGAACAAGCGCGTCGGCGATGAGGTGGAGGTCAAGACCCCCGCCGGCACCGTAACGCTGACCATATCGAGCATAAGCTAGCCGTCGAGCGGGATACACCACACGCCATGGCCGGACAAGGCGGAGACCTCCTGTTCAGCCGTCGAGAGAAGCTGCGACGGCTGAGAGACAGAGGTACGGATCCGTTCCCCAACACCTACCGGCGGACCCACACCATCCGGGACGCAATCGATTGCTTCCGGGCGCGGGAACGCGAGGACGGGCCCCAGGCCCGTACGGAGGCGGTATCTCTTGCAGGGCGTGTCATGTCGCTGCGGGGTATGGGCAGGGCGGCATTCCTGAACATCCAGGATGCCACCGGAGACGTACAGGTGCACCTGCGGCGAGACGTGCTGCAGGACGAGTACGAGTTGACCCGCGACTTGGACCTGGGGGACTTCCTCGGCGCCCGCGGGCCTCTCTTTCTCACGCGCACCGGCGAGGTGACGGTCGAGGCCGCCGAGGTGACCATCTTGGCAAAGTCCATGCGGCCGCCGCCGGAGAAGTGGCACGGGCTTTCCGACGTGGAAACACGGCACCGGCAGCGTTACCTGGACCTGATGGCCGGCCCGGAGGTGCGCCAGGGCTTCCGGCTTCGGAGCAGCATAGTCGGCGCGGTGCGCCGCTTTCTTGAGGGCCGCGGCTTCATCGAGGTGGAGACTCCCGTGCTAGTGCCCGTCGCGGCAGGAGCGATGGCCCAGCCGTTTTCCACCCACCACAACGCCCTCGACCGCGACCTGTACCTTCGCATCGCAACGGAACTCTATCTCAAGCGTCTCATCATCGGTGGGATGGACAAGGTGTTCGAGATTGGCCGCGTGTTTCGCAATGAGGGCATTGACCAGGACCACAACCCGGAGTTCACCCTGCTGGAGAGCTACGAGGCCTACGCTGACTACAACGACGTGATGGAGATGGTCGAGCAGATGGTGTCCAGCGTGGCAATCGAGGCTCTGGGGACTGCCGTAGTACCCTACGGCGATGACGCCATCGACTTCACGCCGCCGTGGCGCAGGGTCAGCCTGCGGGACGAGACGCTGCGCTGCACGGGCATCGACTTCCAGCAGTACCCGGATGCTGCCTCACTCGCCGAGGCGATGCGGGCCGAGGGCATACACGTGGAGAGACGCGACAGCCGCGGGCGGCTCATTGACAAGCTAGTGTCGACCGGCGTGGAGCCTCAGCTGGTGCAGCCTACGTTCCTCATGGATTACCCCGTCGAGATGTCTCCGCTGGCCAAGCAAAAGCCTGGCGAACCGACCCTGGTGGAGCGCTTCGAGGGGTTCGCCGGTGGCATGGAGATCGCCAACTCCTTCACCGAACTGAACGACCCGGACGAGCAGCGCAGCCGCTTCATGGAGCAGGAGGAGCTGCGCAGAGCCACCAACGCGGAGGAGGACACGGACCGCTTGGACGAGGACTTCCTGCTGGCGCTGGAGTACGGCATGCCACCCACCGGCGGACTCGGCATGGGCATCGACCGGCTGGTCATGCTGCTGACGGGCAAGCCGTCGATACGAGAGGTTGTCCTGTTTCCGCAGCTGAAGGAGAGGTAGCCGGATATGCTGAGCATCGATCTTTTTCGCAGCAACCCGGACGCGGTCAGGGAGGCCCTTGAGCGAAGAGGCGAGCACGCGCCCCTGGAAGCCGTCGCGGCCCTGGACGGCGAGAGGCGCACCCTGCTCACAGAGTTGGAGGCCCTGCGCGCCGAGCGCAACCGCGTGAGCCGTGAGATGGGCCGCATGTCTGAGAGACCTGCCGCAATGATCGAGGAGATGCGCCGCACCGGGGACCGCATCCGCGGCTTGGAGGAGCGGGTAAAGGAGGTCGAGTCCGGCCTGGAGGCGGAACTCCTGGCGCTTCCCAACCTGCCACTGCCCGGCGTTCCGGACGGCGCTGACGAGTCAGCCAACACAGTCGTAGGCACGTGGGGAACGCCGCGCACCTACGACTTCGAACCGCTGCCTCACTGGGATCTTGGCGAGCGCCTGGGCATCATCGACCTGTCCCGCGGCGCCAAGCTCTCAGGCTCGCGATTCTTCGCGCTCGCGGGCGCCGGCGCACGGCTGCAGCGCGCCCTGACCGCATGGATGATCGACCTTCACGTGCAGGAGCACGGCTACCGGGAGGTCTACGTGCCCTACCTGGTGCGCAGGGACACGATGTACGGCAGCGGCAATCTCCCAAAGTTCGCCGACAACCTGTACCACGACGAGGAGGACGACCTGTGGCTCATTCCGACGGCGGAGGTCCCCCTCACCGGCTTCCACGGCGACGAGATTCTGGAGCCTGGCACACTCCCCCTCTACTATGTGGCTCACACGCCGTCATTCCGCCGCGAGAGGGCCGCGGCGGGCAAGGACACGCGGGGCATCAAGCGCGTTCACCAGTTCGACAAGGTGGAGCTGTACAAGCTGGTGGAGCCGGAGTCCTCGGGTCAGGAGCTGGAGAGGCTGCTTGAGGACGCGCAGGACGTCTGCCGCCTGCTGGACATTCCCTATCGCATGGTGAGGCTGTGCGCAGGGGACATGGGCTTCCCGTCCGCGGAGTCCTACGACCTGGAGATGTGGGCGCCGGGCTGCCAGGAGTGGCTGGAGGTCAGCTCATGCTCCAACTGCACCGACTTCCAGGCCAGGAGGGCCAACATACGCTACAGGCCACAGGCGGGCGCAAGGCCGCAGCTGGTGCACACCCTGAACGGCTCAGGTCTAGCCCTCCCAAGGGTGCTGATTGCTATCATGGAGACCTACCAGCAGGCCGACGGCTCTATCAGCGTGCCGGACGTCCTCAAGCCGTACATGAGGCTTGATACGATCGTCCCCTGACAACGAGCCGCAATCTGCGCGGAGGCAGAAATCGGGGTTAGAAGGCTCAAGGGAAAGGAGAGCATCATGGCACACGACATTACAGTTCTCATAGACGACCTTCCGGGCGCGCTGGCCCAAGTGGGCGAGACGCTGGGCAAGGCAGGGATCAACATCGACGGCTACTGCTCATCCACGGTCGGCATAAAGACGCAGCTCCACGTGCTGGTCCAGGACGCTGAGACGGCGCGCGTTGCGCTGGAGGCTGGCGGCATCCAGGTTCTGCAGGAGCGCGAGGTGCTGACCGTTGACATGGACGACAGCCCGGGCGAGCTGGGCAAGGTGGCCCGGCGCATAGCCGACGCGGGAATCAACATTGACATGGTCTACATGGGCACCGAGTCTCGGCTGGTGGTCGCCGTCTACGACTTGGACAGCGCCCGGCAAGCACTGGGCTAAGGCGCAGTCGCCCTGCACTTGCGAGCCAATCAGGCCCGCTCATAACCTGCCCCTCACGCTGATTCGGGGGTGACAAGCCTCTCTGGTTGTCATTCCGAGCCACAAGGAGAGGAATCCAGGACGAACGCATACTTACTGCCTCGTGTCTGTGGGTACGGCCTGGACGCGGGGAAAGGTGGAGTATCTTGCGGATGTCCAGGATTTCTCGACTCGGCTGCGCCTCGCTCGAAATGACGGTTGGGGACAGCCCGCCCATATGGTTCGACGGGGCTCACCATGAGCGGCCCGTAGTCCGCTCACCCAGAGCCTGTCGAAGGGCGTGAGCGGACGGGACTTCCCTTCCCTCCCCATCGAGGGGGAAGACTCGTGCGCCGCCCGCCTTCCCAACGAAGCCGACTGGCCCTGGATGACGAGTCGCTTGAGACCACGAGTGTCCAGGATTTCTCGACTCGGCTACGCCTCGCTCGAAATGACGGTTGGGGACAGCCCGCTCATATGGTTCGACGGGGCTCCCCCCCGTATCAGGTACGGGGCAGGCTATGAGCGGTCCGGAGGCGGGCCCGGTTCCTAGTCCGCTCACCCAGAGCCTGTCGAAGGGCGTGAGCGGACTGTTGGGTACGCCCGCGATGAGGCAGGCATAGAGACATAAGCCGCACAAACGGAGAGGAGGGAGCATTCGCTCCCCCCTCTCTCATCGCGTCTCCGCGGTTACGGATACGACGGGTTGCCGCTGCGCTGCGCGCCTACTGCTCCGCTGCAAGCGCTGCGTCAACGTTGGCGATGATCTGGTCCGCGTTGTCGTCCGTGATCCAGGTGGTCCAGACGTCCCTGTTGTTCTGCAGGTAGTAGACCGCCACGTCCCGCCACTCGGCGTCGTTCTCGTCCTTCCAGATCTCGAGATCGCCCAAGTTGAGGGCGCCGATGAAGACGTTGGCCAGGAACTCCGTCACCTCGGGAGCGCGCTCCTGCAGGTTGGTGTGGACGGCGCTGTGGACGTCCCAGACCTGGTAGGCGCATGCCTCCGTTGCCGTGTCGAATGGCGCCTGGACACCTTCGGCAGTTGCTTCGTTAAGGGTGTCCTGGCACTCCTGGGTCCACTCAGGCTCTTGCAGCCGATACAGGTCCAGCTCGTTGACGATGGTGGTGGGCTCCCAGTAGTAGGCCAGCACGGGATCACCGGCCGTGTAGGCGCCCTTGATTGCCGCGTCGAGCGCGCCCGCGGAGCCGGGCTCGGCGACGTTGTAGGTGTCAAACAGGCCGTAGGCATGCCACTTGGCCCTGTTGATCCTCTGGCACTTCCAGCCGAGGATGCAGTTGATCATCACGCCCTTGCCTGGATCCTCGGGGTCCTCGAACAGCTCCCAGTACTCCGGCAGGTCGGACACGGACTGCAGACCGGGGTTCTCGTCCACAACGTACTGTGGTACGTAGAAGCCCTGAGCCGACTGCTCCAGAATCTGTCCCTTGGAGCCGTTGGGAAGGCTCTCGCCCGTACCGGCCAGGTCGATGATGGTCCCGGCGGCGATCTGCTCTTCGTACCAGTCGTAGATGTTCTGGCGCCAGAGCTCCATGTTGACGTCCATCTCGCCGGCCGGGAAGGTGGCGAGCATGGTGGTCGTGGTGCCGGGAATGTACTCTACCGGGTAGCCGTAGCCGTGCTCAATGATGTAGGCGGGGATGCGGGTGTTGAGCTCGACCGATGTCCAGTTGGAGGTGTAGACCTTGACGGCCTCCTTCGGCTCCATGGAATCCATCGCGGCCTCAGTCGGTTCCATCATCGCCTCGGTGGGCTCCATCATGGCCTCAGTTGGCGTGGGTACCGGCGTGGCCGTTGGTTGCGGAGTTGCCGTGGGATCCTCACTGCAGGCTGCCACAACCAGAAGCATCAGCCCTACAATTCCCAGGAAGAGCCCCATAGTTCTGGGGCGCGAATATCTGCCTTTCATTTGCAATTGCCTCCTTGTGATGTTCAATGTCCGTTTAGGTCCAGGGACGGGAGAAACCGTGTAATTCGGATTTGGCCTGTTCCCATCCGTTCGGAGATCTGACTCCGATACCAGTTTCTGGGCCGTTCACCTCCTGTCCTCTTTATTTGCCGTCCCCGCTGCGGTCGCAAGCCAATTCGCGCTCCCTGCCGCGTGTCCTATCGCGCGATGCAAGGCATTTGAATACCTTGGGATGGCTTCGGAATTGGCGAGTGAGACCGCGGATGCAACCCCATCTTTTGAATCGACCTGTTGGGGTTCGGTCGAGATAACTAAAACTAGTCGGTTTGCGCGCTAATGTCAACCCCTGTGACGCCGGCATCCGGGGCCTTCTCGGATATACCGGAAGGGTGATCTTCCCTCTCATGGAGAGCTTGTCGAACCATGTGAGTGGGGAGATCAATGAGACCAAGTCGCCCCGCTCATTTCCTTCCACAAGCTCAGAGCTTGCCCCGCACGACGATGCGGGGATGAGCGAGGCGAGGAGATTATCCCCATACCGTGTCTTGTGGGACGGCTGGTCAAGCCCGCGCATCACGGCAAACTCACGCGGCTTTTCTTGCGCCGCCTAGTGCCAGAATGCGCGCTCGCCGGTGAGCACCATCGCGATGCCTGCAGCGTCGGCGGCGTCGATGGACGCCTGGTCGTTGATTGAGCCTCCCTGCTGCACGATGGCTGCGATACCGTAGCTTGCCGCCAGCTCCACGCTGTCCTGGAACGGGAAGAAGGAGTCCGAAGCCAGGATGGCTCCGCGGGCGCGCTCGCCGGCCTGCTCCAGCGCTATGCGCGCTGAGCCGACGCGGCTCACCTGGCCGCTGCCTATGCCCAGCGTAACGCCCGCTGCCTCGTCCCATACCATGATGGTGTTGGAGCGGATGTGGCGCATCAGCATCCAGGCATCTGCCATTCCGAGCAGCTGCTCGGGCGTGGGCTCGACGCGTGTAGCCACTCGCCACGCGGCGCTGTCGATGGGCGACGTGTTGGCTTGCTGGTACAGGAGCCCGCCGGGCACCTGCTTCACGTTCACGCTCCCGGCGGGAAGCGCCCCAAGCGCGTCGACGGTGTAGAGCACCATGCGCCTGCGAGTCTTGCGCAGGATGGCCACGGCCTCCTCAGACGCGCCGGGAGCCACGATGGCGTCTATGTTGGACGACTCAAGCTCGCGGAAGCGGGCTACTACCTCCGCAGTCTCCACGTCCATCGGTCTGTTCAGCCCGATGATGCCTCCGAATGCGGACGTGGCGTCCGCATGGATCGCCTTCTGCAGCGCCTCCGCGGAAGTCGCGCCGAACGCAAAGCCGCTGGGCGTGGCGTGCTTGATGACCACGGCCGCCGGCCTGTCCATGAAGTCGCGCACGCTCTCCAGCGCCGCCGACATGTCGTACACGTTGCACAGCGACGGCTCCTGGCCCAGCACCTGCGAGCCTGTCGCGAGGCTGGCGAAGCCGGGCAGAGGCTCCGTGTACAGTGCGCCCAGCTGGTGGGGGTTCTCTCCGTAGCGCAGCTGCTGAACCCTCTGGTATGCCAGGGTTAGCTCCTGGGGGAACATCGCCTCGGAGTCTTCGCGGCGCAGGTAAGATGATATGAGCGTGTCGTAGTAGGCGACGTGCTGGAACGCCTTGTGCGCCAGTCGCCGTCGCTCCTCCAGCGTGAGGCCCTCGCCTGCCAGCTTCTCCGCGACCCAGGCGTAGTCCGCGGGATCCACCACCACGGCCACGAACGGGAAGTTCTTGGCCGCCGCGCGTATCATGGTCGGGCCGCCTATGTCGATGTTCTCCAGCGCGTCGTCGAGAGTGACGCCGGGCCTTGCGATGGTTGCGGCGAACGGGTACAGGTTGACGGCCACCACGTCGATCGTCTCCATGCTCAGACCGGCGAGCTCTTCTACGTGGCCGGGGTTATCGCGCCGGGCCAGGATGCCTCCGTGGATTGCGGGATGGAGCGTCTTGACGCGGCCGCCCAGAATCTCCGGCGAGCCGGTGAAGTCGGAGACCTGCTGAACGTGCAGGCCCGCGTCCGCGAGGGTCTGATGGGTGCCGCCAGTGCTGATCAGGTCGGCGCCCGCCCTGCGCAGGTCCTGTGCGAAGTCCACCACGCCGTTCTTGTCGAATACGCTGAGCAGGGCCTTCATCGGCCACCTCCTCGTGTCAAAATCCAGTCAGTTCAGAGTCACGCCCTCGCCCGCCACAACCTCACCTGCCGGAACGGCTTCAGGCACAAGCCGTCGCACCTCGTCCGCGTGCTCCGGCGAGCACGCCAGCACCATCCCCACGCCCATGTTGAACACGCGGTACATCTCGTCGGATTCGACCCGGCCTGCATCGCGGATGAGCGAGAATATCGGTGGTACATGCCATGCTGAGGTGTCGAATCGCGCTCCGAGTCCCGCCGGCAGTATGCGCGGGACATTCTCCGGCAGGCCTCCGCCCGTGATGTGCGCCATGCCCTTGATGTGCGGCAGCGCGGGCTCCAGGAGCGGGTAGTAGCAGCGATGGGGCATCATCAGCGCCTCCCCCAGGGTGACGCCCAACTCCAGCGGCACGCTGTCGAGGACGGAGGGATTGTCGTCGACGCCGAACACTCTGCGAGCCAGTGAGTAGCCGTTGGTGTGCAGGCCGTTTGAGGGTACTGCCAGGAGCGCGTCGCCCTCCGCAATCGTGGACCCGTCAAGGATGGCGTCCTCCTCGACCACTCCAACCGCGAAGCCGGCAAGGTCGAAGCCGTCCTCCGGGTAGATGCCCGGCAGCTCAGCGGTCTCGCCGCCGATCAGGGCGCAACCCACCGCGCGGCACGCCTCCGCTACGCCGCTCACCAGCGCCTCGGCTCGTTCCGGCTGCAGCCGACCCACGCCAAGGTAGTCGAGGAAGAATAGGGGAGTTGCGCCTGAGACGAAAACGTCGTTGACGCAGTGGTTCACCACGTCGATGCCAACGCTCTCGAAGCGTCCGGTCAGGGTGGCCAGCATGAGCTTGGTGCCCGGCGAGTCCGTGCTGGAAACGAGCACCGGCCGTCGATAGCCCTGCAGCCGGTACATTCCGCCGAAGAAACCCACGCCACCGATGACGTTGGGGCCGTGCGTGGCTTCGGCAAGCCTTTTGATGGTCTCGGTAGCCTGTCGCGCGGCTCCCAGGTTCACCCCGGCGGCGAGGTAGGTCTCACCCGGCATTGTGCGTCATCCGAGGGCCGGGACTTCGAGGGCCAGCTTGTTCATCTCCAGCTGGACGGGTATGGGATGGTTGCCGGTGAAGCATCCCGCGCAGTGCGAGTTGCCGTCGCTGCTCACGGTCTCGAGCAGCCCATCCACGCTAAGGTAGCCGAGCGAATCGGCGCCCACGAACTGCTGAATCTCCTCGACGCTCTTGTTGGCGGCGATCAGCTCGCGATAGGAGGCCATGTCTACGCCAAGCTGGCAGGGGTGCCTGATGGGCGGAGCGCACACGCGCAGGTGCACCTCGGTGGCGCCGGCCCGTCTGACGAGGCGTACGACGTGAGGCGTTGTGGTGCCCCTGACGATGCTGTCGTCGACGACAACGACGCGCTTGCCGGCCAGTACCTCGGGAAGCGTGTTGAACTTGAGCTGCACACCCAGGTCGCGGACTCGCTGGTCCGGCTCGATGAAGGTGCGTCCCACGTAGCGATTCTTGAGCAGCCCCTCGCTGTAGGGGATGCCGGCCTCCCGGGCGTAGCCCACGGCAGCCGCCGTAGCGGAGTCCGGCACGCCGATGACCACGTCGGCGTCCACGGGATGCTCCTTCGCAAGCTGAGCGCCCATCTCCTGGCGTAGCGAGTAGGTCAGACGGCCTCCCAGAATGCTGTCCGGCCGTGCGAAGTAGATGTACTCGAAGACGCAGAAGGCGCGGCTGCGCTCGCCTCCGCGGTAGAGCGTCCTCATGCCCTGGTCATCGATGACGATGGCCTCACCTGGCTCGACATCGCGGTGTAGCGTGGCGCCAAGGTGGTCGAGTGCGCAGCTCTCCGATGCCACGATCCAGCCTCCGTTCATCCTGCCCACGCACATGGGTCGCACGCCGAGGGGGTCTCGAATGGCAATGAGCGAGTCCTTGGTAAGAACCACAAGGGAGTACGCTCCCTGCAGGCGACGCATGAGGTACTGAATTCGCTGCGCCCAGTCGCGGCCCGGTGCGTTGGCGAGGAGATGTGCCACGATCTCGGAGTCGGACGTGGAGGAGAAGCGGCAGCCCCACTCTTCAAGCTCCTTTCGCAGGGGCACGGCGTTGACCACGTTGCCGTTGTGGCCCAGGGCCAGTTCGCCGTAGGGGCCGCTGGCAAGAATGGGCTGTGCGTTGCAGAGGATGCTGGAGCCGGCGGTGGAATAGCGGGTGTGCCCTATGGCCATGTGGCCGGTGAGCCGCTGGAGGTCCTCTTCGCGGAAAGCCTGTGCCACCAGGCCCATAGCGGTGCTGTTTCGGAGCGATTCACCGTCGCTGACGGCGATGCCGGCGCTCTCCTGGCCGCGGTGCTGCAGGGCGAACAGGCCGAAGAAGGCGATGCGCCCCACGTCCTCGCCGGGTGCATATACGCCGACAACACCGCAGTTCTCCTGCGGCATGTCCCGATCCCCAGCCGCCTCCACCCCGGTCGGAAAGGTCACCTTGCTCAAGAGCTCCCTTCCAAGGGCAACGTGGGTTGCAGGGGGATTGTATTACCAACGTTGCGGGCGGGTCAAGGGCTGCGGCCAGTCTTTCCGACGATGCGTGGATAGCCGCCCAGCGGCCTGTGGCGAAGTGACGACGCCCCGCTCATGGCCGGTTGCATCCTAGAGAGGCAACTCAGCGGCAGGGGCCAGGCGATGATGCGTCGTATCGGCAATCAACCCGAACTCCTGCAAAGAGACGGCCCCCAGAATTGCGCGGCCGTCCGGCCCAAAGATGGCGATGCTGGGGCGCTCTGCGGACCCGATTCGCAGCCGGACTTCTCCCAGCTGAAAGGACTTTCTGGTTCCGTCCGCCAGGGTGAACACCGTCTCTTCGAGAGGCTCCACTCCCAGACCTCGCAATAGCTGGGCTGGAAACATCGAGTAGGTTGCGCCGGTGTCCACCAGAGCATCGACCGCCTCGAAAGGGCTATTCCGGCCTCTGCTGACCTGAATCCTTGCTACAAAGGTGCCCACGGCAATTGTGCTCCACTCAATACTGCCGGATAGGGAACCGGGTTTGTACTCTCAACATACCACGTACGTGAGGGGTGTCAATGGGGTCGTGTTCTCTTACAGCAACAGGTGCATGGCCTAAGCCAGCTTGGACATGCTCACAATGTACATTTGCGCATCTGTGCGGGGTTTGACCTCCGGTATAGAATGTTAGCGCGTTGCCTTGACCAAGGGCAGACCTGCACCCTAACTCGCACAGGGGGTTGGCATGGAAGACACGTATAGCTTCACCATCGGAGTGGAAGAGGAGGAGGATGGGCGATGGAGCGCATGGCTACTTGCGATTCCCTGGTGCACGGCATTCGGCGACACCAAGGAAGAAGCCATCGAGGAGTTACGCGACGCTGCGCAGGTTGCCGTGCAATACCTCAAGGCGAGCGGTCGTCCTGTTCCGGTGGATGATCCGCAACGTCTTGAGGTAACTGCGTGACGACGTTCTCCCAACTGCTGTCGTCTCTCCGAAACGTCTCCGTCCTCAGATTGATCTCGGCCTTGGAGCGAGATGGTTTCGTCATGTATAGGAGTACGAGAGGCTCCCACAGGGTGTACCATCACGCCGATGGGCGCGCGGTGGTCATACCGTTCCACAAAAAGAGCGCAACATTGACTCGTAGAACGCTGCGTTCCGTGCTGATGGCTACGAAGTGGAACGAGGACGATGCCGTGCGTTTGGGCCTGCGCAGGCGATAGTGGCTATGCTACCTGCTGGATCTGTCCTGGAAGCCACGCCAAGCCTTATCAGGTGAGGCAGGTCAGACAGGTTATACTGAAGTATCGCCTGGGAAGAGGGGACTCGGATGTACAAGTATGAGATTGTCATCTACTGGAGCAACGAAGACGGCGTGTTTGTCGCAGACGTGCCCGAACTCCCCGGCTGCGCAGCCCACGGCGATACTCAGGAGGCGGCGCTCGAGAACGTCAACGAGGCTGTGAGACTGTGGCTGGATACGGCGCAGGAGTTCGGAGACGCCATCCCCGAACCCAAAGGCGAACGCCTGATGCCAGCGTAGAGCTCGCAAGGCAGGTCGCCCCTCTACCAACTGCCTTCCGCGCGTTCGCTCTCGTTCTTCCACAAGCTCGGATTCAGGCCTGTGGTCACCGCTCGTATGGTTCGACAAGCTCACCACGACCGGCAAGGATACCTCCGCACTCGCCCTTGGAATCGCCCACCACGAGCGGCCAGGGCGGCGGGCGATGCTTCAATTGACAGGCCCAATCTGGTGATATATCCTTAGCCCAGTCTGCAAGCCCCGTAACGGCGGCCGAACGCAGGCCGCCGGTCTGGAGGACCAATTGGCCCCTGAAGGCTTTGCCCTCAACTACACCGCCGTGGTGATAGCAGGGATCGTGGGGTTTGTGGGCATGGCGATCATGTTCGGCGCCTCCTTCATCCTCTCCCCCAAGAAGCGCACGCCCCTCAAGGACATGCCCTACGAGTGCGGCATCCCGCCCGCGCCATACTCCTGGTCGCAGCTCCACATGCGCTACTACATATTCGCCATCCTGTTCCTCATCTTCGACGTCGAGGCCGTGTTCCTCTTCCCCTGGGCCGTGGTGTTCCTCACCAGCATCGACGCCGTGTTCTACGAGATGCTCCTGTTCATCGCTATTCTCTTCTTCGGGATCGTCTACAGCTGGAAGAAGGGGGTGCTCCAGTGGAAGTGAGCATTGGCTCGGGCAACCAGGAGCCGCGCAGCATCCTGAACCGGGCGGCGCCGGGCATCGTCACGGCCAGGTCGGAGGAGCTCATCGCTCTGGCCCGCAAGTCGTCGCTGTGGCCCATGACGTTCGGGCTGGCCTGTTGCGCCATCGAGATGATGAGCACCTACATGGCCCACCACGACCTGGACCGCTTCGGCATAGTCCCGTGGCCATCGGCCAGGCAGTCGGACGTGATGATTGTGGCCGGCACCGTGGTCAAGAAGATGGCGGAGCCGATCAAGATTCTGTACGAGCAGATGCCGGAGCCCAAGTGGGTCATAGCAATGGGAAGCTGCGCGACCAACGGCGGGCCCTACTACCGCTCCTACTCCGTGGTGATGGGGGTGGACCACATCATTCCCGTGGACGTCTACGTGCCGGGATGCCCGCCCAGACCGGAGGGCCTGTTGGACGGCATCCTCAAGCTGCAGGACAAAATCATGCAGGACGCCAGGGAGCGTGGTAGAAAGGCATAGACCCGGGCATACTCCCCAGGCCGCCGTTGCCCTGGACGAGAAGGGGCTGGCCCTGGAACGACTGCTCCCGGAGGTCCTGGCGCGGTTCAATCCCGAATTGGGCGCCGCAGTCGACCTCGTGACGGCCACAGTCAGCCCATCGGACGTCGCGGACGCCTGCCTCACGCTCAGGGACTCGCCGGAGCTCCAGATGGACTACCTGACCTGCCTGTGCGTGGTCGACTACGAGGAGCACCTGCAGGTGGTCTACCACCTCTACAGCACCTCCATGAAGCACATGATGGTGCTCAAGACCAACGTATCGCCCGACGACCCCGTCGTGCCGACTGTGACGCCCGTGTGGCTCGGCGCCGACTGGTACGAGAGGGAGGGCCACGACTTGTTCGGCGTGACATTCGAGGGACACCCCAACCTTGCGCCTCTGCTGCTGTACGAGGGGTTCGAGGGGTACCCCGGTCGCAAGAACTTCGAGATGCCGGAGTACGCGGAGTGGTAGACGTGAGCCTGGAGAGCCAGTCGGAGGGCCAGCTGGACACTGTCCAGATGTTGGTCAACATGGGGCCGCAGCACCCCAGCACTCACGGCGTGTTTCGCATGGTGCTGATGGTGGACGGCGAGCGCGTGGTGGACGTGGAGCCTCACATCGGGTACCTGCACCGCGGCTCGGAGAAGCTGTGCGAAGGCGAGATCTACGCCCAGATCGTCACGCTCTTCGACAGGCTGGACTACATCAGCAACCTGAACAATGAGATGGTCTTCTGCCGCGCCGTCGAGAAGCTGATGGGGCTGGAGGTGCCGGAGCGCGCCGACTACATCCGCGTCATCCTGTGCGAGCTGAACAGGGTTGCCAGCCACCTCCTCTTCTTCGGCACGTTCGGCATCGACGCCGGCGCAATGACGCCCATCATGTACGCCTTCCGCGACCGCGAGAAGATTCAGTCGATGTTCGAGGCGGTGACCGGTGCGCGCATGATGCACAACTACATCCGTATCGGCGGCGTCAAGAACGACGTGCCGGACGACTTTCGCCAGCGCATGAACGGCCTGGTCGGGGAGATTCGCCAGGGCATAGACGAGGCCGACCGGCTCCTGAGCTTCGGTGAGATCTTCCTGGCCCGCACCAAGGGCATCGGGGTCATTGACGCCAAGAAGGCCATAAGCTACGGCGCAAGCGGCCCCACGCTACGGGCCTCCGGCGTGCCGATGGACGTGCGCAAGGACGCTCCATACTCCATCTACGACCGGTTCGACTTCGGTATTCCAATTGGTGAGAAGGGCGACTCCTGGGACCGCTTCTACGTGCGCGTTGAGGAGATGAGGCAGTCGCTCGGCATTATCGAGCAGGCGCTTGGCCAGATGCCGGACGGTCCGACCATTACGCCAACACGACTCGTGCTGCGCCCGCCGCAGGGCGAGGTTTACGTGCGCGGCGAGAACCCCCGCGGCGAGATCGGCGTCTACCTGGTGAGCAACGGCGCCGACAGGCCGTACCGCGTGAAGGTACGACCGCCGTCGTTCTGCAACCTGATGGCCATCAGGGAGCTTCTGCTGAACACGTACGTTGCGGACGCGGTGGTCATCCTGGGGTCGCTGGACATTGTGCTCGGAGAGGTGGACCGGTAATGCTGCTTGACACCGCGCTGCTTGTCACCGCTTCCTTTGTGCTGCTGACGGCGCTGTCCGTGGTGGTGCTCTCGCTGGTGTGGGTGGAGCGCAAGTTCCTGGGCCGCATCCAGATGCGAATGGGCCCCATGCACGTCGGCCCGTTCGGGCTGCTGCAGCCCGTTGCGGACGCCATCAAGCTCATGGCGAAGGAGGACCTGCTGTCGTCGTGGGTGGACAGGGTTGTGTACTGGGTGTCGCCGCTGGTGGTGTTCGTGCCCATATTCATGATATGGGTCACGATTCCCGTTACGCGAGACCTGGTGATACGGAACCTGGATCTGGGCCTCTTCTACATCATCGCGTTCTCGGTCCTGTCGATCGTGGGGCTTGTGGCCGCCGGTTGGGCGTCCTCCAACAAGTACGCCGTGCTGGGCGGGTTCCGGGCCGCCGCGCAGCTGGTGAGCTACGAGATACCGCTCATTCTGGCTGTGCTGGGCGTGGCCATGCTGGCGCAGTCCATGAACCTGGTACGGGTGGTGAACGAGCAGGACGTTTTTGTCTACGCACTTATACAGCCGCTGGGGCTGGTCATATTCTTCATCGCAGGCCTGGCGGAGCTTGGGCGCACCCCGTTCGACATACACCCGGCGGAGTCGGAGGTTGTGGGTGGGCCGTTCGTGGAGTACAGCGGCGCCCACTGGTCGGTCTTCTTCCTGGCCGAGTACATCAACACCTTTGCCATCGCCGCCCTCACGGTGCTGCTCTTCTTCGGCGGCTGGCTGTTCCCCGGGCTGCCGGGCGACGTGCCCATCATCAGCCTCGCCGTGTTCCTGGCCAAGACGTACCTCGTGATACTGGTCATCTTCTGGATACGCGGCACCTACCCCCGGCTGCGCATCGACCAGCTGATGTCGCTGGGATGGAAGGTGCTCGTGCCACTGTCCTTCGTGAACATTCTGATAACGGGCGCATACCTCTTCTACGGCTGGCCGGCGTGGATGCTGAGCCTGCTGTCCGTGGCCATTCTGGCGGCGACGGTCTGGGGACTGAGCAAGGCAATGCGCACGGCTCCCAAGCCCGAGTACACAGTGCGACTCTACAATCCAACGTCGGAGGCAGGCCATGCTGGGTAACCTAAAGGGCCTCCTGGTCACCTTTGCGACCATGATCAGAAAGCCCGTAACATACCAGTACCCCAAGGAGCACAAGCCCATCGAAGATCGATACATGGGCTTCCCCGTCCTCACGTGGGACGAGAAGGTGGAGGAGCCGTACTGCACCGGCTGCATGGTCTGCGTGCGCTACTGCCCCACGCAATGTATGTCCGCCGTGATGAAGGACAACCCACTGCACGCCGAGGGCAAGAGCCCCCGCCGCAAGATCGTGGACAGCTTCGAGATCAACCTGGGCCGGTGCATCGTGTGCGGCATCTGCGTGGACGTGTGCAACTTCGACGCTATAGAGATGAGCCATGAGCACGAGCTGAGCAAGTACGCTCGCAACGACAACCGCAGCGACCTCGGCAGGCTGCTGGAGATGGGCTGGGCCTACCAGCAGGAAACGGGTTGGCGGTCCTCAAAGGAAGTCGACAAGGAAGAGGAGGAGGAAAAGGTGGAGGCGGAGAGTTGAGCCTGTCCCTCGCGGTCTTCTACCTGCTGAGTACATTGTGCCTTGCGGGCGCAATCGGCGTGGTGGTCTCGCGGAATGTGGTGTACGCAGCGTTTCTCTTGCTGGTCTCGCTGGTGGCCGTGGCCGGGCTGTACCTGATGTTGCTGGCGGAGTTCCTCGCGCTGGTGCAGGTGCTCATCTACGGCGGGGCGATAACGATAGTCATCCTGTTCGTCATAATGCTCACGCGCGTCCACGAGTTCCGGGCCATGCGAGACAACCCGCAGTGGCCGCTGGCGCTGCTGACATCCCTGGGCGTGTTCGCGCTGCTCGCGCTTGCGCTGATCAACGGCGCTCCGGACGAGACGGTGCGGCGCAGCGTGAGCTTCACCCGGCTGGGCGACAGCCTGTTCGCGCAGTGGGCCGTGCCCTTCGAGGTTGCTTCACTCGTGCTGCTGGTGGCGCTCATCGGCGCCATCGTAATAGCGCGGGAACGTGAGGAGGGAGAGGAAGAGTGACGCTTCTCCACTTCCAGCTTCTCGGCGCGGCGCTCTTCTCGATAGGCGTGTACGGCGTGCTGGCGCGGCGCAGCGCCGTGCTCATACTGCTGGCGCTGGAGCTGATGCTCAACGCGGTCAACGTGAACCTGATTGCGTATGCGGCGTACGCGACGCCGGCGGACTCGACCGGGCAGATCATAGCGATATTCGTGATCACGGTGGCGGCCGCGGAGGTTGGCCTGGCGATGGCCATCATCCTGAGGCTGTTCCGTGACCGCGGCTCCGTGGACCTGGATGAAGTGGACCTAATGAAGGGGTAGCCATCCGTTAGCCGATGCTATTTCAGGCAGGAACGACTACGACCTCAGGGGTGGAGCTTGCGTGGCTTGCGCCGGCCGCATGCGTAGCCGCATTCCTCGGCATTGTGGTGCTGGGTCGATTCCTGCCGTGGCGCGGCGTGTTCCTGTCCATTCTGGCTATCCTGGGCTCATTCGGGCTGTTCTGGTACGTGCTCACTGAGTTCCTCGCGTCCGGTGGAGGCGTGTTCTCAGAGGAGTGGTTCAGCGTCGGCGAGAGCACCTTCGCCGTTGGCATGATCATCGACGAGCTGTCGGTGGTGATGCTGGGACTCGTGACATTCGTGGCGCTGATGGTGCAGATCTACTCGCTGGGCTATATGCGAGGTGAGCCGGCAATCGGCTGGTACTTCGCAGTCCACTCACTCTTCGCCGCGGCCATGCTGTCCCTCTCGCTGGCGGACAACCTGCTGCTCGTATACATAGCGTGGGAGCTGGTGGGCGTGTGCTCCTACCTGCTGATTGGCTTCTGGTACGAGAGGCGGTCTGCGGCGGAGGCGGCGAAGAAGGCGTTTGTGACCACTCGCATTGGCGACGTGGGCCTGCTGATCGGCATCCTGATGCTGTTCAAGGAGACCGGCACATTCGACATCTCCGCCATCTTCCACGTTGTGGAGCAGGGCGGCATAGACTCTGGCACGCTGACGGTCGCAGCGCTGCTCATCTTCTTGGGCGCGATGGGCAAGTCGGCGCAGTTCCCCCTGCACGTCTGGCTGCCGGACGCGATGGAAGGCCCCACGCCGGTCAGCGCCCTGATCCACGCGGCGACGATGGTTGTCGCGGGCGTGTTCCTTGTGGCTCGCCTGTACCCGATATTCGTGACGTCCGACACTGCGATGCTGGCGGTTGCCGTAATCGGCCTGGTCACTGCGCTGGTCACGGCTCTCATGGCGCTGGTGATGACCGACCTCAAGCGCGTGCTTGCCTACTCCACCGTCAGCCACCTTGGCCTGATGATGCTGGCGCTCGGCTCGTTCGGGTTCACGGCGGCGCTGCTGCACATGGTGGCGCACGCCTTCGCCAAGGCGCTGCTGTTCCTGGGCGCCGGCAGCATATCGCACGGAACGGAAGACCACGAGCGGCCTGAGGGCGCAAGGGACATCCGGCAGATGGGCGGCCTGTGGAAGGTCATGCCCGTCACGTCCATAACCTTCGCCATAGGGGTGCTGTCGCTGGGCGGCATCCCACTCATGGGTGGGTTCTTCAGCAAGGATGAGGTGCTGCTGTCAGTGCTGGACGGCCGCGGGCCAGTGTTCTTCGCGCTGCTTCTGCTGGCGGCGTTCCTGAGCGCGCTGTACATGGCGCGGCTGCTGTTCGTGGTGGTGCTCGGCGACCTGAAGCCGGAGAACGAGCACGCGCACGAGTCGCCGTCCGTGATGACTGCGCCTCTCGCGATTCTGGCTGTGCTGGCGCTTGGCTCCGGCCTGCTGGCCGTGGGTGGCTGGTGGCCAGGCTTCGACGGTCTCGGCGCGTGGCTGTTCCACGATAAGCCGCACCCCTACAAGGTGAACGCGCTGGTCATGGGGCTGTCCGTGCTGCTGGCGGCGGCTGGGTTCGGCTTGGGGTGGTATCTGTACGGCCGCGGCGTCGAGTCGGCGGAGGAGATGCGGAGGCGTCAGCGGGATGAGCCAGCGTATGCCAGGCATCCGATACCGGCCAGGCTTCAGGAGCAGTTCTCCGGCCTGCACACGCTGGTCTTCAACAAGTTCTACATCGATGAGCTGTACCAGTGGCTCATCGACCGTGTGGCGCTGGCCTTCGGCAACTTCATGGCCCTGTTCGACCGCGTGGTCGTGAACGATACAGGTGTGAACGGCACGGGTCGCTCGGTTATGCTCTCCGGATGGGTGCTGAGGCTGCTGGAGACCGGCAAGGTGTACAACTACGCCCTTGGCATGGCGGTTGGGACGGTGGTCGTTGTGCTGATATGGTGGCTGGCGCTGCCGAGATTGTGACGCGAACTAGGCGAATCGAAGCGAGAGTGCGGGAATAGCAGGCTGAAGTGGAAACGCTGGACTCATACGTGCTGATGGCTCTGGTGGGCGTCCCATTTGTCTGGGGCGTCGTGCTGGCATTCCTGCCCAAAGACAGGCTGCAGCACATCCGCATGACCTCCGCCGCGGTGGCCGCGGTGCTCATGGCGCTCACGGTCTACGTGTTCCTGGTCTACGACCACAAGGCGGGCGACTTCCAGCTGACGCAAGAGATCGCGTGGCTGGACTCGCTTGGCATCACCTTCTCGCTGGGCGTGGACGGCATATCAGTCCCGATGCTTCTGCTCACGGGCATCGTTGGCCTCACCGGCGTGCTCATCTCGTGGAACGTCCAGGACCGCGCCAAGGAGTTCTTCGTCCTGTTCTTCCTGCTCGTGGCGGGCGTCTACGGTGTGTTCGTCACGCTGGACCTGTTCTTCTTCTTCTTCTTCTACGAGCTGGCCGTAATGCCGATGTACCTGCTCATCGGCGTGTGGGGCAGCAGCAGCGACTTCGGCAGCTTCCTGCGTCCCAAGGAGTACGGGGCGATGAAGCTGATGCTGTACCTGGTGGCGGGCAGCATCCTGGTGTGGGTGGCGCTGATGGCCGTGTACGTGGACGGCGGCATCGGCAGCTTCTCGCTGGTGGAGTTGCGAGAGGTGTCCTTCTCGCCCGAGTTCCAGCGCATCTTCTTCCCGCTGTTCATGATCGGGTTCGGCGTGCTGGCGGGCCTGTGGCCCTTCCACACGTGGTCGCCGGACGGCCACGTGGCCGCGCCGACGGCGGTGAGCATGCTGCACGCGGGCGTGCTGATGAAGCTGGGCGCGTACGGCATCATCCGCGTGGGCATCGACCTGCTGCCGCAGGGCGCCGACGACTGGATGCCGGTGCTTATCATACTGGGCACGATCAACGTCGTGTACGGCGCCATCTCCGCGATGGGGCAGCGAGACCTGAAGTACGTCATCGGCTACTCCAGCGTCAGCCACATGGGCTACGTGCTCATGGGCTTCGCCACGCTGAACGCGATCGGAGTGAGCGGCGCAGTGCTCCAGATGTTCTCCCACGGCATAATGACCGCACTCTTCTTCGCTCTCGTGGGCGTGATATACGACCAGACGCACGACCGGGACATCGGCCGGCTGGAGGGGCTAACCAAGCGCATGGGGGTGACAGCGGCGTTCTTCGCCGTGGCGGGCCTCACGTCGCTGGGGCTGCCGGGGCTGAGCGGGTTCGTGGCGGAGGTGATGGTGTTCATCGGCGTGTTCCAGGACTACCCGCTCCTGGGCGTGCTCGGCATCGTGGGTGCGGCGATTACCGCCGTCTACATCCTGAGGCTGCTGTCCAAGGTGTTCTTCGGGCAGCTTGACCCGCGATGGGATCCTCTGCCGGACGGCGGTCGGCTTAGAGACGCCACCCGTGTCGAGGGGTTCTCGGCAGGGGTGCTGGTGTTCTTCCTGGTCGTCGTGGGCCTGTACCCGAAGCCGTGGATAGACATGATCGATAGCGGCGTGGCCCCAATACTGGCGCGAGTGGCGGGTCTGCAATGAACTTCTGGCTGTTCTCGCCTGAGTTTGCGCTGACGGGGGCCGCATTCGCGGTCCTGGGCGTGGACCTGCTGCTGCCCAGGGAGAAGAAGGACTACCTGCCGGCTCTGAGCATCGTCGGGCTGGTCGCCGTGCTCGTGCTGTCGCTGTGGTACCTGTGGGGCCGCGACGAGAACCTCTACGACGGTCTGTTCCTGATAGACGCCTACGCGCTATTCTTCAAGGGTTTCTTCCTGGTGCTGGGGATCCTGGTGGTGCTGGTCTCGGTGGAGTACGTTAGGCAGCACCTGAGCCGTCCCGGCGAGTACTACGGAATACTGCTGTTCTCCGTGCTGGCCATGATGCTGATGGCTGCGTCCGGCGAGCTGCTGACGGCCTACATCTCGCTGGAGCTGCTGAGCTTCAGCCTGTACGTGCTGGTCTCGTACGGGAGGCGCGGCCTCAAGCCGAGCGAGGCCGGCGTGAAGTACATCCTGCTGGGCGCGTTCGCATCGGCGCTGCTGCTGTACGGCATAAGCCAGGTCTACGGGATACTCGGCACGACGCGCTTCGACGAGATCAGCGCCGCGCTCGCCGCCGCCGACTCGCCGCTGAACCCGGCGGTGCTGGTGGGCCTGGCGCTGATCATCGCCGGGCTGGGCTTCAAGGTGGCGGCTGTGCCGTTCCACATGTGGGCGCCGGACGTCTACGAGGGCGCGCCGACGCCGGTCACCGCGTACTTGGCGGTCGGCTCCAAGGCGGCGGCGTTCGCGCTGATACTGAGGCTGTTCACGCAGGCGTTTACGCCGGCCTTCGACGACTGGCAGATCGTTCTGGTGGTGCTGGCCGCGCTGACGATGACGCTCGGAAACCTGGTCGCGCTGGCGCAGTCGAACATCAAGCGTATGCTGGCGTACTCGAGCGTGGGGCAGGTGGGCTACCTGCTGATGGGCGTGGCGGCCATATCACCGGTGGCGGCCACGGGGGTGATATTCCACCTGGCGGGTTATGCGGTCACGAGCCTGGCGGCGTTCCTGTGCATCATCGTGTTCTTCAACGCGACGGGCAAGGAGAACATAGCGGACTTCGCAGGGCTGGCGAAGCGATCGCCCTACGTGGCGATGGTTCTGACGGTGTCGCTGTTCTCGCTGGCGGGGCTGCCGTTCTTCGCCGGGTTCACGACGAAGTTCTACCTGTTCACGGCGGTTGCGCAGGGCGATCTGCTGTGGCTGGTGGCGCTGGCGATAACGAACAGCCTCATATCCTTGTACTACTACATGATGGTGATGAAGCAGATGTACATGGAGGAGCCGGAGTACGAGTCGTCGGTGCCCGTGACGGCGCTGAGCCGCGGCGTCTTGGGGTTGCTGCTGGTGGGCATTATCGCGATCGGCGTGTACCCGGCTCCGCTGGTGGACGCGATAGACGCGGCCCGGAGCGCGCTGCTGTGGTGGGTGGTGTAGGGGGCGTCTCCCTCCAACGTCTTGACACTGTGCAGCCACGGGCCCAACTCGCAGGCAATTCGGGTGACCAATTGTGGATAGCCCGAAAGGGATAGCGTGAAAGGCAGGGCTGATTCCCAGTCCTCTTATTTGGGAACAGGGACGCGATTCTGGAAAGGTGGGTAGGTGAAGCCCAGCAATTGCCCCGGGCCCGGGTATCTACAGATGGACGTAAAGCTCGTCAAGCGGGAACTCTCCGGTTTGCACCGAACGTGCTATCTGTACGCGGCTATGGACATGTGGTCGCGATACAAGGTGGGGCTTATCCTGCCCGATCTCGACGAGGAGGGGTCGCTCCTGGCCCTGTACCACTGCACCGAGCAGTTTCCAGTCACCCTGCACTTCGTCCAAACCGACAACGGGCCGGAGTTTCAGGACCGTTTTCGCTCCAAGTGCGTAGAGCTTGGGCTGGAGCACGTGGTCCTCAGCAAGCGCGCGGTGAGTGACAACATAGCTTTGGTTCGCAGCTTCCGCACAGACGTGGAAGAGTTCTTCGACTTCCTGGAGTACCGCCCAGACGACCATACCGAACTCAATGTCTGGTATCAGCAGTACCTGCACACCTACAACACCGGAAGGCCTCATCAAGCCATTGGCTACCGCTATCCCAGCGAGCGTATACTCCAAGAACCCCCGGGTCCCTAGCGCCTCACGCGTGCCCGGGAGCGATGGGAGCGCTGCTGTGATGGGGCAATCAACGCTCTCTCCTAGAGATACGAGAACTGTCTTCGCGGCGTCCGTACCATCCCGGGGCAGATTAGCTCCTCGATGAGCAACCTTGACCAAGGATCGAAGTTGTTTCGCTTCTCCTCCAGCGTGGACGCCTCCATGAATTCGCGGGAGAACTTTGAATTCTTGGTGAACTCTTCGGGCGCCTGTATGGTCACGCTCTCCGCTGTCACTTTGTGTAGGAAGGCGACATGCCGGGATGCTTCCACCGAGGAATTGTCGACGATTACGCCGACCGGTTGAGGGTGAACTTCAGGAACTAGCCCTAGTTCTTCCCCCAATTCCCGATCAAGGAACCAAGACATTGTGGCCTGAAACGAACCGCCTAGAGGCGACTCATCAATATGCCCACCGACTACCAAGCTCAGCTTCCTGTTGAGGTCGGCGCGAGTGTTTTCGACGCGCCTCAATACACAGTAGCGCCCCGCGGAGTCGCTGACAAAGGCGCAGGGAATTGCCTGCACAAAATCCAAGGAACGCTCCGCGTCCGCTCTCTCCATCCAGAAAAAAGAGCCCTCGATTTCGCCGAGCTGATTTTGAATGGCGTCCCAAGGGAGCAGCGAGAAATCGTTGGAGAAGACTGCCCTTGGGAAGACCAAGACTTTGTTGTCTGTCACGGCACGACTCTACTTTCGCGACTTCATTTCGTTGACAATCTTGCTAGCTACCTCAAATGCAGTGGATTGCGGCGTTGTACTGTCTCCGTCGTCGCTGGTATTGATGATGTGCAGAGATCCGAATTGCGAAGAATAGGATGTTCTGATTGCTTCGTATGCATTGTTGAGAGCTTGAAGAAACGAGGGGTTCATGGCCCGTCCGGGTTCTGCAATGAGCTTGTCCCTGTTTTCGCGCTTCAATGATGTGGATGGGTCTGTCTGAAACAAGAAAACCATGTCGACCAAGCTTTGCCAATGGCCAACTAGCAAGAACTGTTGTATGACATCGCACTCCTCTCCTGAAATGCTACCCTGCTCCTGTAGCAGTTGGAACCATGCCAGCGCGTCAAACAGTCCTCGATCCATTATGACCAGATCATACCTGTCGGATCCGTAGCGGCCTTCTAGTAGGTGGGTTAAGGCATAGGTCGCTGACCAAGCATTGAATGCGACTAGATTATCCTTTAGGTAGTAAGGAGTTCGTTTCGATGCGCCTTCGGTGGGAGCCAGCACCTTATAGTCGCATCGACGAAAGAAGTGGTTGACGGTGTCTATGCAGGTGCTCTTGCCGCTCTTTGGTGTTCCCGCGAACTCTACGAATAGAGGACGGTCGAGCTCTTGCGAGTTTAGATGATCACGAAGAGCACGGGCTTCTTCCTGAAGTTCACTCAGCTGCAATTCTCCGATCTCCATGCCCCGAATTCTAGCAAATTAGTGCGAATTGGACAATTGCAAATGGGTGCGTCTTGAACGTCCATTGCTCACTGTCTCAGCGGAGGGAGTCACGGGCAGCGGAATCGTGGTTAGTGCATTGCAGTTCTCAAACCCCTTCACACATTCGCACCGTCCCTCTCCCAATCGCGCCTCTTGCCCCTCTCCCCGCAATTTGGTATCATATCTTGTCAATAGGCAGGAGGGATCGCATAGAGGCCTAGTGCGGCCGCCTGCTAAGCGGTTAGGGGGCGAAAGCTCTCTCATGGGTTCGAATCCCATTCCCTCCGCCAACCGGGGTATGCGCACGATGCCACAGACGCAGTCTAGCCCCTCCAGCTATCATATCTGGACCATCGGCTGCCAGATGAACACAGCCGACTCCGAAAGGCTCGCCTCCGCGCTCGAAGGCATGGGCCTGCAGGAGACCGCCCGGCCTCAGGACGCCGACGTCGTCGTGCTCAACAGCTGCGTGGTGCGCCAGAGCGCCGAGGACAAGGTGGTCGGCATGATAACCTCGCTGAAGCCTGTGATGCGGTCGAAGCCCGACCGCATTTTTGCGCTCATGGGGTGCATGGTGGGCCCAAGCTCGGCACAACTGCAAAAGCGATTCCCGTACGTGGACGTGTTCATGCGTCCGCAGCAGTACGAGCCACTCATCGAACTGATTGGCGGCCGCCTTGGAGTGGACGTCGACGGCTGCCTGCGCGACCTGGCGCCCGTCAGGCCCAGCGTCGCAACGCACGTGCCGGTGATTCACGGCTGCGACGAGTTCTGCTCGTTCTGCATCATCCCGTACCGCCGCGGCCGCCAGAAGAGCCGCCCCGTCGACGATGTGACGCGCGAGGTGGAGCTGCTGGTGCGCCGGGGCGTCCGAGAGGTTACGCTGCTGGGCCAGACGGTCGACGCCTACGGCCACGACCTGCCGGACAGCCCCGACTTGGCCGACCTCTTCGAGTCGATTCACGAGGTGGACGGCCTGGAGCGCATCCGCTTCCTGACCTCGCATCCCAACTACATGAGCGATCGCATCATCGAGGCTGTGGCCGCGCTGCCCAAGGTGTGCGAGCACGTCAACCTGCCGTTCCAGGCGGGCGACGACCGCGTGCTGAAGGACATGCGCCGCAACTACGCCTCCGACGACTACCGGCGCCTGGTGGAGCGGATCCGCGAAGCCATCCCGGGCGTGTCGATGAGCACGGACGTGATCGTGGGCTTCCCCGGCGAGACGGACGACGAGTTCCGGTCGACGCTTGATCTCATACGAGACGTGAGATTCGACAAGGTTCACGTGGCGGCCTACTCGGACCGCGAGGGCACCATCGCGCACCGCCGCATGGACGACGACGTGCCCCACGAGGTGAAGCGGGCACGCGTGCAGGCAATTGAGCAGCTGCAGGAAGGCATCGCGGAGTGCATCAACGCAGGCTTGGCGGGCCGCGTCGAGCCGGTGCTTGTTGAGGGACGCAATCGAGACGGGTGGCAGGGACGCACCAGAAGCAATAAACTGGTATACTTCTCCCACGAACAGGACCTGACGGGAGAGG
>DAOUKJ010000044.1:0-13953 GCA_034421435.1 Dehalococcoidia bacterium | reverse complement strand
TCGCTGCAGGCCGCCGACAGGAGCGCGATTGCCGCAAGGGTCGCCGCCACCTGAATGCGCCGTCCAGACCCATGTTGCGGCCTCGCTGATAGAGGCGAAAGTCGACGCAGGAGGGTCGTCACTTGAGGATCGCTTGGTGATGGGCCATCGGGTGCAGTGCGACTCCGCGTATGCCGTTAGAGGACTACTCCCTGCCCACAGGCTGCAGGGACGGCCGCGCCATCTCAGCCTCCACGATATCGTGGATCTCGGTGACCTTCGCCGCCCGGTAGGTGGCGTAGCGTTGCGTTATCAGGGAGCCGAACAGCAGGATGTTGGCGGATGCGTAAACCCAGGTGAGAAGCGCCACTATACCGCCGATGGACCCGTACACGGAGCTGTATACGGAGAAGTTCAGCACGTACCAGACGAACAGGTTCTTCACGATCTCGAAGACTATGGTCGAGAATATCGCCCCGACGAGTGCCTCCGAAATGGCGACCTTGGTGTTCGGCAGCAACCAGTAGATGCCCACAAACACGATGAATGATAGAACAGCAGCTATCAGCGAGCTCATTCTCTCCAGTAGCAGCTCGCTGCTGACCTGAGTCTGCGTCTCCCTGGTAATCAGGTCTACCAGCTCTCTCAGGTGACCGAGGGCAGCCGTCGAAAAGATGGACACGAGCATGAGCACCGCAGCCGCAAGCATGAGAGAAAGGTCGATGAGGCGCTCCTGCAGGAACGGCCTTGGCCTGGTGATGCCCCAAGTGGCATTGACGCCCTTCCGCACGGCGCTGAATACGGCCGTGCCCGCCCAAAGAAGACCAACCGCGCCGGCGAAACCGGCGATGCCCCTGCTTCGGAGCGTATCGGAGAGGAGATCGGTGACGGCCGATTGGGAGACAGGCACTTGATTGGCAACGCGCCGGGCCACGTCCTCGATAGTCTCCTCCTCCAGGAAGAAGCTAAGGCCAAACGAGAAGGCCAGAGCCAGGGGAAAGAGAGAGAACAGGGCGTAGTAGGAGATGGCCGCTGCGAGCTGGGGGCCGTTCTTCCCCAGAAACTCGTTTACTGCCCGGGCAGATACGTCTGCACTCTTCAGAAGGCGTGTCGACACTTTAGTCTATTCCGTACCTACTAGAGCCGGGAGAATCGTAGTAACTTCATTTCGAATTGTCAAGGCATCCACAGGCCACTAGTTGTAGTTTCGTGTAGCATTCTCAGAGGGCAGAGCGCCAGCCGGAGCGGCGCCCAACAGGGGCGAATGACAGGCAAACTGACCACATGCTCATCATGGTGAGTCATTCTAGCACAATATGATGTGTGAGTTGCAGAGTTTGGCTCCACTTCTCGCGGAAGGCACCCTACTTGACCGGATAGCAAGCCCGTTCCAACGCGATCTTTGGCCCGTCAGGCCGCGCCCAAGAGCCGGCCGCCCCAAGCCTGTCCTTGATTTGGACTCTTCAACGCCCTTATAATCAGTCGAGCCTAATGAGCGCTTGGAAACACGGACTTGCATCTTGCCAAACATCGCTGAACTCACTCCCGGCCACGAATTCCCTCCGGTCCGATACACGCTCAGGCCGCAGGACGTGGCCCTCTATCTTGAGGCGGTGGGCGACGAAAATTCGCTGTACCACGCCGACGGCTATGTGCCTCCCACGGCACTTGTTGCCTACGTTCTTGGCGGGCTGTTCCGCATGATCGACCTTCCGGCAGGCGCCATTCACTCAGCGCAAGAGCTGTCCGTGAGCAGGCCCGTTGCCTCCAACGAAGACCTGGTTTTCCGGATCAGGCTTACCAGGAATGCCACCATGCGGGGCATGCGATTCCTCTCCGTTGAGTTTACCGGAGAGGACTCGGACCTTCTGCATGTCATAAATGGCAGGAGTGTTGTGGTGGTGCCCGGCGAGGGCGGGGAGACCGGCGGCCGATGAGGTCTGGCGAAGCGCTCCCGTCCGTGGTCAGGCAGGTTGAGCAGGAGAAGATCTCGCTGTACGCGGAGGCCGGAGGCGACCACAATCCGCTGCACCTTGACTCCGAATTCGCCGCGGGCACTCATTTCGGGCGCATCGTGGCCCACGGGATGCTGGTGCTGGCCTACGTATCGGAGATGATGGGGCTGGCGTTCGGGCGCGATTGGCTGGAGTCAGGACGGCTGAACGTGCACTTCCGGGCGCCCGTCTACCCGGGTGATACCGTCTCCACCTTCGGTGAGGTGGTTGAAGTGTCTGAGAGCGGCGGCGGACTCCTGGTGAAGTGCGCCGTGGGCTGCCGGAAACAGGGCGGGGAAGACGTGATAAACGGCGACGCTTGGGTTACAATGTCCCCGGAGTAATGGGAGGTCCAGTGACGGAGTCACAGAACGGACATAGATACAGAATCGCGGTCGACGCGATGGGCGGTGACAATGCGCCCGTGGAGACCGTGCGCGGAGCAGTGGACGCGGCGGAGACGAGCAACGTAGAGGTGTTGCTCGTAGGCGACGCCGACGCGCTGATGCCGCTGCTGCCATCGCAATTGCCGGACTGCCTCCGAGTCGTTCCATCCGATGGTGTGATCTCCGAGGACGATCAGCCCCTGGAGGCGCTACGAACCAAGCCCAGAGCATCCATTGCGGTTGCCGCCGGGCTGGTGAAGGAGGGAATGGCGGACGCCTACGTGACGATGGGCTCCACCGGCGCGGCTATGGCCGCGGGGGTGGTGGCACTGGGCTGCCTTGAGGGCGTCGAAAGGCCGGCGCTGGGCGGCCCGTTCCTCGGGCTGGCTCCGCGGACCGTGCTCCTGGACTTGGGCACCAGCGTGGACAACCGGCCGGCACAGCTGCTCAGCTACGGAGTGCTAGGGTCGGTGCTCGCCACCGTGTTCCTCGGCATCGAGGAGCCGAGCGTCGCCCTGCTCAGCGTCGGCGCGGAGGAGAGCAAAGGCAACCGGCAGGTGAGAGAGGCGCACCAGCTGTTCCGCGAGAGCGGGCTGAATTTCGTTGGAAACGTGGAGGGCATGGACGTGCCGTTGGGCAGGGCGGACGTTGTTGTATGCGACGGGTTTGTGGGCAACATACTTATGAAGTTCGCGGAGGGACTGGGCATGGCTGTCGTGAAGTACCTCCGAGGAGTTGCGGGGTCAGGAGACGGAAACCGGGACGGTCAGCAGCTTCTTGAGAGGCTCTCGCAGCTCACCAACTACGTGGAGCACATGGGCGGCGGGCCGCTGCTGGGGCTCAACGGCGTGGCTATCGTGGGCCATGGCCGGTCGATGGCGGCATCCGTCACGGCCGGAATCGAGATGGCGCGCACTTCGCTGGAGCGGGACCTGGTGGGGACTATGAGCCGAGAGCTTGCACGCGTCCGCGGTCAAGTTAAGGTTGATCAGGAGAGACAGACTTGAGTAACGATGGGAGAGTCGCCCTGATAACAGGTGGCTCCAGGGGAATCGGCAGGGCCATAGCGCTCAGGCTGGCCAGGGATGGCGCCAGGATCGCCGTGAACTACCGTGCCAATGAGGACGCGGCCCAGTACGTGGTCGACGCCGTGAAGGACATGGGAGGCGATGCGATGGCAGTCTGCGCCGACGTGGCCCAGAGCGCGGCCGTGGACGACATGGTCAAGCAGGTCCTGGACGCCTGGGGAGGCATCGACATCCTGGTCAACAACGCCGGAATCATCCACGACAGCCTCCTCATGCGCATGACGGAGGAGGTCTGGGACGACGTGGTCAACACCAACCTCAAGGGCACATACAACTGCACCAAGGCGTCGCTCCGCCACATGGTGCGCCAGCGATGGGGACGCATCATAAGCGTCGTTTCGGTAGTCGGCCTGGAGGGCAATCCAGGCCAGTCCAACTATGCAGCCTCCAAGGCTGGAATCATCGCCTTCTCCCGCAGCATCGCGAAGGAGGTGGCGTCCCGCAACATCACCGTCAACGCCGTTGCGCCGGGCTACATCTCGACGGAGATCGTGGCCGACCTCTCGCCTGAGTTCAAGGAGCTGATCATGTCCCGCATCCCACAGAACCGCTTTGGCACTGTGGATGACGTGGCGAACATGGTCGGATATCTTGCGAGCGAGGAGGCCGGCTACATCACCGGCGAGGTGATCCGGGTGGACGGCGGCATCGAGCTGTGAGGCCCGCGTGTCCACCACCCGCAGGATAGCGCTTGTCACGGGCGGCTCGCGCGGCATCGGCAGGGCGATATGCTTGGAGCTGGCTCGACAGGGCGCAGACGTCATCGTCTGCTACGCGCGCAACCAGCGTGAGGCCTCCGACACTGCGGACGAGGTGCGCTCGCTGGGCGTACGCAGCCTGACCCTTCGCTCCCACCTTGGTGAGCCAGACAGAGTGCGTGACATGTTTCGCCGCGTGGAGGAGGAGTTCGGGCGGCTGGATATCCTCGTGAACAACGCTGCATCGGGCGTGCAGAGGCCCGCCCTGGAGCTGGAGACCAAGCACTGGGACTGGACGCTGGACGTGAACACGCGGGCGCCCTGGCTCTGCGCCAAGGAGGCCGCGAGGCTCATGCACGACGGCGGCCACATCGTCAACATCTCCAGCATGGGCGCTGGATTGGTGCTCCAGAACTACCTTGCCGTTGGCGTCTCCAAGGCTGGACTGGAGGCCCTGACTCGTTATCTTGCGGTTGAGCTTGCGCCGAAGGGCATCGTCGTGAACGCTGTAGCCGGCGGCGTGGTGGACACGGACGCGCTGCGCCACTTCCCTAACCGCGACCAGATGATTGGCGACTCAGAGCGGCGCACTCCGGCGGGCAGGCTCGTTACGCCGGAGGACATGGCGAAGGCCGTCGCGTTCCTGTGCAGCGACGGGGCGGAAATGGTGCGCGGCCACGTGCTGGTCGTTGACGGAGGAATCTCGCTGCTGGGACTCTGAACGAGGAAGCGGCTAGCCCGCGTCCGATGACAGGGGCAGCTCCAGCGTTACGCCGGCGACCGCGCTGCTGCCGGAACCCACCTCAACCGCAAGCCCAGCCTCAGCGTGGGCTGTTCGCACGTATGCCAGGGCCAGCGGCCTGCCCAGCGCCGGGGAGTCCACCGCCGAGGTGATGAACCCTACCTGCTTGCCGTCGGCCTCCACCAGGGCGTCGTTCTCTGGCATCTCGCCATCGAACGCGATGCCCATCAGTCGCTTCTGCACCTTGCGGTATGTGTTCAGGCGCACCACCACCTCCTGCCCGATATAGCAGCCCTTGTCGAAGCTGATGAAGGGCAGCAGGCCCGCCTCATGCGGGTTGTAGTCCTCGCTCATCTCACGCCCGTAGCGGGGCACGCCCTGCTCGACGCGGACGGCCTCTGACGCGATGTCTCCGACCGGCACGGCTCCGCGGTCTGCCAGGTCCAGCCACACGCTCGCGGCGTGCTCGACGGGCGCAACGACGTCGTACCCGGCAACGCCGAGCGCGTCCGTGCGCACCACCTTCAGCGGCCGCCCGCCAAGCTCAACTTCCGTGGAATCGAAGAGTTCGAGGCCGGTAACCGCCTCACCAAGAGTGTCAGCGGCCTGCGGCCCGACCACGGAGAGCAGTGAAGCGCTCTGAGTTACGTCCTCGACCGCGATGTCTTCTCCGAAGGTGTACAGGTCGATCCACTCGACTATCCGCTCCTGTGTGCCGGGGCTGGTGATGACCAGAAGCTCCTCACCGAGGTTTGCCACCACGAGCAGGTCCACAATGCGGCCCTTGTTTGTGGTGAGAACCGTGCCTGCGCCGCGGCCCGGCGGCAGGTCGATGAGCTTGTTCGTCGAGAGGCGATTGAGGAGGTCGAGGGCGTCCGCGCCAGTGATGCGCAGCCGACCGAACGCTGAGCGGTCGAGCAAAGCGGCCGCGTTCAGGGCTGCGTGGTACTCACGCGCGGCGTCGCCGAAGTGGGCGGGCAGTGCAAGGCTGCCTTCGCCGGAATCGAACTCCGCGCCAGCCTTCGCCTGGGCATCACGGAGGATCGAAGCGGTCGTGGACTGCGTCACAGGCAACTCCTGGAAGAAGGGCTGAGGTCGGCCTAGGATAGCATCTCCAAGGCCGACCAAGGATGTATCGAGATGTAAGGCGGCTACACGGAGAAAGAGGTGCCGCAACCGCAGACGGACTTGGCGTTGGGGTTGTTGAACACGAACCCCTTGCCGTTCAGGCCGTCCGAGTACTCCAGGACCGTGCCGGCCAGGAACACGTAGCTCTTCTTGTCGATGAAGAGCTTGATGCCGTTCTCCTCAATGACTTTGTCCTCGGGCTGTGAGTCCGCGTCGATCGAGAGTGTGTACGTCAGGCCGGAGCATCCGCCACCCTTGACGCCCACGCGGAGGCCGAACACCTCGTGTTCATTCTTCTCGGCAAACTCCCTGGCCTTCTTTGCTGCCTTCTCTGAGATGCTGATTGTCAGTGGCATAGCTTCCACTCCTCGCTGGGGGCGACAACCCTGTACTTTTGTTCAATTCTATCCACCAATGCGAATCAAGTCAACAGGCGTGACGTGCGTTATGGCACACCTGATGCGAGGGACATCGGTGGTATACTTGCACGTGCGATATCCACGAACGGAGGTGTGAGAATGGCAACGGGTGTGCCGTTTCGCGCTGTGCGGGACTGCGATGCCGCCTGGCTGACCAACTCCCAGAACAGCGCCACAATCCTTACGCTGAGCGTGGACGACGGGGCCACACACGCCTTCCTCCTCACGCCTGAGATGGTGGACAGGCTCAAGACGGTCCTGGACAACCCCGGCCTGCCGGACGCGGAGGACGAGGAGGAGTAGAGGCGGGCGAGCCGCCTACGCAAGGCACAACCATTCCTGCGCAAGCAGAAATTCAGGCGCAATCCGCGCCTACCGCCGCAACCGTCATTGCGGCGAAAGCCGCAATCCAGGGGGGCAGAGGGATGCCCTCTGTCACTTCGAGCGCAGCCGAGAAATCTGGGACAATCGTGCACCGCGCGAGGCTCTGGGATAGGTAGAAGGGCTGCTTCATTGATGGGCACTGGTAATGCAGTGCAATGTCCTGGATTCTTCGACTCCGCTGCGCTTCGCTCAGAATGACGATAAGAATCACCCGCCCATGTCCTTCGACAAGCTCTGGATGAGCGGGCGGAAACCGTTGCGATATCTGTAGCAGCCAGAGGCTGGCTGGTGTACAATTAACGCATGATAGTGCATGACGGCAGAGCCAGTGGCTGACGCAGATTTCCTCGTAGCGGACGGCCTGCGTAAGTCGTTCGGGCCGTTTCAGGCCGTGGACTCAGTCTCTTTCTCAATCGCGCAGAAGGAGATCTTTGGCTTGCTGGGCCCCAACGGCGCAGGCAAGACCACGGTCATCCGCATCATGTCCACGGTTCTGAAACCCGACGATGGACACGTCTCCATCGGCGGCTTCTCCGTGACCGGCGACAGCGACAGCGTGCGCAAGCTCATCGGCGTCTGCCCGCAGGAGCTCGCGCTGTACCCTGAGCTCTCGGCGATGGACAACCTGGTGTTCTTCGGTCGCATGGCCGGGCTTGGCGGGCAGCAGGCCAGGGAGGCGGCGAGCGAGAACCTCGAACGCGTGGGGCTGCAAGACCGGGCGCGCGACAAGGTGGAGCGGTTCTCCGGCGGCATGAAGCGCCGGGTCAACATCGCAATCGCGCTGATGAGCCGGCCGCAGCTCCTGTTCCTCGACGAGCCCACCGTGGGCATCGACCCGCAGTCCCGCAATCACATCTTCGAGACGGTGGAGAACCTGCGCAACGAGGGCCTGACCGTCCTGTACACCACCCACTACATGGAGGAAGCCGACCGCCTCTGCGACCGGCTCGCCATCATGGATCACGGCCGCATCATCAGCCTGGGCACGCCTCGCGACCTGAAGGCGGGGATCGGCGACCCGGACCGCGTGACCCTCGAAGACGTGTTTCTCGATCACACGGGCCGGAGTCTGAGGGACTAGGTCGCCTCGACGGCGGCGGGGCAGATGACGCTGTTCCTCCACATAGCGCTTCTGGAGCTGAAGCGGTACCTGACCGACCGGGGCGAGCTTGCATTCGGCCTGGCCCTGCCCATCGTGCTGTTCGGGCTGACCTATGCCGTGTTCGGCGGCGGCACGAGCTTTCACGCCACGGCCAACATCGTGGACCTGGACGGCGGCCCCGGAGCGCGCGAGCTCGTGCGGCGCTTGGACGCCCTGGACACCATCACCGTGCGCGAGCGCACGGTGGAGAGCGCCAACGCGGCGCTGGACAGGTCGGCCATTCTGGCTGCGTTCATCATTCCTGACGGTTTCTCTGAGGCCATTGAGGCGGGCGAAAGCGTCTCGCTGACCTTCAAGCGGCGCGGCTACGGCGGTGATGAGGGCCAGATTGTCGCCGGGATTGTGCGGAGCATGGCGCAGGAGGTGGGACGCGAGGGCCGCGTGCGCAGGCTGACGATGGCAACGCTCGAAGGGTCTGGCGTGCCTCCGGCCCTGATCGACGAGCAGACTGTGCCTCTCATAGCTGAATCGTGGGACGACCCGGCCGTGGGGGTCAGCGTTCGATACCTGGACGGGGAGGAATCCGACTTCCTGCACAGGGTTGTGCCGGGCATTCTGGTGATGTTCCTGATGTTCTCCATCACGCTCGGCGCGCAGACGCTGGTGGAGGAGCGGCGGCTGGGCACATTGGAGCGCCTGATGACCACACGACTGAGCGCGGCACAGCTATTCCTGGGCAAGTTCACGGCGCACGTCCTGCGGGGGTCGGTGCAATCTCTTGTCCTGCTTGTGCCGGCATTCGCGCTGCTGAGAGTGGGGGACCTGGCCGGATTCGTGCAGGTTGCGCTGATATGCGTGCTTGCTGCTGCGTCTGTTAGCGGCCTTGCCCTGGTCATAACCTCGCTGGCGAGGACGCGCGATCAGGCGACATGGAGCGCTGTGTTCATTACCATGTTCATGACCATATTCGGAGGCACATTCTTTGACGTGGGCGACGGCCTGCTGGAGGTGATGTCTCGATTCACCCTCAACCGCTACGCCATCGAGTCGATGGTGGGCATTCTGGACCGGGGGCAAAGCCTGGGCGACCTGGGCGTTGAACTGGGGATCCTGGCGGGAGTTGGCCTATGTGCGTTGGTCCTTGCGGGCGCGCTGTTCAGGACGTCGGAAGGAGGGCGGTAGCGTGACACTGGTGCTCCGGCAGGCGTTCCTCATAGCCGGCAAGGACACGCGCATCTTCTTCAAGGACAGGTTCGCCATGGCCTTCGCGTTCCTGTTCCCGTTCATCTTCATAGTGGGGTGGTCTGCCGCGCTGTCTGGTCAGGGGCCGAGCGACGAGCCGCTCGAGATCACGCTAGTCACACGGGAGGACGCGGGCATCAGCCTGATCGTGATTGCGGAGCTGGCGAACGGCGAGAACGCCGGAGTCAACACTCTGACGTACGATGAAGCGCTGGCCGCACTGCGGAACGGTGAGATCGACGGTTTTGTCGCGTTCCCCGCCGACTTCACGCAGAGCGCCTTCAGCGGAGAAAGCACATCCCTAGAGGTGGTGGTAGGAGACGGCAACCCGGAGGCCGAGGCGATGCTTGCGGGCTTTGCGCAGGAGGTGGCGGGACGCTTCACGGAGACGCAGATCGCCGCACAAGCAGCCGCTGCACTGGCGCGGGAGTCGGCGGTCGAATCTCAGCAGGAGCCGGTAGCGCAGCAGGACGGGGCCGCGGGTGAGCCGACAAGTGACGCGGCGCCGGCCGTCGTTCTGGAGCCGGAGACTGCTGGTGACGTGGTGCCCTTCCAGCCGTCCAACTTCACGCTGCCTGCATACCTGACCATGTTCGTGTTCTTCAGCGCGGCCCTGAGCGCCGAGGCGATAGCCAGAGAACGCCAGAACCAGACGCTGGAAAGGCTCATGTCCAACGGCACGCGGCGTGAGTCGATTGTGCTCGGCAAGTTCATAGGCACGGCGTACAGAGCGGCCGCTCAGCTCGTCGTGATGTGGCTCGCGGGCGTGCTGATCTTCGACATCTACCTCGGTATTGCGCCTGCGGCGGTGATCGCGATCTCGGTGTTCATGGCGCTGGCCTCGGCGGCGTTCGGGGTGCTGCTGGCCAGCTTTGTACGCAGCGTGCAGGCTGCTGGCTCGGCGGGTGTGCTGACGTCGCTGGTGCTCGCGCCGATAGGTGGGTGCTGGTGGCCGCTTTTCATCGCGCCGCAGTGGATGCAAGCCCTGGCGAAGCTGACTCCGCACGGCTGGGCGAACACGGGGTTCAACAAGCTGATGCTGTTTGGCGCGGAGGCGAGCGAGGTGGCGCAGGAGCTTGGCGCACTTGCGGCGTTCGGGGCGGTGTTCCTGGCTGTCGCGCTGTGGCGCTTCCGCACATCAGCAACATAGGCTCGACGGCTTGTCCCAAAGCGCTGTGCTATCATTTGTCCATGCCATTTGGCTACGCGCCCTTGTCCAGCCCACAGCCGCGGGAGTCGTACTGCTACAGATGCGGCGATCTTCTGGGGAGCAGCCGCGGTGTGCTCTATTTGGCGTACCGGAGGCGTTCCAGCCTCGACGCGTTCCTGTCGATGCTGACGTGGCCTTTTATCTGGCTGAAGAACATCTACGACTTTCGATTCGGCATGGGCGACAACAATTGCCGGCGCTGCGGCGTGGACGCGGAGCGTGAGTGGAGGGTTGACGTGCTGGGCTGCCAGCCGGACGGCCCTCTGAAACGACCATCACTCAGGCCAGTCCGCCACACAGTTGACGTAGACGGGGGCGGCCTGCCCGAAGAGCTGGCCGGAGTGCCGGTTCCGGTCTGCGGGCTAACGGGTCAGCCGCTAGGACTGGTGATGCACCGCGTTTCCTGGGATGCCGGCCGGCTGCGCCCGTCGATTGAGGGCATTGGCCTGCTGTACGACTCAGGGCCGGGCCGTTCGCCGCGTCCAAGGCTGCTGCTGGAGCAGGCGGCCGGATCCGGCGCGGCTAATCGCATGAGGTCGCCGGTGCGGGAGCTGCGCGCGATCGTGGATGTGGTGCAGGAGCACGGCGCAAGGGGACAGCGAGAGCGCTACGCCGACCGGGGAAACGTGTTCCGCCACTGGCATCTTGAGAGGCTTCCAGATGCCTCACGCAGAAGCGTGGAGCTGAGCCTTGGCGGCGCGCCTGTGCGCGTGGATGTGGCTCAGTGGAGCGATCCGCAGCAGGTGGTGCTGGCGCACATGTCGCTGGGCGGAATCGCAGTTATGGCGACTGCCGTAGACGTACCGCCCGCCAGGCTGTTGGCGATGCTGAAGGGACTGGAGCCGCTCGGTAGCGGCTCTGGATCACCGACCGGGCGGGTCTAGCCGGGATTCGACCAGTCCTGCAAGGGCGTGAGCAGGCCAAAGCCCGCGCCCTGCGGGTCTAGCACGAACGAGAAGCGACCTATGTCGGGAACGTCAAATGGCTGCAGGGCAATCGTGGCGCCCAGGGCGGACGCCTTCGCTATAATCTCGTCCACGCTGTCCACCTGGAAGTAGACGCTCCAGTGAGGTGGAATGTTCATCTTGCGCACCTCATCCGGCATGGCCATCGTGCCGGCAAGTGGAATCCCGCCTGACATGTAGACCGTGTAGCGGCTGCCGTCCGGCATGTCAGCCGTTTCAGACTCTATGTCCAGCAGCCCGGTGTAGAATCCAATGGCGGCCTCAGTGTCCGTGGTGAGTAGCTCGCACCAGCCGATTGAGCCGTGCTCGTGCTGCACCTGCGCGCCGATGTGCCTGCCTGCCTGCCACAGGCCCACCGCGCCGCCGGTTGGGTCGGCGACGACCGCGATCCGACCTGCCTCGGCTACGTTGACGGGCTCTTCGACGACGGCTCCGCCCAGGCCGGCCGCACGCGCCGCCGTAGCATCAACGTCCTCAACCGATAGGATGATGTCCCAGTGGGGAGGCGTGCCGGCCATCCTCATCCCTTCGTGGTGGGTATAGATCGCTGCGACGTTCAGATCGCTCCTTTGAGCCATTGAGTAGTGGCTGTGGCCTTGCTCGTCCATGGGATGGTCCAGGTACGACCAACCGAAAAGCTCGCTGTAGAACGCCTTCGCGGCTTCCTGGTCCGAAGTTCCAAGCTCAACCCAGCATGGCGTGCCCTGTGCGTACGATTCCACCTTCATGGCCTTGGTTATCCTCCTCGTCGCAATCGTGTCGGCTGCTCTTTGAGCGAAAGGAGTCTAACGGGAGCAAATCTGCCGTGTCAATCGCTTTCCGGCGCCAATGAATGAGACCCAGCGTGCCCGGGGGTGGGCCGCTATTGAGTCAGATAGGGAATAGCGTGTATCATGCGGCCAGTACCAAGAACAGGAGCTAAACAACATGGAGCTAGCCAACTACGGGGAGCTGGTAGTCCGCCAGACCAAGGAGATGCTGGAGATATTCACCGGCTTCGAGACTGCCAACAGGTACAGGATTCTCACGCCTGAGGGCCAGGAGGTAATGTACGCTTACGAGGACTCCGGATTTCTGGGACGCCAGTTTCTAGGCAACAACAGGCCGCTGAACCTGCACATCCTGGACAATGAAGGTACTCCGATCCTGAATGCCGACAGGAAGTTCTTTTTCTTCTTCTCGCATCTCAACGTGCATGACCGCAGCGGCTCTCCGGTTGGCTCGCTCAAGAGGCAGTTTGGAATGCTGAAGCGCAAGTTCGCGGTGCTTGACGCCGGCGGTCAGCAGGTAGCGGGACTGAACGGCCGGATATTCCGCCCCTTCACGTTCACTCTGAACAACGCGCGAGGCGATGAGCTGGGGCGCATCGTGAAGGAGTGGGGTGGCATCATGAGGGAGGGGTTCACGGACGCGGACAACTTCCGTATCCACTTCACAGACATGGAGCGTGGAGAGCAGACGAGGCTGCTGCTGCTGGCCTCGGCATTCGCGATAGACCTGGACTTCTTCGAGGCCAAGGGAAGCCGGCACGGCTTCGGCTAGGACGACAGGGGGGCAGCAGGATGGCCAGGACTCGAATCGATGAGCTGCTGGCCCTCATGGACCTTGCGTTCGAGGGCAGCCAGCACTCACTGCTGAATAACCTCCGAAGCGTGGCCCCCGAGAACTGGGCGCGGACACCACCGGGAGGTAGCCGGTCAGTTCGCAACCTCGTCGCGCACGTTGGCATGTTCAAGTTCATGTACGCCAACCACGGCTTCCGTGACGGCAGCATGGACTACGATGACCCTCCCGCCACGCCTGTACCGGAGAGGCTTTCAGACCCCGCGGCGGCCGAGGAGTGGCTGCGAGAGGGACACACATACCTCACAAACTGCATCCGCGAGCTGGAGTCGGACGCCGAGCTGGATGCGCCGCGCAAGGCGCACTGGGGCGCGCTGGTGCCCACGTATTTCCTGGTGACCACCATGCTGGAGCACGACCTGTACCACGCGGGGGAGATCAACCACGCGAGAGCGCTGCTACAGGACGACGACAGATGGCGCCACTAGGCGAGTGACGGCTACTGCTGCACGAACCTCAGGTAGACTTCCTCTTCCGACATGGCTTCCTGGTGGAACCAGCTTGCCTCTATCACGTCGTAGACGCCGGACAGTCCCTCCAGCACAAGGCCGGTCAGGCTACGCGCGTCCTCAGGCGTCGGGACGGGCAGCGTGGCCTCGTCGAGGCTCTGGATGATGCCGGAAATCTCGCGTATCAGCTCCACGGGGCCAACCTGCGTGGCGTTGTTGCGGGCGGTCGATACGCTGTGGTAGATGGAGGACGAACCGTGCTCCCGGAGCAGCAGCGAGAGCGTCTGCGTCGGGTCGTCGATGGCGATGCCGCGGATGACCGCGGCGTTCACGAGTGACCGCTGCAGCCACTCGATATCGCTGCCGCTCTCAACGGCAGCTCCCGCGAAGGTATTGATCACCCGGGCTATATTCTCGGCCCGCTCCAGCCATCGGCCCATCCAGATGAGATTGTAGATGCGGGAGTCCGTGAGCCAGCGGTCGTTGCTGAACGAGATCGATCTCGGTTCCACCATGTCAGTCAGTGCCTCCCTTATTCGAGGTA
>DAOUKJ010000043.1:0-25091 GCA_034421435.1 Dehalococcoidia bacterium | reverse complement strand
ACGGGCCCAAAGCCCTCGTATCTGTTCGGAGCGACGAGCTGATGTGGGGGGTGTCTTACTTCGAGACGGCGCAGCAGCCGGATGCCCCGCTGCTCACCTAATGACAGTCGACGCGCCCCCCACGCTCCCACCCAGATTGGCCCATCTGAGCGGTTCCTTCAACATACAAGCTGACATCGAGCGCTGTAAGGTAGTGCTTCTGCTGCACATCGATCCGGTGGGTCTGGTGCGCCCGAAGTCCCGCACCCTTCACGCCGGGGACTGGCTAGGGCAATACGTGAACGACCGTCCCTACGTGGCCTCGTCATACCTGAGCGTGGCTATTGCCTCGGTATTCGGCAGCGCGCTGGCAGGGAAAAGCACTGCCCGACCGGAACTAGCCGACATGGCCATACCTCTGGAATGTGATGTAGCCGTGGTGCCTTCCGGGGATGGGCCAGACCTCATAGGGCGTCTGTTCGAACCGCTGGGTTACGACGTTAACATTTCCGGGCAGGCACTGGATGAGCATTTTCCCGAGTGGGGGCACAGCCCGTACTACAGCGTCCGCCTGTCGTCGAAGACCCGGCTACGGGACCTGCTTGCCCACCTCTACGTACTCCTGCCCGTCCTCGACGACGACAAGCACTACTGGGTTGGCGACGACGAGGTGGACAAGCTGCTGCGCTTCGGCGATGGGTGGCTGGGCAGCCATCCGCTGCGTGACCTCATCTCGCGTCGATACCTGAAGCATCAGCGGGGCCTAGTCGGTCAAGCGCTTGCCCAACTGCTGGACGCCGGGTCGGTTGACCCGGGCGCAATCGCCGCCCGGCACGAACGGGAAGAGGAACGGCTTGAAGCACCCCTTAGATTGGGTGAGCAGCGTATCCGGGCGGTACTCATGGTGCTCCGCGACATGGCAGCGGCCAAGGTGGTCGACCTCGGCTGCGGTGAAGGGAGACTGATTGAGGCTCTCCTCGGAGAGTCGTCGATCCGTTCGATCACTGGTCTCGACGTCTCCCACCGGGCATTGGAAACGGCGCAAAGGCGTTTGCGCCTCGACACCCTGCCCTCGCGACAGCAGGAGCGCGTCAAACTCCTACACGGCTCTCTCACCTACCGGGACAAGCGCCTCTCAGGGCACGACGCCGCAATCGCCATGGAGGTGATCGAACATCTGGACCCCACACGGCTTGGCGCCTTTGAAGAGACGGTGTTTGGGACCGCGAAGCCCAATGCCGTCATCATCACGACGCCCAATGCGGAGTACAACGCGCTGTTCGAAGGGTTGCCCGACGGTGCATTCAGGCACGGCGACCACCGCTTTGAGTGGACGCGAGCGGAATTCCAGGAATGGTCGAATCGGCTAGCTGACCGCCGGAAATACGATGTTCGTTTCCAAGACATCGGCCCTGTCCATCCCATGCATGGAACGCCGACTCAAATGGGGGTATTCACGCGATGAATATCGTCATTCCCGAATTGTGTCTCGTCGCGCTCGTTGGCCCTACAGGTTCGGGGAAGTCCCACTTTGCCTCTCGCCACTTCAAGACCACCGAGGTGGTGTCATCGGACGACTGCCGGGCGATGGTTGCCGATGACGCCACCGACCAGGCGGCGACTCCCGACGCCTTTGCGCTTCTCAACTTCATCGCGGCCACGCGCCTCCGGGCTGGCCGGCTCACGGTCATCGACGCAACCAGCGTTCAGCCGGAAGCGCGGAAGTCTCTGGTAGAACTCGCCAGGGAGCATGACTGCCTGGCGGTGGCTATCGTACTGAACATGCCCGAGGCTCTTTGCATAGACCGCAACAGAGAACGTCCCGACCGTCCATTTGGGAGTCGGGTGGTGCGCCAGCAAGCCCAGCAGCTCAGGCGGTCGCTTCGCGGGCTGAAGCGCGAAGGCTTCCGGCACGTGTTTGTGCTCAACTCACTCGACGAGGTTGAATCCGCCACCATTCAGCGGGTGCCCCTGTGGGTCAACCTGCGCCACGAGCACGGCCCGTTCGACATCATAGGTGACGTCCACGGGTGCTTCGATGAGCTTGTCACTCTATTGGAACGCCTAGATTACGAGGTTGAGTCCCGCACTGACGCCGACGGCGGTGTCGGCTTTTCGGTAACTCATCTGGAGGGACGCAAGGCCGTGTTCGTCGGCGATCTCGTTGACCGAGGTCCTGGCGTCGTCAAGGTACTCAAGCTTGTGATGTCGATGGTAGCGGAGGGTTCGGCCCTTTGCGTGGCTGGCAATCACGAGTCCAAGCTCGCCCGCAAGCTCCAGGGAAGAAACGTACAGGTAACTCACGGACTGGCGGAGTCGCTGGCGCAATTGGATGCGGAGTCGCCTGAGTTTCGAGAACAGGTTCTTGGCTTCTTGGACGGGCTGATCAGCCATTACGTGCTCGACGACGGGGACCTGGTGGTGGCGCATGCGGGTATCAAGTCGGAGTACCAGGGCCGCGCCTCAGCACGTGTCCGGGATTTCTGCATGTATGGCGAGACAACCGGCGAGAAGGACGAATTTGGACTTCCCATCCGCGCCAACTGGGCGGCCGACTATCGAGGGAGAGCCACTGTTGTCTACGGCCATACAGCAGTTGTGGAACCCACTTGGCTCAACCGCACCATCAACATCGACACGGGCTGCGTGTTCGGTGGGAAACTGACCGCGCTGCGGTATCCAGAAAGGGAGCTCGTGTCGGTCCCAGCGGCTCGAGTCTTCTACGAGCCGGCTAGACCGTTGGCCGAATCCGGGCCGTCGCAGGAGGCCGTTGCACCAACCGAGGATCGCGCAGCGAATCTCCTCGACATCGAGGACGTGATCGGCAAGCGTGTGGTCTCGACTCGGCTACGAGGGAATGTCACGGTGCGGGAGGAGAACGCGGCGGCGGCGCTTGAGGTGATGAGCCGGTTCGCCCTCGACCCGCGCTGGCTCGTCTATCTTCCGCCCACAATCTCCCCATGCGAGACGTCTAACCTCCCTGGCCTGCTGGAACATCCAGACGAGGTGCTCGCCTACTTCCGCAACAGCGGTGTGTCTGAGGTGGTCTGCGAGGAAAAGCACATGGGTTCGCGGGCCGTCGTGGTGGTTGGGCGAGACGCCGCAACAGTCGAATGGCGCTTCGGTATCACCAGCGAGGGTATCGGCGCTTGCTACACTCGGACGGGGCGAAGGTTCTTTGGAGACCGCTCACTGGAGTTGGAGTTCATGGAACGCGTCCGCATGGGCATTTCGAACGCTGGTCTTTGGGATGAACTGGAGACAGACTGGGTGGTGCTGGACTGCGAAATCATGCCTTGGTCCCTCAAGGCACAGGAGTTGCTCAGCAATCAGTATGCTGCGGTCGGTACAGCGGCTCGAACCAGCCTGAAGGTCGCTGGGTCCCTCCTCCGGCAGACCGCTGCTCGCGGCATCGAAGTCGCCGATACTCTGGCTGGAGTTGAGGAAAGGCTAAGTCTGGTCGAACTCTACAGCGACGCCTACGCCCGGTACTGCTGGCCGGTCGAGTCGCTCGCCGACATACAGCTTGCACCATTCCATCTGCTTGCGAGCGAAGGGCAACTACATACTGATAAGGATCACCTGTGGCACATGAGCATGGCCGCCCGCCTGCACGAAGCTGATCCGGCGTTGTTCCGGAACACCCGGCACAAGGTTGTGCGACTGAATACGTCGGATGAGGCTGAGGCCACTCGCTGGTGGGAGGACATGACTAGTCAGGGCGGCGAGGGGATGGTCGTCAAGCCACTGAACTTTGTGCCGAGAGGCAGGCGTGGCTTGACGCAGCCCGCCATGAAGTGCAGAGGGGCCGAGTACCTGCGCATCATCTATGGCCCGGAGTACACGCTGCCGGAGAACTTGGAGCGTCTACGGGACCGGAACATATCCGCAAAGAGGTCTCTAGCCCTTCGGGAGTTCGCGCTGGGCATAGAAGGTCTCCAGCGTTTTGTGGAGCGAGAGCCTCTCTACCGGGTGCATGAGTGTGCCTTTGGCGTGCTCGCCCTTGAGAGCGAGCCGGTCGATCCAAGGCTATGAACGCACCGGCAGATGCCACGCTGGGGATATCTGCATGCACATAGGCAGTCACAGCCCCATCCACAATTCGAATACGGTTCTGTCTACCGTCAACTTAGGCCCACCAAGCTAGATTCAAACCGCAAGAAACTCCTCAAGGCTACTGGGTGCTCCGTCTAGATGGGAACAACCCACCGGAAAGTTCGTAGTATGGTATGCTTAGGGGTACCACCGCCGTTCATATCCAGCCGCGTTACGCCGAAGTCGCTTTAGACCTCGATAACCCTGAGAGTCCCAAGAGGAGAGCATCATGCCTGTAGAGCAGTTGTCGGAGGCAATGGAGCGCATAGCGCCGCGATCCCTGGAGCCGGAGTGGTTGGGCAGCGGGTATGGAGGCGGGGCGGTGGCGGAGGGGCCCGTGTGGTGGAAGGAAGGCGGATACCTGCTGTTCAGCGACATCGGCAATAGCCAGAGGCTGAAGTGGGCGCCCGGCGAAGGCGTAACCGTGTTCCAGGAGCCGACCAACAACGCGAACGGCCTCACTCGCGATCCGCAGGGGAGGCTGATCGCCTGCGAACACGGAGCGCGCCGCGTGACACGCCAGGAACCCGACGGCAGCATCACGGTGGTGGCCAACAGCTATCAGGGCAGGCGGCTCAACCGCCCCAACGACGTGGTCGTGAAATCCGACGGAGCCATATACTTCACCGACCCGGGAGCGCCGGAACCGAACCTGGACCTGGACTTTTCAGGTGTATACCGAGTTTCCCAGGACCTGGGGACGCTGACCCTGCTGGTGCGGGACTTCGTCATGCCCAACGGGCTGTGCTTCTCCCCTGACGAGAGCGTCCTGTACGTCAACGACTCCCGCCGCGGGATCATTCGGTCATTCGACGTCCTGCCCAACGGCGTGCTCACGCTGTGGACCGACCGCGTCTTCGCAGACGTGAAGGGCGAGCGTCCCGGCGTCGCTGACGGCATGAAGGTCGACGTCGAGGGCAACTTGTACTGCGGTGGATCCGGTGGCATATGGGTGTTCGACCCTTCAGGCGACCACCTGGGAATCATCGATCACGGCGCGACGGCCACGACCAACATGGCCTGGGGCGACGACGACTGGAGGACGCTGTACTTCACCACTCGCGATAGCCTTGGAAGGGTCAGGCTGGGCATTCCGGGCATACCCGTGCCGACGACATAGGCGAGACCGGAGAGGCTCTGTGGGCGCACAGGCCATCTGCTCCGCCGATCACCGGGAACACTTGATGAGATGGCCCTGCTTATCGTGGGAGGGTCGTCACGGTAGACAATCACACCGGCTTGACCGCTCTTGGCAGTGCACGTGACTCCCTATTGCATTGTCGCAACTCCAGCGTCAAAATGTTCGCCAGGGTGGGCTTGAACTCGGAGGCCCCTTCTCGTGAAATCAGCTAGGGGAGGTTGATACATGGGCACCATATCCGTGAACCGGCTGGCGGGACTGTCCCTCATATTCGGACCTGTAATCGCCTTCGTCTTCTTCCTCATGGAGCCGGGTGGCTTGCTGATTGACAGCGCCAAGGTGTCGGACGCTGTTGGCTCCATAACGGCCAAGGGTACCAACGCCGAGCTGACCAAAATCACCAACATCGGGATAATCCTTGGCCTGACCTTAATCCTGTCGGGCCTCTACGCGCTGATGCGTAACGTCACCCTGCAGGGCAACGGCAAAGCTCTGGTTCAGATGGGCTTCTTCATGATCTTCGTCGGGCTCACCGGCTGGATTCTGGGCGGCGGCATCGACTTGGTTCTGGCCGATTCCCAGACCAGTGACCAGATCAGTGGAAGCGTTCCCGTCTACTACGCAGGCTCTGCTCTCCTCTACGCCGGTGGGATTGCGCTTGGGTTTGGCGGCAGCATATTCGCGTTGGGCCTCTCCACGAGAGACGACTTCAACCGGATAGTCTCCCTGTTGGCTGCCCTTGTCAGCCTGGCGGTAATGGTCTTCTTCATTGTGGCCGTACTCGACACCGGCGGCCGAGACACCTTTATCGGCCTGGCCAGGGGCTTCTACGTGCTGCTGGTCATCTGGTACGGATATCTCGGCTTCGGGCTGATGAACCGGCCAGACCCCGACCTGTGGCAATAGACGAAGCTCAGCGCTTGGCGGCGTCTGCGTCGTCCGCCCACCTGGTTCGACAGGCTCACCATGAGCGGACAGTGGCTGCAGGCCGCTGTCGGTGTCTACTCCTTCGCCGCGCTCTCCCTCAGCGTCTCCATGACAGTGGCCGGGTTCATTGGCGCTCTGGTCATACGGACGCCGGTTGCGTTGGACACGGCGTTGGCCACTGCACCAATGACGGGAACAATGGGGATCTCCCCTGCTCTACCCCTCAGACCAAACGGGTGGCCGGGGTTGGGCACCTCCACAATCACCGTGTCGATCATCGGCACGTCCAGTGTGGTCGGCATTCGGTAGTCCAGGAAGGTTGAGTTGGAGATTGCGCCGTCTTCCGTGTAGCAATACTCCTCGCTAAGTGCCCAGCCGACTCCCTGCGCGGTCGAGCCCTGTGCCTGTCCCTCCACGAAGCTTGGGTGGACCGCCTTGCCGACGTCTATGAAGGTGGTGAAGCGCAGGATATCCACCTTTCCCGTCTCGGGGTCCACCTCCACGTCCACCAGGTTTCCGCCAAACAGCACCCCGCCGGGGCCGGTCGGGAACGAGTACCCGGCGCAGGTGATCGGGCCGCCCGTGCGCATGAGCCTGCCAGCAAGCTCCTGGAAGCTCATCCGGTCGGCCGGGTTCCTGGTGCACACAAAGGTGCCGTTCTGGAACTCCACGTCCTCCGGTTGCACCTCCCAAACCAGGGCCGCGCGAGCCTTCATCTGGAGTTTGACCTCCTCCGCGGCAGCTATGGCAGCCAGACCCGTCGAATATGTGATCTTGCTGCCGTTGGCAACACCACTCCAACCGGCGGAGTCGGTATCACCAACAGTTGACACCACGTCTGTCGCCTCCAGTCCCAACACTTCGGCGGCCTGCATCGCCACCGAGGTTCGGGTGCCGCTCAGGTCGTTTGAGCCGGTCATGAGTGCGATGGTGCCGTTCGCGTTGACACTGATGGTGGCAACGTGGGGCGTGGCCCCCTCGCCACCAATGGCCCTGGCGGCCACGGACACCCCACGACCGCGATTCGGCCCGCCGAGCGGCGCGTTGTAGTGTGGGTGGGCCTTCATGGCTTCCATGATTTCCGTGCAGGCTATTCGCGGATACAGCACACCATTGGGCATCCGTTCCCCCTCCTGCACGGCATTCCTCAACCGAAACTCCATGGGGTCCATGCCCAGCTTCTCAGCCAGCTCGTCTACAACACTCTCCACGGCGAAGGTTGCCGGCGGTTGCCCAGGCGCCCGGTAGCTCTGCATCTTCTGCGTGTTCGTGACGACGTCGTAGCCGTCAACCTGGAAGTTCTCGATGCTGTACGACGCCAGGCCGTTCTGCACGCCTGCGCCCACCGGCGATCCCGGGAACGCTCCTGCCTGGTAGGCTAGGTAGTACTCGGCAGCGGTGATTCGCCCCGATCCATCGGCGCCCATCTTCAGCCTGATGTAGGTTGCCGAAGCGGGACAGGTGCTATCGAAGGTCTCCTTGCGGCTCATGACCATCTTCACGGGCGAGCCTGTCTTCCTGGAGAGGATGGCCGCCATGGGATTGAGGGGGTTGGTGTTCGGGCCCTTGCCCCCGAACCCGCCGCCGCACTCCATCGCGATCACCTTCAGCATCGATTCCGGTATACCCATGATTGAGGCGGTGCCCTCTCGCACGTCGAACGTGCCCTGGGTGGTGGTCCAGATTGTCACGTGGCCGTCGGCATTCCACTGCGCAGCGGATGCGAACGGCTCGATGTAGCCGGGGTGGACCGGCTGCGACGAGAACTCCCGCTCCACGATGACCTCAGCTGCACTGAAGCCGGCCTCCACGTCGCCTCGCTTGAGCTGCGCGTGGCTCGCGACATTGCTCCCGACGTCCGAGACCTCACGCCCGTCCGGGCCGCGTGTCACGGTCGTCAGGCTATCGTGGATCAGCGGCGCACCGTCCTTGAGTGCGTCCGCTATGGTGAGGACGGCCGGAAGCACCTCGTATTCCACGCGGATGAGCTTCGCGGCTTCCTCGGCGACGTGCGGGCTGGTTGCTGCGATGGCTGCCACCGGGTGGCCTCGGTAGAGCACCTTGTCACGCGCCATGAAGTGCTCTGCCATAATCCTGGCGCCGCGGAACTGCTCCGCCACGAAGTCTATGGTGGGCTGCTGCTCGAAGATCGGGAAGTCCGCGGCAGTGATCACGGCCTTCACGCCCGGAACGGCCTCAGCTTCACTGGTGTCAATGGAGAGGATGCGAGCATGGGCGTGGGGACTCGTCAGCATCTTGCCGTGAAGCATACCGGGCAGGTGTATGTCGGCTCCAAACTTCGCAGCGCCGGTAACCTTCTCCAGGCCGTCCAGTCGAGGCGCCCTAGTGCCCAGCACTCTGTACTGGGCCGGATCTGCATGACTCAATACGGTCTCAGTGCTCATGGGTGTGCCTCCCTGTGAGTCGTTCCGGATGCCCTCTGAGTTTAGCCGGAATTCTCCGCCGAGTACAGAAGCGAACCTGGCCCAATGGAATCGCGGCGGGCCGTTCAGGGCGTGCCGCCCGAGGTCGAGAGCACCGGCGGCGAAACGAGGACTTAGCCAATCGCAGCTGGTCTTACGCCAGCCCATCCGATGCTGCCATCCTCGAGTCTTCGAACACCCCGTCAAGCGCCGGATGCCGAGATTATTGTAGAATGCAGTGGATACGCGGGCGCAAGGAGGCCATGATGCCGAGAGCAACTCTTGCATTGGAAAGCGCAGCAGGACAGGCGGCGGTGAACGGCCAGTGGAAGTTTGCCCGGGGGTTCGTGCCTGGCGAACCCAACGAGGGTCTTGTGGAGCAGTCGCAGGGCAGTCCCGCCAGGCTGGCGGACTACGACGACTCCGCGTGGGAGGTGTGCACCGACCTGATTCAACCGGTGTCCAGCGGGTTCACCTTCGGATGGTACCGCATCAGGGTCACGCTGCCGGAGGAGGTGGATGGACACCCGGTGAGCGGAGTGCGCGTGCAGTTTGAGACCTGCATCGACGACTACGGCGAGATCTGGGTGGACGGCGAGATGAACCGCGAGCGAGGCGCTGTTCAGGGCTTCAACGTGCCCCAGAGAGTCGCAGTCACTACCAGCGCAGTACCCGGTCAACAACACACCATCGCGCTGCTGGCGGTGAACGCTCCCCTTGGTGCGCCCGGCGGCGGCATCTTCGTCCGGTACGCTACCCTGGCATTCGAGTGGGCGAGGCCATAGCAGGCGCGCCCAAGTCCAAGAGGCATCGGACTCCTCAGTCGTCATGTCAACCCTGATCGCATCGGAAATCAACAAGGCCTATTCGGACAGGACACTGTTCAGCGGCCTCAGCCTTGTGGTGTCCGCCGGAGACCGCATTGCGCTGATAGGCCCCAACGGCTCCGGCAAGACCACGCTGATGGACATCCTCGCAGGCGAGGTAACGGCGGACTCGGGAAGCGTTTCCAGGCAGCGCAACCTCTCGATAGGCTACCTGAGGCAGGAGCCCGCGGCGTTCACCGGCAAGACCATCCTTCAGGAAGTGCTGGACGCCTCCGCCGATGTGATCGCCCTCACGGACAGGATTGCCGCCACGCGCGATGAGCTATCATCGGAGCGCGACTTAGCGAAGCAGTCCGCACTACTGCAGGACCTCGGCCGGCTGGAGGTGATGTTGGAGGCGGCCGGCGGAGGCGACCGGGAGCATGAGGCCAAGACGATCCTGTCCGGCCTCGGCTTCAAGCAGGGCGACTTTCTCAGGCCCATGCACGAGTTCAGCGGCGGCTGGGTCATGCGCGCCGGCCTGGCAAGACTGCTGTTCAGGAAGCCCGAGCTTCTGCTCCTTGACGAGCCGACCAACCACCTCGATCTGGACGCAAACCTGTGGTTCGAGAAATACCTGGCCTCCTTTCGAGGCGCCGTGATCGTCACGTCCCACGACCGCGCCTTCCTGAACCAGGTCGCTACCAGGGTGCTGGCCATCGAGGAGGACGGGGTTGTGCTCATGAAGGGCAACTATGACGAGTATCTCGTCGCACGCGATAGTCTGCTGAAGGTCAAGCAGGCCGCCGCGGCCAGGCAGGAGCGCGAGATTCAGAGGCAGATGCGGTTCGTGGAGCGCTTCCGAGCCAAGGCCAGGAAGGCCAGCCAGGTGCAGAGTCGCTTGAAGCAGATCGAGAAGATCGAGAGAATCGAGCTGCCGAGAGCGACCAAACGAGTCCGCTACTCGTTTCCGCAGCCGCCGCGCAGCGGGTCAGAGGTCATTTCGCTGAAGGGCGCCAGCAAGTCCTACGGCGACAACGCGGTCTACCGGGGCATGAGTGTGACGCTTTCGCGCGGCGATCGCGTTGCCCTCGTCGGGCCGAACGGCGCAGGCAAGACCACCATGCTGAAGATGCTCGCAGGCGTCCTGCCCCTCGACGACGGAGAGAGGCGGACCGGCCACAACGTGGTGTCGGCCTACTACGCACAGCACGTGCTTGAGCTCCTCAACCCCGCCAACACGATCATCAAGGAGTTGCAGGACGCGGCGCCAATGGAGACGGAGCAGAACCTTCGCACGACCCTCGGCGGCTTCCTGTTCAGCGGCAACGACGTTCGCAAGTCCATTTCGGTGCTGTCGGGCGGAGAGAAGGCGCGGGTCGCCCTGGCCAAGCTGCTCCTCCAGCCCAGCAACCTGCTGCTCATGGATGAGCCCACCAACCATCTGGACATCGCCTCCAGGGAGATACTCGCGGACGCACTTGGCGACTACCACGGCACGATTTGCCTGATCACCCACGACCGCACTCTGATTCGGCAGGTCGCCAACAAGATCATCGAGATTGACGCCGGTAGGCCCACTGTCTACCCCGGCGACTACGACTCCTACCTGTACCTGAAGCAGACTGAAAAGCCCGAAACCGGCAACGGACGTGCCAGAGCCGCAGACACGGAAGCGACGGTCGCGGCTCCGGACGCCGTACCCGCCAGTAGACGCTCCGGGCGGCCGCACAACGCCGAGGAGATGCGGCGCCGGTCGCTTGCCCGAGAGGCGCGCAGACTTGCGATTCGCATTGAGGAGATTGACGCACTGCTGTCCGGCCGCGAGGCCCGCATTACGGAGTTGGAGGCCATGTTCTCGCAGCCCGACAGGTCACTCGGCCCGGCTGAGTTTGCGTCCGCGGGAGAGGAGTACCGCGTGCTCAAGGAGGAGGCCGGATCGCTCTGGGACGAGTGGGAAAGGCTGTCCGTGGAAGCGGAGAGCATCGACGGCGAGCTGGCGGAGCTGAAGGCCACCTAGCCGCCAGGTCTTGCTGGGTTCTCGACTACCGTCACCGCAACCGAGTCACCTATACGATTGGCCTCAATGGTCGGGCTGCCCCCCAACGACCAATCCAGCAATGTCCTTCCAACCGTAGGACACCTCCACAAGGTCACGGCCTCCAATCGCGACGGTCTTCCGGCCGACCAGATCACCTCCCAGCAAATCATAGAACCGGCGCGCGCCGTAGTTGTCCTCCAGCACCCACAACAGCATTGAGCTGAATCCGTCAGCCAGCAGTCTCTGAGCCACCGCCGATACAAGTTGGCGACCCAGTCCCCTGCTCTGGTGCTCTTCAAGGAGGTATACGGTATAGAGTTCGCCCCGGTAGGTGGTATCGCCGTCGCGCTCCGGTCCTCCGGACGCGAAACCGACGACATAGCCACCTTCTTCTGCAACAAAGATGCTCTCGGTGGGCTGATTCGCAGTTATAGTCTCGTACCACCTCGACTCTCTTCTCTGGTACGAGAAACCGGCCAGGTACTCGGCGGGCACGATACCTGCATAAGTGGTCCGCCACGAATCGATGTGAACCCTTGCAATTGAGCCTGCATCAGCCGGGCTGGCTTCTCTAATTGTCACGTTCACGCCTGTCCACATGCCCATCTGACGGCTAGGCCAGGGCCGCGGGCTCACCTATCCAACGGACACTGTTGGTGACGGGACTCGCCGCCCTGTAGAACTGCGCGTCGGCGGTCCACAGCTCACAGCCGAGCGTCTCTGCCAGCGCGAGGTAGTGCGCGTCGTAGGCCGCACCCTGGTTCAGCCGGCTCGCCAGTTGCAGTGCTCTGACATGAAGTCTAGGCGGCTGTTGGAGCTCAAGGCGAGACTCGAGCAGCCGTGCGATCAAGCGTGTGCTATCGCCAACGTTCAGCTCGCCGCGCAGCACGCGCCGGTGGAGAGCGTTGGCTACCTCGAAGGGCAAGAGGTAGGGGGCTATGCGGGTAATGCCACGAGCATCCCAGTCCTGGAGAACGGCGTGGGCTCTGTCCGAGTCAACCTCTTCGACGAGCCACTTGACTGCTACGCTCGCGTCGACGACTACGGACTCGTTCACGCCTGCCCCTCGGTTTGGGCAGCCCTGATCTCACGGGCCTCTCGAATCAGGTCTACGGAATCGCCAGGAAGGGGCTCGCCTCCAAATACATCCTGTCGGAGTTCCGCAAAGAGCTCATGGTCCGGCTTCTCTGACAAGACTCCACCAATTCCGTTTGCCTCGTCCTTGGCCAGCTCCCTGTCTATAGCGGCCAGGCAATAGTGTCTCATGCTGACGCCCTTGAGCGCAGCCACAGCCTTCAGGCGCCGCTGCACCGGAGGGTCGAGGTCCAATGTGAGTCTCTTCTTCTTGGCCTGCATCGCCATACCCTCCTCAACGTGGTTCCCAATATCGAGAATAGCGCAAATACGGAAAAGTGACAAGCTCCAGCATAGGCAGGAACGCGCTTGGATCCAGGCGTCTGCTTGAATTGGGTGATGGCTGGTGGCATAATGGCACCGCTAACCGCAACCCCCGCCCAGACGATAATGCGTTATGGCGGACGTTCATAGGCATTAGTTCTCCGACACTTCTGAATTTCAAAGGCAAGCCTTGATCCACATGAAAAAAGTGCTTAGTGTGGCCTAGCTGCACGTACAAAATCAGGAAGCATTCGGGAAATGAACTTAGAGCAGGCTCTACGCAACGCGCTGGACAGAATACGGTCCGGTAGACTTGCGAATGCGAATGAAGTGCAAGTGAGGCACTCTGTTATTGTACCAATTCTGCGTGCCCTAGAATGGGATGACACCAACCTCGACGAGTTTGTGCCGGAGTATCCCGTGGTTAAGGAGGATGGAAAGGGCTCGGTAGACTTTGCTCTGTTCAGAACATCGCCAAGTCGGCTCCCGCTCGTATTTGTCGAAACCAAGAGACTAGGGGGCCTAGATGTTACCGCGGAGGGCCAACTCTTCAGATATGCCAACAACCAAGGCGTGCCATTCCTTGTTCTAACAGATGGAAATGTCTGGAACTTTTATCTGGCCATGGCTGTTGGCACACCGACGGAGAGGGTAGTGTATCGAGCGGAGTTGAGACAAGAGGAGAAACTAAGCGAGTATGCGGAGTTCTTCAAGCGGTATCTGGGGAAAGAGAATATTCTGTCAGGAAAGGCTAAGCAAGATGCGGAATCGGACAAAGAGAGTGAAGCAAACCGGCTCACGGCACAGAATGCCATCCCCTATTGCTGGCAAGGGATGCTCAGCGAGCCTAACGGTGAATTGCTGAAGATGTTGGTTGATGCGGTCGAAAGGAACTGCGGGATTAGACCGGACCCAGATGACGTAAAGGCATTCCTTGGGCATCAACATTCGATTGCGCCTACCGAACCGACACAATTGCCTCGTCCCTCTCTAGCGCCCATAGACGGCAAGGATGTCAGCCCTCGTTTGGAGCCAAGAAGAAGTACAATTGCAGGCTTCGTTCTTGATGGGAAACAGCGACCATTCGGGAACGGCATCAAGACCTTGGAGGGGATTCTAATTGAGTTTCAAAAGCGAGACCGTACCTTTATGACCCGACTTGCTCCGAATACTACCCGCCGGAACCGCCGCCTAGTGTCACAGAACCGAGACGACATCTACGAAAATGAGAATCTGCGTGAGCGGGTTCATAACCTACAAAATGGATGGTGGCTGGCAACCAACCTTAACACCAAGACTATCGAACAAACCATCAGGATCGCCTGCGAAGTGGCCGGAATAGGCTACGGCACGGACTTGGTCCTGCTAGAAGGCCCGAACCGGCAGACGGATTCATCGGCGTAGCCTCATCTCACTTGCAAGTATCCTCTCTTTGCCTCGCGATGCAAAGCAGAGATAGAAGCTACGCCACATGAGCTCTCACCCCAAGTAGCCAGTCAGTCAGTTCGGTATGCGGTTTTTCTGGTTTTGGGCACCCCTGCTGGCCCTGGTCTGACGCGATCGGCTGCTGCTACCCCCTGTCGGTTGCTTCGCGAGGGCGGTCAGTGGCATAATGCGCTCAACAATCTCAATCCAGCCCCGTGCGAGAGCGCGTAAGTTAGCCGTATCGGGGTACTAGCCGGCAACCTAGGAGCAACTCCACAAGCCAGAAAACTCGAAGCCACATAGCAGAACGACGCCGGTGTAACCACCGGATCGCGGCGCTCTAGCGTACGCGGGAGAGGAGGATGCGATGCCTGGACCTTGTAGCGGACTGACTGTGTTGGACTTCAGCTGCGGAATGCCGGGAACGCTCACAACGGCGGTCTTGGCCGACTTTGGCGCCGACGTTATCGTCGTGGAGCCGCCCACCGGCAACCCCTACCGCTCGCAACCCACCTGGCTGGCGTGGAATCGAGGCAAGCGCGGCATCGTCCTGGACCTGGAGGACGCCGCCGACCGCGAGAAGGCGCAGACCCTGGCCGCGCAGGCCGACGTGCTCGTGGAATCGTACAGGCCGGGTGAGGCGGAGCGCCTCGGCGTCGATTACGAGACCCTCTCAGCCATCAATCCCCGGCTCATCTACTGCTCCATCACGGGCTTCGGCCCCACCGGACCGCTCAGCAACGTGAAGGGCTACGAGGGCGTGATCGCCGCGCGGAGCGGCCGCATGCACAACTTCGCCGGCCAGCTCCATCGAGATGGGCCTGCCTACGTCGCGGTGCAGACCGGCACCTGGGCCGCCAGCCAGGGTGCAGTGCGGGGCATCCTCGCCTCGCTGCGAGCCAGGCACAAGGCCGGACGAGGCCAGCGTGTCGATACGAGCGTCCTGCAGGGCATGATTCCCTACTACGGCGGGCGGCAGCTGTCCACCTACTTCCTTCGCATCGACCCGGAGAAGTTCCCCAACACGCTGCCCGGCCCGCGCACGCTGCCCAACCTCGGCTACATCCCCGTCCGCACCGGCGACGGCCGCTGGCTGCAGCACGCCAACATCCAGTTCAGCCCGCGGCTGCTGCACGCACACCTGCGCGCCATCGGCCTCGGCTGGGTGCTGGAGGACGACAGGTTCAAGAACACGTCCGCCCTCACGCCCGAGAACCAGGAAGCCCTGCGTGAGCTGATCCTGGAGCGGATGCAGGAGAAGACCCTGGACGAGTGGATGGAGATCTACGTCGAAGACGGCGACATCGCCGGCGAGCCGTTCCTGCACACCGTCGAGGCGATGGACCATCCGCAGTTCGTGCACAACCGCCACGTCGTCGAGATCGACGACCCGCGCGTCGGCCCCATGAAGGTAGTCGGCGTGCTGGCCGACCTGAAGAACAACCCCGGTGAGGTCGGCGGCCCGGCGCCCGACCTGGGTCAGCACACGGAGGAGGTGCTTGCGGAGCTGGCCGGACGCGAGCCAGCGCTCGTAGCGGGCGCAAGCTCCAACGGCAGCCACCCCATGCCCAAGCACCCGCTTGAGGACGTAACCGTCCTCGACTTCTCGACCGTGATTGCGGGGCCGTACGGCGCAGTCATGATCGCCGACCTGGGCGCACGCGTCATCAAGGTCGACGCCGTGCCCGGACGCGGCATGCCCGGCGTCGGCGCGGTGAACCTCAACAACATCCGCACCTACTCCGGCAAGGAGTGCATCCGCGTCGACCTCCAGACGGAGGAAGGCCGCGAGCTCGTACACAAGCTGGTGGCTCGCGCAGACGTGCTGCTGCACAACTTCCGACCCGGCGTCCCGGACCGCCTGGGCATCGACTACGAGACCTGCCGGCAGATCAACCCGCGGCTGGTGCACGTCTACGTAGGCGCGTACGGCGCAACCGGCCCGCACAGCCGGCGGCCCGGCGCACACCCCATCCCCGGCGCGCTCTTCGGAGGAGCGCTGAGACAGGCTGGAAGGGGCATGCCGTACCCCACCTACCAGCCCATGAGCATGGACGAGATCAAGGACATGTCCCGCCGCATGATGCGCGCCAACGAGGGCAACCCCGATCCCAACTCCTCGCAGGGCGTTGCCACTGCGATCATGCTGGGGCTGTGGGACAGGGATCGCACCGGCCAGGGCCAGTCGATCCAGGTGACCATGATGTGCGCCAACGCCTGGGCCAACCACGACGAGGCGTACGACTTCCAGGGCCGCCCGCCATACGCAGTCCCGGATGCGGATTGCTACGGCCTCCACTCCCTCTACAGAATCTACGAGGCGAGCGACGGCTGGGTGTTCCTGGCCTGCCCATTCGAGGAGGAGTGGCAGGCGCTGTGCAACGCCATAGGGCGTGCAGACCTCATCGGAGACCCGCGCTTCGCTCCGGCGGCGCGCAAGTCCCACGACGAGGAGCTCATCGAGCAGCTAGCCGCGGTCTTCGCCACGCGCACCGCCGCGGAGTGGGAAGAGCTGCTGACCGCCGAGGACGTGGCCTGCGTCCGCGTGAGCTACAGCGAGGAAGAGGAGTTCTTCATGGACGACCCGCACGCTCAGGAGCTCGGGCTGGCGGTGGAGGTGGAGGATGAGAGTCCGCGCTTCGGGAGATACCTGCGCAACGGCGGCATAGTCCACTTCTCCGATATGGCCGGCAGCTACCGCTCGGCGCCCTATCCCGGCCAGCACACCCCGGAAGTCATGGCCGAGATTGGCTACAGCCAGCAGGAGATCGACGACTACCGGGAGCGGGGCATCGTCAACTGGGAGGAGGCCAACCCGATAGCCCGATAGCGGCCGCGATCGGCGTACCAACCAGCCGGCGCGGCGCACGCGCCGCTGCAAACGAAAGGAGACTGGGCATGCCAAAGCTGATACCGGTTCCGGACGACGTGAGCAAGCCGTTCTGGGATGCCATCAACGAGCGAAAGCTGATGGTCCAGAGCTGCAACGACTGCCCCACGTTGCAATACCCGCCAAAGCAGCAATGCCAGGACTGCAACTCCGAGAACATGGGGTGGAAGGAGACCAGCGGCCGCGGCCGCATCTCCACCTACGTGGTGATGAGGGACATTCACCTGGCGCGCCGCGTAGAGGACCAGCCCTTCAACCTGGCCTTCATTGAGCTGGACGACGACCCGCGCATCAACTTCTACTCCAACCTGCCGGGCGTGCCGGTACGGGAGGTGCCCATCGGCGCCGCCGTCGAGGTCACCTTCGAGGAGGTGGCTCCCGGACAGCTAATCCACGAGTGGAAGCTGGTCGAGTAGGCCGGACGGCCCTCGAACCGCCAACTTCATTCAGCACGGAGGACAAGACTATGACCACAGCAGAGACCGGTTGGAGAAGAGACAGGCCGGGACTTGGAGTCTGGCCGCACCAGGGCAAGGTTGCCATCACGGGCTGGGGCATGTCCCCGGTGGACCGGCGATGGGACGGCGTGTCGATGGATCGAACGCTGGGCCAGTTCTGCATACTGGCGGCGCAGCGCGCGTTGGAAGACGCAGGCGTGAGGCCGGAGGAGGTCGACGGGCTGCTCCAGTGCCCCAACAACATGGCGGGCGCCAACGGCGGCAGCTCCGCAAGCTGGGGCCCCTACCGCCCATACTTCCCGCCGCCCTACGACTCGGAGGACGGGCTGACGATCGTGACCGGCAAGTGGATGCTCAACAACATGCCGGGGCTGACCGGCGTCACGTACGCGCCGGAGCAGCTGCCTGACATCGGCGAGGGCCTGGGTTTCGCCGCCGAGGCAGTGGCCACGGGCAAGTGCGAGATCGCGCTCTACATCTACACCGCCAACAACCTGGAAGGCCGCTACCGCCGCGGTGGCGACAACGCCGCCGACTACGCACAGGGCCCCAACCAGTGGACGTTCCCGTGGGGCGCAAACGTGCTGTCCCTCCAGATCGACGGCACGATTGCCATCCAGCAGTACTGCGCCCGCTACGGCACCACCTGGGAGGAGCTGATGGCGCCGTTGATCCTCACGGAGCACCGCAACGGCATGATGACCTCCTGGGGCTTCTACGCCACAAACGGCTCGTCCGGCCTCAACCTGGAGGACTACCTCGCCTCCAGGCCAATCGCGTGGCCGGCACGCATCTGGGACTACGACAGGCCCGTGAACGCCGCGGGCGCGTTCGTGCTCACCACCGCGGAGCGCGCGAAGGACATGCGCCAGAAGCCGGTCTACGTGCTGAACCACAACCAGGGCCGCGGCAACGTCGCCAGGAGCAGCTACATGACTCTGGACGAGTGGATGCAGGGCAAGCGCACCATCGCCTCCATGGTCTACGAAGGTTCAGGACTGAGCGCGGATGAAGTGGACATCTTCAACCCGTACGACGGCTTTTCGCCGTTCATGCCGCTTGCGCTGGAGGCGTTCGAGTGGCATGGCGTGAAGGAGGGCGAGGCCAAGGACTTCGTCAAGGGCGACATCAGCGTGGAGGGGCCGCATCCCTTCGTGTCCGGCGGCGGCAACCTCGGCTGCGGGCGCACGCGCACCGCGATGTACATCGACGGCATCGAGCAGCTGAGAGGCACGGCCGGCGCGCGGCAGGTCAACGTCAAGGCGGAGACGGCCGTCGTCGCATACGCTCCCGCGATGAGCGCCGCCTACCTCACCCTGGCCAGCTCACCACCGTAGGCCCACGCGTTACCAACACTCCAAGGAGGGTTCCATGACGTCGAACGGCGAGAAGCTCGGCATTCTGGTTGGCGGCGGCCCCGCGCCTGGCATCAACAGCGTCATCAGCTCTGTCACCATCGAGGCCATCAACTCAGGCTTCGAAGTGGTGGGAATCGTTGACGGCTTCCATCACCTCATTGAGGGCCGGACAGACCACGTGCAACCGCTGACGATCCCCGACGTGTCGCGCATCCACTTCCAGGGAGGCAGCGTCCTGCGCACGTCCCGCTCCAACCCCACGCGCAGCGAGGAGCTACTGGAGCGCGTGGGCCGGACGCTCGCGCAGCTGGGCGTCACACGGCTGGTCACCATCGGCGGCGACGACACGGCCTTCGGCGCGTCCGAGGTGGCCCGCGTCTCCCACGACTCGCTTCGCGTCGTCCACGTCCCCAAGACAATCGACAACGACCTGCCCCTGCCCGGCGGTATGCCCACCTTCGGCTTCGAGACCGCCCGGCAGGTCGGCACGGAGATCGTGCTCAACATGATGGAGGACTCGCGCACCACCAACCGGTGGTACATGGTGGTGGTGATGGGCCGTACGGCGGGCCATCTGGCCCTGGGCATCGGCAAGTCGGCCGGGGCTACCATAACCATCATCCCGGAGGAGTTCTCCACGCCCAGCCTCTCGCTGGAGCAGGTGTGCAAGGTAATGGAGGGGGCAATCCTCAAGCGCAGGGCCATGGGACAGGAGCACGGCCTGCTGGTAGTCGCGGAAGGCATAGGCAGCCGGCTTGACCCGGAGGAGTTGGCCCAGGTGCCCGGCGTGCAGGTGACCCGCGACCCCTACGGCCACATACGCCTCGCGGAGATTCCGCTTGCCATGATCCTGCGCCACTCGGTGCAGCGCAGGTTCGCCGAACGCGGCGAGACGCTGCAGCTGGTAGACTCAACCATCGGCTACGGGCTGCGCTCCGCCGCGCCGGTGCCGTTCGACATCGACTACACGCGCACGCTGGGCTGGGGCGCCGTGCGCATCCTGGCGGAGGAGCCGCGCGAGGAGCTGGCTCGGGGCGCTCTCATCTGCATTCAGAACGGCGACCTGACCCCGCTGCCCATGCACGAGCTGCGAGACCCGGACACCGGCAGGACGCGCGTTCGCCTGGTTGACGTGAACTCGCCGTACTACGCGACGGCGCGGGAGTACATGATCCGGCTGGAGCAGCAGGACCTGGAGGATGAGGAGATGCTGAGCAGTCTTGCCGCAGCCGCCGGCATGTCGGACGAGGAGTTCCTGCGCGCGTTTACGTCCGTGGTCAGCTGAGGCGCAGACCGAGAGCGAATACGCCGCACTTAGAGTATTGCGCCACAGGTGACTGTCGTGCATTATAGTGCGGGTTGTTCAATGGCGCCGATCCGGTCAGCGCGCGACAACAAGCCCCGAACACCACGTCTGGAGACAGGTTAGGCTAACTGCATTGCTCAGTAGCTCAAGCGCCAACCCCTCCTTCTGGCGTCCCGCTGCAGTCCTCACCCTTCTAGCCGCCATCGCCGCGATTGTACTCGCGGCCGCGTGCAGCTCCGGCTCGAACTCTGAGGCGGAAGCCACAGCCACACCGACGCAGCAGCCGGCCCCGACGCCCACCCAGGCCCAGCAACAGCCGACTGCGACGCCCACACCCGCGCAGCAACAGTCGACCGCGACGCCCGCGCCGGCCGCTGAAATCGATGCCACCGATGCATTTTTCGCCATGGATAGGGTGCTGGAGATCGAAATCGACATTGCCGGCGAGGACTGGGACACGCTGCGCCATCAGACCCGCACCTTTGAAGACCTGTTCGCGGAAATTGAGCTATACCAGCTTTCCCGGCCCTTCTCAGACATCTACACGTGGTTCTCCGGAACTGTCACCGTGGACGGTGAAACATACGACGATGTCGGCGTCCGAAAGAAGGGCTTCATCGGCTCGCAAAGCGATACCAAGTCCTCTCTCAAGCTGCGCTTCGACAAGTACGTGGACGGGCAGTCGCTGGACGGCGCAATGGAGCGGATGGCCCTGAACAACAGTGTCCAGGATCCTTCGATGATCAACACTTGCCTGGCCTTACACGTGTTTTCCGCCGCCGGCGCGCCCGCGCCTCGCTGCAACTTCGCCACGGTAACTGTTAACGGCAAGAACCTGGGCCTGTACGTTCACGTGGAGGAGATCAAGGCTCCGTTCCTGTCCCGCCACTTCGACGGCGCCGATGGTAACCTGTACGAAGGCACGATAAGCGATTTCACCCCTGAGTACCGGGGGACTTTCGAGAAGAAGAACAACGAGGATGAAGACGACTGGTCGGACATAGATGCGGTGGTGGCCGCGCTGCAAGACCCTTCGGAGGCCGGTCTTGAGGCGCTGGCCGCGGTAGTCGACATGGAGCGGTATCTCTCGTTCTGGGCGACTGAGGTGCTGGTCGGGCACTGGGATGGGCACGCAGGCAGCCGCAACAACTACTGGTTCTACCGTGAGCCGGACGGCAAGTTCGTGTTCATCCCCTGGGGCGTGGACGACACCTTCTCCTTGTTGGAAGACCCAAACTTTTTCGACCACGTCGCGGAGCCGCCGCCGTCCGTCCTGGCGCTGTCGGCCATTCCCAACCGCCTGTACAACAATGCCGACTGGCAGGCGAAATACGTCGCCAAGCTGAAGGAGCTTCTCGATACCGCGTGGGATGAGGACGAACTGCTGGCGATGGTCGACTCCATGGCAGCCATTGTCGAAAGTCACGCCCTGCCCGATGTCAGGGCTACCGCCGCGGTGGACGCGGAACGGGTGAGGCAGTTCATCAAGAAGCGCAGGGCGGAGATACTGGAAGACCTGACGCCGGCCCCGCCGGAGTGGCCTGACGAGCCGCAGGAACCGACTCCCGACGGACTGGGTACAGGGAGGTTGGAGGTCGAGTTCGAGACCACCTGGGGCAGCAACAAGAGCGCCAACCAGCTTGCGGAGGGGGAAGTCTTCTCGATGCAGTTGGACGGGGCCGAGGTACCCGTCGGAGATTTCGCGGTGGTTGCGGGCCACGCCAGCGAGGACGACCAGGCTATCCTGCCTGGCATTGACAACCTGGCGTCGGTGGTCGTCTTCGGGGTAGAGGCGGACGGATCGGTAGAGGGCATGACCATCGTCTTGCCCAAGGGGATGCTGGTTGACGGCGGCGGTCACACAATCGGCGAGGACATAATCGGCGGCGTGGTCTGGTCGATATCCGCCGTCGGTGACCTGAGCTTCTCGGTGTTCGTCGAGGGCAGGCTGGAGCTGGAGGAGGCGAGCGACGAGGACGGCGCCAGGATTGCCGGGAGGTTCTCCGGGGTCTTTGGCGACGGGGAGGCTGACGGCGGCGGGACGACGTCACCCGCGGGTCTCGTCATCAACGAGGTGGCGTCTAAAGGAGACCCTCTGGACTGGTTCGAGCTCTACAACGCTTCTGACTCTCACCTGGCCCTGGCGAATTTCACCCTCGCCGACGACCTGGACAACCCGGCCAAGCGTACGCCCTTCCCCACAGGCGTGGTGATAGCCCCCGGAGAGTACCTGCAAGTTGAGTTGGACGGCGACGAATGGCCTGGGTTCGCGCTGGGCAGCGACGAGGAGTTGGGGATCTGGACGGCCGACGGCGCGTTGGTCGCCAGTGTGGACTGGGACGACGGGCAGGCGGGTGAAGGCGTCAGTTTCGCCCGCATCCCGGACGTTACCGGTGAATTCCAGACCGTTTCCGAGCCCACGCCGGGTGAGGCAAACAAGAGCGACTCCTGACCGCAGGGAGCAAGCCTCGGCAGCTCCATTGCGCCGGCGGCACGTCAGACGAGGCGTTCCTGCGCACCGTCGCTTGCGTGGGGGGGTGAGGAGGGGGGAGGCGACCACATCCAGGCGCTCAGAGAGTGGCGATCAGGCGGGTAACTCGGAGTCTGCGATGCTCCCGCCAGGCGCGGGGCCTCACTCCGTGCGAAGTAGGTGGCACGTAGACGGCTAGCGGCCCCCTCAATTGACTCTGGGACCTAGGAACTTGTCCCCGTTGAAGTGAATCATGTGATCGGGAATCTCAGCCACCCACACCTCAGTCTCCCACGCAATCTGGTCCATGTGCCTCCTGAACTGCCGAAAGTCTAGGAAAGCCGTAACGTACAGCCGTCCAGCAACGCAGTCCATGAATGCCATTTCCAGTTCTTCTACTCGCTTTGGCGTCATGGGCCCATGTGAGGTGACAGCCTCAACCAGAAACAGCCAGTTGCGTTCTTCGTCATAAAGCACTATGTCTGGGAGCTTGCCATGCTCGGTGATTGGCACACCGAGCTCGGCCAGCTTGCCTCTGTCCACATGGAGGAGCTTGTCGGCCGCGTCTCCCAGGTACAGCAGGTTGGCCCCTGGAGCAAACCTCGGGCCAAAGGTCGATACTACAAGGGCCTGAAGCCGGTTGTGCTTGCCAGGAGACAGGCGTATCTCCTCGCCCGTAGAAGTCCGGACTGGTATTTCCCTCATCTGGCGACGCCGCTGATACAATTCGAGCAGCGCTCCGTGGCTTGACCTAAAACCGCGTAGCTCCCGCTTCCAACGACGGGTTTGGTACGACCGCAAGACCTTGAGAGCCTCGTCAGTGAGACCGTAGTGAGTGCGCGGGCTGTTGGTGGCAAGATTCGGATCATCCGGGTTCCTGTCCACCACTCGCGCCTGTTCCAATTGGTGGATGACCTGCCGCCGCACGACTTCCCGCGTGTTCTCGGCGTAGGATCTACCGTAGGTCTCTCGCATGAACACCATCATCTCGTGGATAGTAAGTGATGGCTTGGCAGCTCTCCTCCAAGGGTTGTCTTCGGCAATGCCGCAGAGGGACAAGAGGGTAAGGCAAGAGATATCACTCTGCTGGGCCAGAGGTAGCCCCATCTGCCCAAGGATGTCCCTGGCCTCATCCAGCTTGCTCATTCTTTGGCCGCCCCCGATCTGTTACACAAGTCGAGAGGGATACCGAGCGTGGAGGCAACAATGCTGTCGAGCCCGGCGAGCTCGTTCTCAAAACCCGGGTGCGCTTGAACAGCGGCCCCAACGGCGCGGATGTCCTGTTCCGCTGGAAGAGGCATAGACCGCAACTCGGTGGAACTCACCTGAGTGTTGCCGTTGGATATACGGAAGTACCTGTCCAGAAAGACTGAGTTAACAAGAGCGGCAAGGCCATAGGCCAACTCCTCATCAAGTTGCCTCGTCTCTCCTCGAATGTAGTTCAGATGATTTTCCAATCCTACCAATTCCGCGTTGAGACTGCCTGACATGAGCGGCGCCGCCACCAACCGCCGTTTCTCCTCTTTGGCGCTAAACCGCCTCAAGAGGACATAAGTCCCGTCCCTGACAAGTAGCCTCACGGAACTTGGAGCAGCCTTGATCTTCTGGGGCTTGGAGGTGCCCTTTGACGGCCACTCCACGCGCATTGGCTTCACATGCTGCATCCACAGCAGTGGGACGGCGGAAAGTTCAGACGTATCATCGGTCAAGAACGGAGTGGCCCTGAACGGCACGACAGGCCCGGTGGAGATGTTCAAGCCCAAGGACCCCAATGACGCAGGCCAGGCTCGGATTCTACGCACCAGTTCAAGATCCTCCCTGCACTGGGGAATGCACAACTCCCTATTCAGGCTTCCATCGTCCAGCACAGAGTCCAATCCGATGAGCATTTGCTCACGGTCAGCTAGGTCGTCAACCGCCCTGCTATGGGAAACAAGCACCTGTCCTTCGCTCTGGCTTACGTCATCCGTCCGCCGACGCGCTGCAAGAACGAGGTTCTCTTGAAGAACCGCTTGGTTCTTGAATACATCCTTCCTGGATTCGAATAGGTGAATGGCTGTAGGAGTCACGCGTTGGAAAAAGGCCTCTCTAAACCTCTTGAAATACGGCCCCGAAGCAAAGCTCCTCGGAACGATATAAACGAGCCTCCCAGACTCCGAAATCAAGTGCGCGGAAATCGCCATGAACATAGCGTAAATGTTGGGCTGACCGTGCATGATTGACGCCCCTGCAACGGCCCTCTGGTCTCCTTTGCCTATCTTGAAGTAGGGCGGATTGGAGATCACCAAGTCATAATCTTGGCGACTCCCTTCGTGGTATCCACCATTCCACAATCGGTACGGCGCCGTATTCAATATAGGGGCGTGGTCCAGAA
>DAOUKJ010000042.1:0-7885 GCA_034421435.1 Dehalococcoidia bacterium | reverse complement strand
TTCGGTGAGAGCCGGGGTCGCCGGAATCGGAGGGCATGGTCTCACCGTCCGCTTGGGCCATCGCCCTCAGATTAGCATCTGTGCTATACTCCGTCAAGGAAACCCATGAGCAGCCCTAGAGGAATTCAGACCGCCGACGGCCTTCTGGAAAGGGCGGTTGCCGTTCTTCTGGATGGGGGACTGGTGGCGTTTCCCACGGACACCCTCTACGCGCTCGGCGCTCACGGACTCATGCCAACGGCAGTGGAGCGCGTCTTTCAGGCCAAGGATCGACCCGCCGGCATGGCATTGCCCCTGCTGCTGGCCGGTATAGAGGACCTTGAGAAGGTTGCGGTCGACGTGCCCCCGCTGGCTTGGGACTTCGCCGAGAGGTTCTGGCCCGGAGGTCTCACCATGATTCTTCGAAAGGCGCCATCCGTTCCGTCGGAGGTGACTGCCGGCGGCGACACCCTGGCGGTGCGAGTGCCCAATCACAACATAGCTCGGGACCTGATCAGGGCCGTGGGCGCTCCGCTGACAGGCACAAGCGCCAACCGGTCCGGCGAGGCCGATCCGGTCACAGCCGAGGAAGTGCTGCGTCAGATGTCCGGCAGGGTGGACCTTGTGGTGGACTGCGGGCCGTGCCCGCTTAGCGGGGCCTCAACCATCGTTGACTTGACCGGTGACTCGCTCCGCATAGTGCGGGGGGGCGTGATTCCGCCGGACGCGCTGCAGCAGATGTGGACCGATGACACAGGGGGCGTTGCAGCCGATTAGAACTCGGTAGAAGGGCGAGGGTATCGACTCCTCGCGGTGAGACCCATGAGCCAGCCAACATCATTTGACCGCCACGCTGAGGGCATCGAGTCGGAGCTCAAGTCCGTTGTGATGGGGCGCGGCGATCTCGCGCTGTACCGCATGATGGCCCAGCACATGGGCTGGCTTGACGAGCTTGGAGAGCCGGTTGAGGCAATACCAGACCTGCGCGTCCACCCTACGCTTTGCGTCCTGGCCTGCGAGGCGCTGGGCGGCGAGCCAGGCATGGCGATGCCCGCAGCCGCGGCAGTAGAGCTTGTGTACCGCTCCTCGCAGATTCACGGCGACATCCAGGACGGCGTACCGGAACGCTACGGCAGGCCCACGGTGTGGTGGACTTGGGGGCCTGCGCAGTCGATCAACGCGGGCGACGGCATGCACGCGCTGGCCCGCCTCAGCCTGCTGGGCCTTGCAGACGGAGATACTACGCCGGAGCAGGCATTCCGCGCTGCATCGACTCTCGACGCCGCCGCACTGCGCTACTGCGAAGGCAAATTCCTTGACCTCACCTACCAGGAGCGCGTGGACATCACGCAAGAGGCCTACCTGGAGGCTGTGGAGGGAAGGTGGGCTGCGCTGATGGGCTGCGCGGCAGAGTTGGGCGCGCAGATGGCTTCGGCAGGGGAGTGCGCCGAGCAGGCGATGGCCCTCTACGGGCGCAAGCTGGGCGCGGCAGCCCACGTGCGGGACGACGTGATGCGCATGTGGGGTTCGTCCTTCGAGATGATGCCCCATGCAGGCGACCTGCTCAACAAGCGAAAGTCGCTGCCAATCGTGTACGCGCTGCGCAACGCAACGGGCGCTGAGAGGCGCACTCTGGGCGACGTTTACTTCAAGCGCGTCATGGAGCCCGAAGACCTTGACAAGATTCTTGGTGTTTTGGAAAGGCTCGGTGCAAGGGAGTTCGCACAGGAAAAGGCCGACGAACTGTGCCGTGAGGCTATCGAGGCGCTGAATGACACCGGAGCGTCCGCGGACGGCCTGGACGAGCTGGCCGGCTACGCACGTTTCCTTTCGGCCGGCATTTCGTGACCAACGGGGGTAGCTTGGACAAGCGAACTGTTCGTGACATTGACGTGGCAGGCAAGCGGGTGCTTGTGCGGGTTGACTTCAACGTTGAGTTTGACGGCGGCCGCATCAGCGACGACTCCCGCATACGCGCCGCGTTGCCAACGATTGCGTACCTGCGAGAGCGTGGCGCTGTGCTCGTGCTCTGCTCGCACCTGGGCAGGCCCGGCGGCAAGGTTGTGGAGGACATGAGGCTGGCGCCCGTGGGCGCGAGGCTTGCGGATCTGCTGGGATCAGACGTGACCTGTGTGGGAGATTGCATTGGCCCGGATGTGGAGGCGGCAGTCGCAGCGGCCGGGGCGGGCGACGTGCTTCTGCTTGAGAACCTGCGATTCCATCCTGAGGAGGAGAAGAACGACGCGGACTTTGCGCGAGCACTGTCCTCGCCTGCGGAGGTCTTCGTGCAGGACGGCTTCGGAGTGTCGCATCGGGCGCACGCGTCTACGGAGGGCGTTACTCGCTACCTGCCGGCTGTGGCCGGCTTCCTGGTGGAGGCCGAGCTTGCCGCTCTCGGCGGGTTGCTGGAGTCCCCGGCGCGACCGCTCGTGTCCGTGCTCGGCGGCGCCAAGGTGAGCGACAAGATGGGCGTGCTGGATAACTTCATCGAGCGCGTGGACTCGATTCTGATTGGCGGAGGCATGGCGGCCACGTTCCTCAAGGCCAGGGGGCTTCCGGTGGGTGCGTCGCTCGTCGAGGACGACCGGCTGGACTTGGCGCGGGATGTCATGGCAAGAGCGGAGCGCGGAGGCGTCACGCTCATCATCCCGAGGGACGTGGTGGTCGCGGATGCGTTCTCCGCGGACGCGCAGAGACGCACGGTGGACGTGGAGGACGTACCGGACGGCTGGTACATCATGGATATTGGGCACAAAACACTGGATACATTCAGGGCAGAGGCCGCAAAAGGGAAGACGATCCTCTGGAACGGGCCGTTGGGCGTGTTCGAGATGCTGGCATTCAGCCGCGGCACCCGCGAGTTCGCGGCGGCGCTCGGCAGCCTGGACGGCGTGACAACCGTCCTTGGCGGCGGCTCCACCGCGGAGGTGGTGCACGAGCTGGGCATCACCGACCGGATCACGCACGTATCGACGGGCGGCGGAGCGTCGCTTGAGTTCCTGGAGGGCAGGACACTGCCCGGAGTGGCGGCTTTGCTTGACAAGGAGGCTTAGGGCCATGATCGACTTTCCCCACATTGCAGACGTATGCCAGCCGACCTCGTCCAAGGTGGTGATGCTGGTCATTGACGGACTGGGTGGCGCGCCGCATCCGGCTACGGGCCTCTCCGAACTGGAGGTGGCAAAGACGCCAAACCTGGACGCGCTGGCCTCCCGCAGCGCTTGCGGTCTCACGCTGCCGGTGCTGCCCGGTATCACGCCTGGAAGCGGGCCCGGCCACCTGTCGCTCTTCGGATACGACCCCATCAAGTACACCATAGGTCGGGGCGTGCTCGAGGCACTGGGCATAGACGTGGACATTCGCGAGGGCGACGTTGCGGCCAGGGGCAACTTCTGTACCGTGAACGACCAGGGAAAGCTGACTGACAGGCGGGCCGGTCGAATCAGCTCGCAGGAGAGCGTGCCGCTGTGCGAGCAGCTGGACCAGATTGAAGTACCGGGTGTGGAGGTACAAATCTTGCCGGTGCAGGACTACCGCTTCGTTGCGCTGTTCCGGGGCGAAGGCTTGAGCGAGGACGTCACCGAGACTGATCCGCAAATCCTGGACGTGGCTCCCAGGCGGGTTGAGGCGCTCAATCCGGCCGCAGCCAAGACGGCGGAGGCAGCGAACGCCCTAATCGAAGGCGCTCGCGAGGTGCTGGGCGAAAGGGACAGGGCCAACATGGTGCTGCTCAGGGGCTTCTCTCAGCTGCCACACCTGCCGGGCTTCGGAGACAGCTACCGGCTCAATCCCGCGGCCATCGCCGCGTATCCCATGTACCGCGGACTTTCCACGGTGCTGGGCATGAAGGTCATACCCACCGGCTCAACGTTCCAGGACGAGGTGGACACTCTGGAGGAGCACTTCTCGGAGCACGACTTCTTCTACCTCCACTACAAGCCCGCGGACGCGGCCGGCGAGGACGGCAACTTCGAAGCGAAGGTGCAGACGCTGGAGGCGGTTGACGCCTTCATCCCGCGAATCCTGGACCTGGAGCCGGACGCGTTCGTCGTGGCCGGTGACCACGCCACGCCCGCAATCCTGGCCGCGCACGGCTGGCAGCCCGTCCCGACGCTCGTGCACTCGAAGATCACGCTGGGTGAGGGCGTGCCCGCCTTCACCGAGAGGGCGTGCGCCGGCGGGTCCATTGGGAGCATTCCGGCCACGCATCTGATGTTCCTCGCGCTGGCCCATGCGGGCAAGCTGGTGAAGTACGGGCCGTAGCCCGGCGCTGTCATCGTCAGTGAGTTGACAACGCGATCCCAGAGGCGGCGTACGATTGACCTCAGGAGGTAGAACATGCCGACGCCCATAGTGGCCGGAAACTGGAAGATGAACACAACGATTGCCGAGGCCGTGTCGCTGGCCACCGCGCTTCGCGACCCGCTTGATGCCGTCGACGGCGTCGGCAAGGTGGTATGTCCGCCATTCGTGTCGCTGGCGGAGGTGAGGGACGCGCTGGAGGGCTCGTCCACTGCCGTTGGCGCGCAGAACATGCACTTCGAGGAGCGTGGCGCGTATACCGGCGAGGTGTCGGCGGCGATGCTGGCCGACCTCTGCGCGTACGTGATCATCGGCCATTCGGAGCGCAGGCAGCACTTCTGGGAGACGGACGAGGTGGTGAACCGGAAGGTGCGCGCTGCCCTGGAGGCGGGACTCCGGCCTATCCTGTGCGTGGGGGAGGGCCTTGAGGAGCGTGAGGAGGGCTACGCAGAGTCGGTGGTGACGTCTCAACTGAGGGGAGCGTTGAGGCGCGTTGACTCGATTGCAACGCTGGCCGTGGCCTACGAGCCGATATGGGCGATAGGCACGGGCATGGCGGCGACCGGTGAGGCCGCCGAGGCGATCATGGTGGCGATTCGCGGCACGCTCACGGAGCTTTACGGCGACGCGGCCGCGAGCGAGACTCCGCTTCTGTACGGGGGAAGCGTGACGCCGGACAACGTGGCGGAGTTTGCGAGCCAGCCCAACATCAACGGCGCGCTGGTGGGCGGCGCCAGCCTGGACGCCGGACGTTTTGCGGAGATCGCGCGGCAGGTGGCAGCAGGGTAGGGGGCAGGTCAATTGGCCATCAGCAGAGAGGAGTTCGACTCGGACTCCGTTGACTTGGCGGTGCCCATACGCCAAATCCTTGAGGAACACCACACCCTTGCCCTTGACGCTCAAATAGTGAGGGAACTGCTGGCGCACACGAAGTACAGGACGGCCAGCTACGAGGAAGTGGTTCTGGTGCTTGACCGGCTGATAGACCTTGGGGTGTGCGAATCCAAGGTTCTTCAAGGCACGAGGTGGTATACTATCGTCATCTCCGAGCCCCGTAGGAGGCTTGGGTTCGGGCAGCAGGAGTGATGAGATGTCGCTGACCAGGCGCCAATTCGAAATAGGAGTGGACGGAAGAACCGAAGACTGGATGCACCGGCTCTACGCCTACCTGTCCGAGAACAGGCATCTAGCGTTCACCGCCGAGGAGCTATTTCAGAACCTTACGTCCGATGAGTTTCACGACCAGACACGTTCCGAATGGGCCTTGGACGCGCTGGTAGACGTTTGGGCGATCGAAATCGGAAAGGTCGCGGGCGTGATTTACTATACGTTCTACCAGGACATGGACACCGCCATCTGGCGGCCCCGGCAGGAGCCGAGCGTGGCCCGACACGAGGGCTAGAGAGCCTGGACTATGAACTACTGGCAGGTAGCAGCAGGGGAAGGTCCACGGGACTACTCTGACGTGTTCCTGAAGTACGGCGTCATGTTCATGGGGGCTGGCAACCCCGGGTCGTTTCGTGAGCGCCCTGAGTTCTTCAAGGCACAGAAGTGGGGCACGAAGATCGTAGCACTCGCTGACCGCGTAAAGTGCAATGACACCGTCATCCTGAAGAAACCCCACCATAAGCAGTGGCGCATAATTGCGGTTGGGCGCGTCACCGGGGATTACGAGTGGCTTGAGCAGTTTGAGGATGTGGAGGGCTGGGACTTGCAGCACTCCAGGCGGGTGGAATGGGTCAAGCCCAGCTGCCAAACCATAGTAGATGGCCTTTCAATGGGAACCTTCAGGAGGTGCAACAGGCAGGAACTCCAAGGACTCGCCTGTCAACTGCTGAGGGAAGGCATAAGACAGCCGTCCGAAGAGATCCCTCAACCGGCTAGCCGCATATCCGAGGAGCATCTGGTTGGAAGTCTGATAGAGAACGGGCTGCGTCCGGCAGACGCTGAGGCGGTTATCAGAGCCATTTGGCACGTCCGCCGCCTGGCTCGCTGGTATGCCGACCACGGGTGGAACATCAGCGAACATGAGGCACGCACCTTCCTCATAGCGCCAATCCTCTTGGCCCTGGGGTGGTCCGAGCAGAGGATAAAGATCGAGTGGAATCACACCGACGTATCCCTGTTCAATGAGCCGTTCAGGAGAGGAGTTGAGCACGAAGACCCGCGCGTCATTCTGGAATCCAAGCGCATGGGTACAGGTCTGGACCACGCCGAGAGACAGGTCAGGCGGTACGCCAGGGATTTCCCATTCTGCAACATGCTGGTTACCACCACCGGAGTGCGCTACCACCTGTACAAGAAGGAGCCGGATCCATGCAAGACATGGGACGCCGCAAGAATGAAGGAGAAGCACCTCTCCGCAGTCCTCAACCTGTTCAACCTCAAGGACCGCCATCCCTACCTGCCCAACGTCGGCGGCGCGCCAGAACTATTCAAGAGCCTGATGCCGGGATAGACGACATGCAGCAGCACGACTCAATACCACTCGTTGCCATCGTTGGGCCTACGGCAGTGGGCAAGAGCGCGCTGGCACTACGGCTGGCGCAGCGATTCGGCGGCGAGATCGTCAACGCGGACAGCAGGCTGGTGTATCGCGGCCTGGACCTGGGCACGGGCAAGCCGTCGGCTGCGGAGCTTGCGCAGGTGCCTCACCACGTCGTGAACGTCGCGGACACTGATGAGACGTACAGCTTGGCACTGTACCTGGCGGACGCCGGCCGCGCCATTCGTGACGTCCACAACCGCGGGCGACTGCCGCTGCTGGTGGGCGGCACGGGGCAGTACGTCTGGGCGCTGCTGGAGGGCTTCTCAGCGCCGCAGGTCAAGCCCAACGCCGAGCTGCGGGAGCGGCTGGAGACACAGGCCAGGGACGAGGGACACGATGCGCTGTGGGCTCGGCTGCGTGATGTTGATCCAGTGTCAGCAGAGAGGATCGACCCGCGGAACGCGCGGCGCGTCGTGCGCGCTCTGGAGGTGTTCATGGAGTCGGGCGTGCCATTCTCGCAGGCCAGGAAGCGGGAGCGCCCCCCGTACCGCACCCTGGTCATCGGCCTGACGCTGGAGCGCCCCGAGCTATACCGCCGCATCGACAATAGGGTGGACGCGATGATCACGGCAGGCTGGCCGGGAGAGGTCGCCAGGTTGCTGGCGGCGGGCTATTCGCCGGAGCTGCCTGCGATGGGCGCCATAGGTTATCGCGACATGGTCGAGTACGTGACCGGCAGGCTATCGCTCCAGTGGGCGGGGGACAGCATAAAGAGTGCGACGCACCGCTTCGCGCGTCGTCAGAACTCCTGGTTCCGGCCCCGCGACGAGCGCATATCGTGGCTGGACGCCGCGTCGCCGGACGCGTTCGAGGCGGCCGCCGAGATCGTGACCGCGCACCTGGCCGCGGCCGGCGACGGCTCCTGACCAGTGCCACCACAAATCGAGATTCCGCCTGCGCCTCGTTTCTGTATGAACAGGCCGGTGTATGGTAGAATCCTGTGGTCGGGGAGGTGACGAATGCTCAAACTGGTCTTGGGGGTGGTGGTGGGAGTGTACCTCGGATTCAACGCGCCGAAGCTGGCGCGCGTCTGCCGGGACATGGGCGGGTGTTGCT
>DAOUKJ010000041.1:0-9756 GCA_034421435.1 Dehalococcoidia bacterium | reverse complement strand
ATGCCGAAGCCGCTCATGGCAATGCCCATCGCCACGCCCCGGCGCCTCTCGAACCAGTTCACGACGGTAGTTGCGACTGTCAGGAAACCGCCCACGCTGGAGCCGAGAGCCATCAGGAGGAAAGCCACGTAGTAGTCCAGCACGGAGTCCAGGGTGCTGAACATGATGAAGCCCAGCCCGAAGAGGAGCATGCCTCCTCTCACCATCACCCTGGGACCGAACTTGTCGATCAGCCAACCCTGGAGAGGCCCGAGCAGGCCGCTCTCAGCTCGCGAAAGAGCGAACGCGCCGGACAGCACGGAGCGGCTCCAGCCGAACTGCGTCTGTAGCAATGGGAAGTACGCGGTGAAGCTGTGGATCATCAGCGATCCCACCAGCATCTGAAGCGAGAAGCACCCGCCTACGATCCACCAGCCGTAGAATATGCGCGGCTTTCGGCGCCGCCGAACCTCTACGCCAGACGTGGCTGAGTCCATCCAAGACCTGTGAGCAGCATATCTTGTTCATTCTATCACAATCGAGGCAGTCGATTGGGGCCGTTGCCTCGGCGGCCGCTCAATTCGCTGGACAGCGACACAGGGCAGGCATACAATACGGAACGTTGCCGGGCGACCCCCAAACGGCCCGGCGAATGGAGCAGCCCGCGCATGGAAATCGCCCCCGGCGTACACCGCCTGGACAACGTCAACGGCAGCAACGTCGTTCTTCTCGCCGACGAGCAGATGGCCGTCGTGGACACGGGCATCTCCGGCAACGGCGAGGCCATCGTGAAGGAGATTCGCAAGCTGGGACGCAGCCCGTCGGACCTCCGCAGGATCATCGTCACGCACTTCCATTTCGACCACTCCGGCAGCGCCGCCGAACTGCACGAGCTCACCGGAGCAAGCATCGTCGCACACAGCGCGGAGACCGTCGCGGGTCAGGACGGCTCGCTGCAGCTCCGCAAGGGCGACGAAGGCGAATCGCCCCCTGCGTGGTACCGGTTGGCGCTGAGGCTTACCGGCGCCGGAGGCGGCGGGCCACGCAGAACCGAGACGCGGGTCGCCTTTCCAGACACGCCCGTACACGAGACGCTGGAGCACGGCGACGTAGTGCCCTGCATGGGCGGTCTCAGGGTAATCCACTCGCCTGGGCACACCCCCGGCAGCATCTGCACCGTTCTAACGTCGCCCAAGGTGCTCTTCCTTGGCGACTCCGTCATCAACAACATCGACCGGCTCAGCCGCCCGCTCATGTGGGATCGTTCGAAGCGCAGGGAGCTCGACGCTTCCCTACACTCGCTGCGAGAGCTGGAAGCCGACGTTGCGTGCTTCGGCCACGGCCCGCCGCTCACGGACGACGTGATGACCCGCGTGCGCGGCCTGACCGACCGCCCGTACGACCTGCCGACCTGGCGGATCGCGCTCAAGAACTGGGGCACGCTGCGACGCTGGCGCGAGAGGACGCGTCGCCCCGGTCACTGGGGAGCCGGCGGCTAGCTGTCTTGCCGCGGCCGCCGGAACCGGCTGATGAACTCCTCGGGGACGAATGTTAGCCCAAACGCTACGGCGCCAATCACGAACAGCCACAGGCTGCTCCGCGCTACCCCGCCTACGAAGTCGTCTCCCATCGACTGAACAACGTCCAACGTCTTGTTCATGCCCAGGCGCGCTGCGGGGCTGCCCAGATCTTCCGCGGCTTGGGCCTTCAGCTCCCCTATTGCGCTGTCGAGCACCGGGCCGATTGACAGGGTGACCACCAACAGCAGCAACAGTGACGTTACGGCAAGCGTCCCCGACGCCCACGCTATCCTGCCGCGCCAGGTCTGCCCGCCGAGCAGACCTGCGGAGGCCAGCAGCGCCACCAGCACCAGCGCGGCCACGAGCGTCAACCCCGCCGAGCCCACCGGCAGCGATCTGACACGCTCCAGTGACTCGGATGCGGAGGCGCTGTCGTCATCCGCGGATGCCAGGTCGTCCAGGTCGGCCTGAGTCAGCCGCCAGCCGTCGGTCAGCAGGGTTCGCAGGTTATCCACCGCGTCGCCGTCCTCGTCAGTCCAGTCTTCCAGCAGGTCGGCTTCAGTGTATGTCCATCCATCGCTGAACAGGACTCGCAGCCGGTCCATGGCCAGCACGCTACTCGACGCCTCTCCGCCCATTCCCCGGCGCAAGTCCTCGTGGGTGTACTCGACGGAGTCCGGGAAGTCGCTGCCGACGAGACGAGCCACCTCTCCGGCTACGTCCACGTCTATCGTGTCCAGCAGCGCGTCCGTGCCGGTTCCCTGTGGTGAGCACCTCGGCAGCTCGTTGCGCATGGGAACGCTCGCGCCGAACGGCATCTCGCCACGCCCGCACTCGCGCAGGGCATCAAGGCGACCCTCAAGCCTCTCCAGTACCAGCGCCTCAACCGCCGCCAGAGACGCCTTTCGCCCCTCGACAGTGGATATGTTGGCGCTAAAGTCGTCCGTCTTCCCGATGATGTACGGCGCGGCGCCTGCCACCACCAGCCTGGCCTGCTCATCGAGCCACGGGCCGGACAGTTCAGGCGCGACCGTCCCGGCCACCTCAGCTGCGGTCAGCGAGACGCCGAAGGAAAACTGCACGCGTGGCGGCAGCGCCGCCTCTAGCTCTGAGGCGATCTGCTCTGCAAGCTGGCCGCTGTCCAGGCTGGAGCCTGCATACAGCGCGTTCAGCTCCTCTATAGCCGCATCTGCGCGCTCGTACAGCGGCACGTGGATTCTCAACGAATCCTGCTTGCTGGACATGTACGCCTCGACTTCGTCGATGGCAGCGTTGACGTGCAAACTGAGCCACTCCTCAGGCACGCTCCCATCGATGGCGGCGACCACGTCGTCCCTGTCCAGGCGCACTCCAAGGGGCTCTGCACCCTGCGCTAGTGCCTCGTCAACCTCCGCGGCCACGTAGTGCTCCAGCACCAAGGCGTGAATGCGCGATCTGCCGATCAGCGACTTCAGCTCATCCGACGTGGTCGGAACCCGCTCATCAATCGCCAAGTGAACGTCCAGCTCGTCGCGCTCCCCGTTGAGGTAGCCGACAACCTGATCGATTGCCCCTTCCATCTGCAGCTGCACCCAGTCACGCGGAAACACGACGTTCAGGGACCGCACCAGGTCGGTCGTTGGCAGGCCCAATGCGTCAATCGGGTTGTCCGGCAGGTCAATCGAGAAGAAGTCCGGAGGTTTGCTGCGAAGCTCCTCTATGGAGGCCGTCGTGAGGTCGCCCAGGACGAAGCCGTAGACCTGCTGCTCAGCAAGATGTCGCTTGTAGAACTCCGCGTCGTAGAGCGTCGCCGAAACCCTGGAGCCGAAAAGCGTGAACGCCAGAAGGACGAGAAATACCGCCCCCACGGGCAATACGAAGAAGCGCCTTACCCAAATCATTCAGATACACCCTCAATGCGGCGTTGGATTCTGCCAGGCCAGGCTGCCGCCTAGCCGCCGGCCTGTTCCGGCCTAAGCTCAGGCGCAGACCACCCCACTGCCCGCTCCAGCCCATGCCGCCACGCGTCCTCCAGCGCGGCCAGCGAGACGTCCATGACGCCCGGGAGCGTCAGCGAATCGCCGCCCGTGCTGCCCAGCCGCGCCCATGGTACGCCTTCCTCGGCGGCGAGCCGCTCGAATGCGGGCAGAGCGTCCGCGGCAAGCGATGCCACGATGCGCGACTGCGCCTCACCGAAGAGCGCCGCATCCCACCGTCCGCTCACCTCGGCTCTACCGCGGAATCCCGTCCGACCGGCAATGCAGCTCTCTCCGAGCGCCACCGCCAGCCCGCCGTCCGCGCAGTCGTGCGCCGACTCCAGCAGTCCATCGCGAATCGCCCTTCGACTCAGCCGCTGCACGCGAACCTCAAGGTCAAGGTCAATCGACGGTACGCCCGCGACCACGCCGTGCTCCGCCTCCAGGTACGCGCTGCCAGCCAGCGCGCCCGCCTCGCCGGACACATCCGATGCGCCAATCAGGACAACCTCGCTGCCGGGAGTGTTGAACGCGATGTCGCACCGGAGCCGCACATCCTCGATCAGGCCCAGCGCGCCCACAACCGGCGTGGGCCAGACGGCAGCGCCTCTCGTCTCGTTGTACAGGCTCACGTTGCCGCTGATGACCGGTATGCCGAACGCCTCGCACGCCTGCACCATACCATCGATGCAGCCCTCCAGCTGGTAGGACACCTCCGCCCGTTCCGGGTTGCCGAAGTTCAGGCAGTCGGTGAGAGCGAGCGGCTCCGCGCCGACGCACGCCAGGTTGCGGCATGCCTCAGCAACCGCGATGGCGCCACCCGCGACCGGGTCCAGGTAGCAGTAGCGGCCGTTGCCGTCCGTCGCAAGCGCGATGGCCGTTGACGTACCCTTGATCCTGAGCACGGCGGCGTCTCCGCCCGGCGGCTGCAGGGTGTTCGTCTGCACCTGGTGATCGTACTGGCGATAGATCCACTCCTTGCCAGCGATGTCCGGGAAGGCTAGCAACCGGAGCAGCACCGCGCCCGCACCATCCCCAGGCAGCGGCAGCGCTTCAAGGTTCACCCCGCGCGTCTGCTCCATGTACGCGGGCGTCTCGCCATGTAGGATGTATAGAGGCGGGTCTGTCAGCACGTCGACCGGGAGCGTAGCCTCCTCGCTGTCGCCGTCGAAGATGCGCACCAAGCCATCGCCGGTCACCGTTCCGATGACCGAGCTTTCGAGGTCCCACTTGTCGAACACGCTCCTCACGGATGCCTCGTGCTCCGGCGCTACCACCACGAGCATCCGTTCCTGTGACTCCGAGAGCATCACCTCGTAGGGCGACATGCCGCGCTCGCGCCGCGGCACCTTCGACACGTCGACCACGGCCCCGGCGCCGCCGCGCGCCACCGACTCCACGACCGTGCTTGTGAGTCCTGCCGCGCCGAGGTCCTGCATCGCCAGCACGTGGCCGGTCTCCAGCACCTCCAGGCACGCCTCGATCAGCACCTTTTCCAGGAACGGGTTGCCCACCTGCACAGTGGGCCGCATCTCCCGCTCCTCCTCGAACGTGCGGGAGGCCAGCCCGGACGCGCCGTGAATGCCGTCGACTCCCGTGTCCGCGCCCACCAGCACCAGCAGGTTGCCCTCGCCGGACGCCCTCGCGCGCACCACGCCGTCTGCCTCCACCAGCCCCAGGCACAGCGCGTTGACAAGCGGGTTGCCCGAGTACGACTCCGAGAACGCGACCTCGCCGCCCACGTCCGGCACGCCGATGCAGTTGCCGTACCACGAGATGCCACCCACGACGCCCGCGAACAGCTCCCGGTTTCTCGCGCCGTCGAGCGGCCCGAAGCGCAGGGAGTTCAGCAGCGCGATGGGTCTGGCGCCCATCGCAAGGATGTCCCGCACGATGCCGCCAACGCCCGTCGCGGCGCCCTGGTACGGCTCCACCGCCGAGGGGTGGTTGTGGGACTCGACCTTCATCACGACCGCCAGGCCGTCACCGATGTCGACCACGCCGGCATTCTCCGTGCCCGGCGCAACCAGCAGCCGCGGGCTGTGCGACGGCAGCCGTCGCAGCAGCAGCTTGGAGTGCTTGTAGCCGCAGTGCTCGCTCCACAGCGCGCCAAACATGCCAAGCTCCAGCGGGTTCGGCTCACGGCGGAGCCGCTCCACGATGGCGGCGTACTCCGCCTCCGAGAGGGCTATCTCGTCGAGGATTTCCTTGGAGACAGGCATGTGCTACGTCACAATGATGGACTGGAGTGTTGCAGGAGTGCTTCGGAGCGCAAGGCTCGCGCGCTGCAGTTGCGCGCCGGTCACGCCATCGCTCTCAGCACGGACTCGAAGATGCGGCGCCCGTCCGTGCCGCCGAGCACAGCCTCGCAGCACCGCTCCGGGTGCGGCATCATGCCCAGAACGTTGCCACGGGCGTTTGTGATGCCCGCTATGTTCTGCAGTGAGCCGTTGGGGTTGGCGTCGGTCGTCGCTTCACCGTCCGGCGAGCAGTAGCGGAAGGCCACGCGGCCGCCTGCGTTGAGCATCGCGATCGTATCGGGGTCGGCGTAGTAGCTGCCCTCGCCGTGCGATATAGGGATGCGCAGCACGTCTCCCCTCTCGCACGCGGCGGTGAAAGGCGTGTCGGTGGTCTCCACGCGCAGGTCGACCCACTGGCAGCGGAACTGCACGTGATGGTTCCTGGTCAGCACACCCGGCAGCAGACCGGCCTCGCACAGGACCTGGAACCCGTTGCATATGCCGATCACAAGCCCGCCCGCGTCCGCGAAACGCTCCACCGCGTCCATTACAGGCGAGAAGCGCGCGATGGCCCCCGTGCGGAGGTAGTCGCCGTAGGAGAAGCCGCCGGGCAGCACAACGCAGTCGATGCCCGACAGGTCGGTGTCCTTGTGCCACACATAGCGGGCGTCCTGGCCCAGAACGGATGTGGCGACGTGGTGGCAGTCGCCGTCGCTCCACGTGCCGGGGAAGACCACGATGCCGAATCTCACCGGCGCATCCCCGTTGGCCTCACATCGCCTCCAGGATGCCGGTAACTACCTCATTTACGACTGAGCCGTCGGCGCGGCCCCTCACGCTGGGCATCAGCTTGCCCATCACCCTGCCCTTGTCGCCCGGGCCGCGGGCGCCGACCTCACTGACGGCTTGGCGCGCCAGGTCGGCGATCTCCTCAGGCGTGAGTTGCTGAGGCAGGTACTCAAGCAGGACTGCCAACTCGGACTCCTCGCGTTCCACGAGGTCGTCTCGGTTGCCCTTGCGGAACTCGGAGATGCTCTCGCGGCGCTGCCTCACCTGCCTGGAGATGACGCCGATGATGGCGTCGTCGTCATCCAGCGGCTTCTGCTGCGCGATCTCCTCGTTGTGCACCTCCGAGCGTAGAGAGCGCAGCACGTTGCGTCGAAGGGCGTCCTGTGCTCGGATGGCGCTCTTGAGGTCCTCGTCGAGGCGATCCTTGAGTGGCATGCGTGTATGCGAACGGGCTACCGGCGCCGGCCTATGCCGCTGGCAGCGTTGGTGCTGCGAATGCTCTTGCGACGCTTGGCCGCGGCCTTGCGCTTGCGCTGTACGCTGGGCTTTTCGAAGTGGGACCTGCGCCGCGCCTCGGAGAGGATGCCGTCCATCTGCACCCGCTTGTTGAAGCGCCTCAAGAGGCTGTCGAAGGTCTCGCCCTCTCTCACCACCACCTGGGACAAGCTATCACCCCTTTCTTTCGAAGCTTAGGCGGTACCGGGAAGGAGGCTGTCCGCGAGCACAAGTCCCGCGCGCCTCCGGGAGCAGCCATTATAGCCTCACGCAGGCGTGGTGTCAAACTTGGGGGGGTAGCGATGCGGCGTCTGCACCGTCCGCTCATGGTGAGCGCGTCGAACCAGGTGAGCGGACGGCGGTCGCGGACAGTGGCTCATCGCCGGAGAGCTACTCACCCACCAGCACGTCTATCGTGGTGCCGAGCGCGCTGGCGATGCGAGTCAGGGCCTGCGTCGATCCCGGCTTGAGCCCGCGCTCGATCTCGGAGATGTACCCCGCGGCGACTCCCGTTCTCTCAGACAGCTCCCGAAGGGTAAGGCCCCGGTGATTCCGAAACGCCAAAACGGGGCCTTTGCCCCGCATGATGTCGAGAGCAACATCGTGGGGAACACGCACGCCGTTGTCGGCGTCCTGGGCCGCCAGCAAGTCCTCAAGCCGACTGTTGCGCTCCATAAGAGCGTCGTACTCTCTCCGAGTCACGGTGATGGTCTCCTCGCTAGTCATATACCTCTCTCCTGTTGGGTGGAGATTGATACACTATACCTCCACATTCTCTGCGTAGGAGCGGCCTCCAGCTCCCACGCCGTCCGCTCATATGGTTCGACAGGCTCACCATGAGCGTACGGTAGGACTGCTGCTTCAGGCGGAGGCGCATTGCCGCCCCACTCCCCCACCCACCCCTAGCCAAACCGCTCATTCGGCTATAACATATCCCCCGTGATTGCGATGCACCTCATACGGGACATGCTGGCCAACGCCCTCGCCGAGGCACAGGCGTCGGGGCAACTGCCCTCCGCGCCGCCCATCGACGTGCCGGTGGAGCATCCGTCCAGCCCAGACCACGGCGACTACGCCTCCAGCCTGCCGCTCAGGCTGGCGCGCTCCCTGCGCATGAACCCGCTCGAGATCGCGAACCGCCTCGTCCCGCTCATCCCGGCCAGCGACGCCCTGGCGCGCGTGTGGGTGGAGCCGCCGGGCTTCATCAACTTCGCGCTGGAGCCGCGATGGCTGGCCGGCCAGGTGGAGACCGTCCTTGAGGAGGGCGCGGCGTTCGGCAACGTCTCACTGGGCAAGGGCGAGAGCGTGCAAGTCGAGTTCGTGAGCATCAACCCCACGGGGCCGATTCACGTAGGCCACGCCCGCGGCGGCGTCCTCGGCGACGTGCTCGCCAGGGTGCTCGACGCCGCCGGATTCAGCGTCACACGCGAGTACTACTTCAACGACGCCGGCAACCAGATGGACAACTTCTACGGCTCCCTCTACGCCCGCTACCAGCAGACCCTTGGGCGGGACGCGGAGCTGCCCCAGGGCGGCTACGTCGGCGAGTACATGGTCGACGTGGCGAAGGAGATCGCGGACGAGGACGGCGACCGCCTGCTGGACCTGCCCGCGGAGCAGGCCATCGAAGAGCTCGGGCGCATCGGCCTCGGCAAGATGATGCAAGGCATCCAAAGTGACATGGAGCGCCTCCGCATCGACTTCGACGTGTGGTTCAGGGAGCACACCCTCTACAACGACGGCCAGTACGAGAAGGCGATGGACACGCTCGCCCGCAACAACCACCTTGCGGACCGGGAGGGCGCAACGTGGTTCGTGTCAACGGCGCTCGGCGAGGACAAGGACAACGTGCTGGTCAGGGGCAGCGGTGTGCCCACCTACTTCGCCGCCGACGTGGCCTACCACTACAACAAGTTCGTGGAGCGCGGCTTCTCTCGCGTCATCGACGTTTGGGGCGCCGACCACCAAGGTCACGTATCGCGCATGAAGGCCGCCATCGGCGCGATGGGCATCGACCCGGACCGGCTCACCATCATCATCCACCAGCTTGTCACTCTGAAGCGCGGCCAGCAGATACTGCGCGCCTCAAAGCGCGCCGGCGAGGTCATCACGCTGCAGGAGTTGCTGGACGAGGTGGGCACCGACCCGTGCCGCTACTTCTTCCTGGCCCGCTCGCCCGACAGCCAGATGGAGTTTGACCTGGAGCTGGCCAAGAAGAACTCCAACGAGAACCCCGTCTTCTACGTCCAGTACGCCCACGCCCGCGTGGCCAGCATCCTCAACCTAGCCGCCGAGAACGGCATCGACCACAGCAACGGCGACGTGTCGCTGCTCACCGACCCGGCGGAACTTGCCCTCATACGCAAGATACTGGAGTTGCCGGAGCTCATCGAGTCAATGGCCGTGAAGCTTGAGCCGCATCACCTGCCCCACTACTCGCAGGACCTGGCGACGGCGTTCCACTGGTTCTACCAGCAGTGCCGCGTCGTCTCCACCGCTCCCGGCGACGAGGCCATCACAAGAGCGCGCCTCAAGCTGGTGCAGGCGTCTGCAATCGCGCTGCGCAGGACCCTGTCGCTCATGGGCATGGAAGCGCCGGAGAAGATGTAGCGCGCCGTTCGCGCCTGCGGCCGGCTAGCCGCCGGCGGGCTTCCACGCAGGCTGACCGCTGTGGAAGCTCTCGGTGATGCGCACCTGTCCCGTTCCGTCCGCGTTCATCAGGTAGATGTCGTAGCGCCCATCCCGCCTGTCCGACATGAACACGATCTGCGTGCCGTC
>DAOUKJ010000040.1:0-88174 GCA_034421435.1 Dehalococcoidia bacterium | reverse complement strand
ATGTGACACTCAAACCCGGAGCGAGTCGGAGGCAACGAAATGAGAATCGTCTCGTGGAACATAGCCTGCAAGAGCGAGTCGTGGCGTTGGCTGCTTGACATGGATGCCGACCTTGCGCTCCTACAGGAGGCGGCACCACCGCCGGAGGACGTGGCCGACCTGCTGGAGGTCAACCCCGGACCCTTCGAGATAACCGGCGGCTACCGGCACGCACAGCAATGGCGCACGGCGGTCGTCAGGCTATCCGACAGAATCAAGGTGGAGTGGATTGAGTCCATGCCCATAGCCGTAGCCGACATGAACTACTTCGCCGTCAGCATCCCGGGAACGCTTGCCGCCGCTCGAATCACGCCGCCGGAGGGCGACCCGCTATTCGTGGTATCGATGTACGCGCAGTGGAGGCGTCCCCGCAAAACCGCCGGCGGCAGCTGGATCGTATCCGACGGCTCCGCGCATCGAGTCATCTCAGACTTGACAGAGGCGTTCATTGGCAGAGAGCGGGGACATCGCATCATTGCTGCGGGTGACCTCAACATCCTGCACGGGTACGGGGACTACGGCAGTCGATACTGGGCGGCGCGCTACCGGACTGTATTCGACAGGATGGAGGCTCTGGGACTGTCGTTCGCCGGGCCGCAGTATCCGAACGGGAGGCAGGCCGATCCCTGGCCGGACGAGCTGCCGCGGGACAGCAGGAACGTCCCGACGTATTACACTACCCGGCAGAAGCCGGAATCCGCCACGCGTCAGCTGGACTTCGTCTTTGCGTCACGTCCGCTCCTGAAATCGATGAGCGTCCGCGCCCTGAACGAGCCGGACGAGTGGGGCCCCAGCGACCACTGCCGCTTGGTGATTGAGGTGTTGTGAGTGCGTCCGCTCACGCCCTTCGACAAGCTCTGGGTGAGCCTGTCGAACCATTTGAGCGGGTGCCTCTGGAGCTGGTGGTGTCGAAAGGTATAGTCCTCAGTTCCAGAAAGGAGGTTACCTGTCAAGGCAGAGGAGGCGCAGGCCGGGGAAGCGAGTAACTTATAGTCAGAGAGGCCCCCTTTCCTTTCGGGGGCTTGTCAAGGATTCTATCTCCCTCCTTCATCTCTTTATACATTACTTCGCAGCACATTGGCATCCTGTGGGAAGAACCAGGATAGCCTCCGATTCGCCTATGAAGCTGTCCGGAGTTAACTTCTACCGAGGTCTCACCACGACCCTGTGCCTCATCAATCACTTTAGCCAGTTCAGTCCTGAAAGCCCCGGCTGTTAGCGCTTTATCGTTCCTACCACGAATTTCCATACGACCTCCTTCAATTGCATATGTACCTAGTATAGGATAATCGGAGTTATCCTTGGTGAGCATAGCATTAGCAAGTGCCTCTCACCTATGCTGGGAATGGTGTATAATTGGGCGGTTGACTTGGAGCTTCCACTTGAAAGGGGAGACTCGTACCTATGCGCTGGCTCCTGAGATCGAAGATACACAAGGCCACCGTCACGGAGGCCAACCTCGACTACATCGGCAGCATAACAATAGACGAAGACCTCATCGACAGGGTCGGTCTGTGGCCCGGTGAGCGGGTGCTGGTGGTGGACAACACCAACGGCGCAAGGCTGGAGACCTACGTGATGGTCGGCGAAAGAGGCTCAGGCGTCATCTGCATGAACGGCGCCGCCTCTCACCTCATCAAGGTGGGCGACCAGATCATCGTCATGGGGTTCGAGCTGACCGACAGCCCGGTCACGGAATACAACATTCTGGTGGACAGCCGCAACCGCTTCGAGAGCTACCTGTAGCCGCCGCGGCCGGCGGCGCGGAGACGGAGACGCCCCCGCCTAGAGCTCCTTGATTGCGTTCACAAGGTCCGTCAGCGCGCGACGGGCGTCGGCGAAATACATCCTGGTCTTCGGATTGTAGAACAGCGGGTTGTCAATGCCCGCGAATCCGGGGCTCAGGCTCCGCTTGATGAAGATGATGTTCCTGGCCCTGTCCACGTTCAGGATGGGCATCCCGTAGATGGGGCTGTCCGGCACGTCGCGGGACACCGGGTTGGTCACGTCGTTGGCGCCAACCACCACCGCAACGTCCGTCCTGTCAAAGTCGTCGTTGATGTCCTCCATCGCAAACAGCTGGTCGTAGGGCACGTCTGCCTCGGCAAGCAGCACGTTCATGTGGCCCGGCATCCGGCCAGCGACGGGGTGAATCGCGTGCCTCACCTCGACGCCCTTCGACTGCAGCAGGTCCGCCAGCTCCTTCACCTGGTGCTGCGCCTGGGCTGCAGCCAGTCCGTAGCCCGGCACGAAGATGACCGACTTGGCGTACGCCAGCACAATCGAAGAGTCCTCTGCCGTGGTCGACTGCGCCTGCCGTCCCTCGCTTCCCGCCTGGTCCGGTCCCGTGGCCTGCGCGCCGAATGCGCCGAACATCACGTTCCAGATGGAGCGGTTCATCGCGATGCACATGATGCGGGTCAGGATGAACCCGGACGCGCCCACCAGCGAGCCGCTGATGATCAGCACCATGTTGTCCAGCACGAAACCAGCGGCTGCGGCAGCCAGCCCGGAGTACGAGTTGAGCAGAGCAATCACCACCGGCATGTCCGCTCCGCCTATCGGCATGACCAGCAAGATGCCCAGCGCGAGCGATACCAACACCAGCCCAAGGAACAGCGGCGCCGCCTCGGACATGCTCGCGCCATCCGCGAGCACGAACACCAGGTATCCGCCGAGGCCCAGCGCGACGAGGAACAGGATGGGGTTCAATGCCTTGATGATGGGCGAGCTTATGGCCCGGCCAGTGACGATGTCCTGCAGCTTCCCGAACGCAATGAAGCTGCCCGAAAGCGTCACAGCGCCTATGAAGGTGCCAAGCATGATAGTCACGCCCACGTCCGCGCCCACATTTGCCCCGTCCGAACTCAGCTTGTGGAACTCGCCGGAGGCCACCAGCGCGGATGCACCCCCGCCCAGACCGTTGAAGATTGCCACCATCTGCGGCATGGCCGTCATCTTGATGGTGCGAGCCAGGACTGCGCCCGCGCCTGCGCCGATCACCATGCCGGCCGCAATCTGCGCGTAGTCCAGCGCCTCCCGGTCGATCAGCGTCACCACCACGGCGATGAGCATGCCGGTGGCGCCCATCATGTTGCCTGAGCGCGCTGTGGCCGGCGAGCTCAGCCGCTTGAGGCCGACGATGAACAGCACCGCCGACAGCAGGTATGCAAGGTTGACTAGATTGACAAGCGTCATTCGTTCGGCCTGTCCGGCCGCCTCCTGAACAGCTGCAACATGCGGTCGGTGACCATAAACCCGCCAACGACGTTGATCGTGGCCAGTGCCACTGCGCCAATCCCCAGCGCGTCGCCGATTATTGAATCGCTGCGCACGACGACGACGAGCGCGCCAATGAGCACGATACCCGAAATGGCGTTGGAGCCGGACATGAGCGGCGTGTGGAGGATTGGAGGCACCTTGCTGATGACCTCAAAGCCCACGAGCACCGCCAGCACGAACACGAACAGCGATACGAGTAGCCCCTCTATCATGCGGCTCGCTCCTTCACCGGCTCCCGGCTTCCGACAGGCGAGCCTGCGCCGGTTCGTAGACCACGCTGCCGTCATGGGTGATGCAGCAGCCCTGCACAATCGCGTCGTTGAAGTCCAGCGCAAGCTCGCCGTCCTTCACCAGGTGGTTGAACAGGGTAGAGATGTTCCGTGAGTACATCTGGCTGGCGTGCAGCGGCATGGTGCTGGCCAGGTTGAGCGGCCCGTTGATGATCACGCCGTGCTTCACGACCTCCTCGCCCGGCTCCGTCAGCTCGCAGTTGCCGCCGGCTTCCGCCGCCAGGTCCATGATGACCGAGCCGCGGCGCATGTCCTTCACCATGTCCTCGGTTATCAGGAGCGGCGCCGGCCGCCCTGGAATCAGCGCCGTGCAGATGACGAAGTCTGCGTCTTTGGCGTAGGTGTGGATGAGCTCGCGCTCCTTGCGCTGCGTCTCCTCCGCAAGCTCCGTTGCGTAGCCGCCCGCGTCCTCTGTGTGCATCTCCTCGGTGAGACCAACGAATGTTGCGCCCAGGCTCTCCACCTGCTCCTTGACGACCGGACGTACGTCGAATGCCTGCAGCACGGCCCCAAGACGCCGCGCAGTCGCAATGGCCTGCAGGCCCGCGACTCCCGCGCCCAGCACCAGGCCCTTGGCAGGCGCGTACGTGCCCGCGGCCGTGATCATCATGGGGAAGTACTTGGGCAGCGAGTTGGACGCCATCAGCACTGCCTTGTAGCCCGCCAGCGAGCTCATGGACGACAGTGCGTCCATGCTCTGCGCGCGTGCTATGCGCGGGATGGTGTCCATGCTGAAGCTGGTGACGCCGCGCTCCGAGAGCGTGCGGACCAGGTCAAGGTTGGTCAGGGGCTGCAGGAGTGCGATGAGGGTCGAACCCTTGGCAAGTAGCTCCGCCTCGTGCTTGCCGAGCGATTTGCTCATCCCGGGCGCCTGCACCTTTAGCACCACGTCCGCCTCGCCGTAGACGGTCGGAGCGTCGGGCGCTATGGATGCGCCCGCCTGTGTATACGAATCGTCGTCGTAGGTGGCTGCCTCGCCCGCTCCCGACTCCACCACCACCTCACAGCCGGATGCCACCAGCCTTGCCACGGCATCCGGGACCAGCGCCACCCTTCTCTCGCCTGCCGTTGTCTCTCTGGGAACGCCTACTTTCATCTATCCGCCTGTTGCCGGACTCTGTGGGACGACGATTGATCCACAGGCACACCCGAGGTAAGGCCCTCAAGCATCGGAAGCAAGTATATTCACACCCTCATTGCGAGTCAACAACTATGAGAGGCAAATTCGACGGTTGCCTGAACGCGGTCTCAATTGGCAACGGCCGAATCAGTGGAAAGCGCCGCCGTCCACGTCGGAAAGCGCCGCCCGACCTGCCAGTCTGCCCCTGGCGGCGGCCAGCCGCGAGCGCAGCGACGCGTAGCCCAGCGCCGCCACGAACAGCGCCGCGGAGAACAGCACCACCGTCGCACCGGACGACACGTCCACGTAGAAGCTGAGGTATATCCCGCCCAGGCCGCACAGCGCGCCCACGCCCGCGGACAGCAGCATCATGCTGCCGAAGCTGTTGGTCAGAAGCCTCGCGATGATAGGCGGTATGACGATTGCCGCGGCTATCATCGTCACGCCCAGCACCTGCATCGATACCACGATGGAGGCCGCCAGCACCAGCGCAAGCATCGAGTCCACCCACCCTGTGTGCACGCCGTAGTACTGCGCCACTTCCGGGTCGAAGGCGGTGAACAGGAACTGCTTGTATGCCACGATCACTATCAGCGCGGTCGCAGCCACGACAGCGACGATCGCCAGCAGGTCGCCGTATGTGACGCCCAGGATGTTGCCGAACAGCGCAGCATCGAAGCTGCGCGTGAAGGTCTTGTACCGGCTGATGAGCGCGATGCCCAGCGCAAAGCTCGCCGTCGTCACAATGCCGATCGCCGCGTCCGCGCCTATCTTCTGCCTGCGCGTGGTCATGTTGATCAGCACCGCGGAGACGAACCCCCACACGCTCGCGCCCACAAAGAAGTTGATGGACATGACGTAGCTCACCACCGCGCCCCCGAAGATGGCGTGGGCCAGCCCGTGGCCGATGTAGGACATTCCGCGCAGCACAACGTACACGCCCACGAAACCGCAAAGCCCGCCCACAAGCGTGGCTGCGATTGCTCCCTTGACGAAGAACTCGTACTGGAATGGCTCGAACACTGAGTCCCTCTCTACTTCCCTGCTCCATTCCGCTCGCCGGCGGAGTGGTTGTCCCTCCCGAAGAAGTGCGGCGTCTCCGCCACCAGCGTAATGCCTTCGTACTGGGTGATGGGCATGTGTGCGCCGTAGGTGAGGCTCAGCAGCTCGCTTGTGAACACATCCGCGGGCGGCCCGTCCGCGATGACGCTGCCATTGAGGCACACGACGCGCGGCAGGTGGGCGGCCACCGCGTTGATCTCGTGGGTGCTCATAATCACCGTGATGTCCTGATGGTTCAGCTCGTCCAGCAGGTGCATCACGTCGTCCCGCGTCTTGATGTCCACGCCGGACGTGGGCTCGTCCAGGATAAGCAGCCGCGGATTGCTCACCAGCGCCCTCGCCAGGAACGTGCGCTGCTGCTCACCGCCCGAGAGCTCGCGAATGTGCCGGCCCGCCAGCGCGGCGATTCCCAGCCGCTCCATGATTTCCATTCCCCTCTTCCGCACCGCCTTCCCGTACCAGGGCAGTGCCGGACTGTCCGCCGTGCACCCCATCATCACCACTTCCCAGGCGGTCACAGGAAAGTTCCAGTCGATGGTCTCCAGCTGCGGCACGTAGCCTGTCCTGGGCCGCTTCCTCGCGACGGAGTGCCCCTCCACGATCACGTCACCGTGATACAGGTCGACGGCGCCCACAAGGCTGCGGAGCAGAGTGCTCTTGCCCGACCCGCTCGGCCCAAGCAGACCCACGAAGTCCCCGGGCATGATGCTCAGGTTGACGTCCCGCAGCACGACACGCCCGTCGTAGCCGCAGGACAAGTCCTTCAGCTCCACGATGGGTGGTACCGGGCCGTACTCGTGTGGGACTGGATGCAGCATGACGGCTCCCTACTGAGGGTAGATTGCTCCGCTCTCGCCCTCAAAAACGAGGCCGGAGTCAAACCCGTCCAGGGCGTCCGTGCTGCCTCCCAGCGCGCCGACGATGATCTGCACGTCCGTGAGAATCAGGCCAAGGTAGGTGTGAAGCGGGTCGCCGGGCGCGCCGGGCAGGTCGTCGTCCCGCAGCCGGTCCACGAACTCCGCGCCGCCTTCTCTCGCAATCTGCTCCATGACGGGGCTTGGGAACACCTCGGAGCCGAATATCGCCGGGACCTCTGCCTCCCTGATCTGGTTGATTAGCGACGCCACCTCACGCGCCGACGGCTCCGTGAAGTCCGACGGCTGCACCGCGCCGATGATCTCCAGCCCGTAGCGCGGCCCGAAGAACGGGAACGAGTCGTGGTACGTCAGCAGCTTGCGGTTGGCCGGCGGGATGGTCTCCACGGCCCGCGCTATGCGGCCGTCCAGGTCCTCGATGCGCTCCCGCAGCGCCTCCAGATTCTCGTCGTAGTAGTCGCGGTTGTCCGGGTCAAGCTCCACGAGCGCGTCGCGGATGAGCTCCGCGTAGCGCAAGCCCAGCGGCGGCGACGTCCACAGGTGCGGGTTGGGGTGCCCGTCCGACTCCGGGAAGGAGAAGTCGAAAACCCACTCATCCTCGGAGATGGCCTTGTCCGCCAGGGTCAGGATAACAGCGCCATCCTTCAGGTTGGCCTCGGCCATCTCGATGGTAGGCTCCTCCAGAAAGAGGCCGTTGGCGATGAAGAGGTCAGCCTCCGTGAGCGTTACGGCGACGGACGGCGCGGGGCTGAACGTGTGCGAGTTGGTGCCCTCCGGCACCACTCCTTCCAGCCGGATGCGTGTGCCTCCCACATTCTCTGCGAGGCTGGTTATCGGCGATACGGTGGTGACCACTCTGAGCTTCTCCCCGTCCGCGGGTTCTCCTTCCGATGCGCAGGCCGCAGCCAGCACCAGCACGGCAAGCGCGAGTATTGCCGGTGTTGCCAATCTACCGATGGCCCGGCCCAACACGGTCTCGCGGGTCAGGAGTGCCGCCCTCGCTACGCTGAACCGCATTCCGCGCACTGCCCTCCTATCGCAAAATGCTCCAGGTCCGGCTCGAATCCAAACTCGTTCACGAGACGGAGCCTGAACTCTTCGAGGTAGGACGGGCTGAGATCGAAGGTGCGGCTGCACTCGCGACAGACCATGTGGTGGTGCTTGTTTGGCTCCGCGACCTCGTAGCGAGCGGAGTCACCGCCCAGGTCGATTTCGGTGACCAGGTGCAGCCGCTTGAGCAGCTGAAGGATGCGATAGACGGTCGCGATGTCCAGGTACGGGTACGTCTTGATGACCTCGCGATAAATCGCCTCCGCGGTCTGGTGTCCCCCACCTTCCGTGATGGCCTGCAGCACCATGACGCGCTGCGGAGTGAGGCGGTATCCCGCCTCCCTGAGCGTGGCTACGACGTTGCTGTGCCCTGCCATTCCTTGCTCCTGCAACTACTTGCAAAAGCAAGCATAAGTCTAATGTATGGCGCTGTCAATAGCACAGGAGCGGCATCTGGAAGGGAGGCATGGGGTTTGAGGTCCGTCGCAGCAGAGTGCCGCGGGCAGGTATGCCGCCGCGACGTTCAGGCCATACGCGAATGGGGTATGCCGATGACGGCGACGGCCGTGGTGCCCCTGGCGGGACTCGAACCCACGCACCTGGCTTCGGAGGCCAGCGCTCTATCCTCTGAGCTACAGGGGCCTGACGGATCGCTCCTTCCGGCCTCGTCAACGCTACTATGAGCGTCATCCGCGGCGGCCGGCAGGCGCTACTATACCAGCCCTGCGTTCCCGCAAGCAACCTGAGCGCGCCCTCATCGCTGGCCGGGGCCGCCCCTGCCGAACGACGGCACAAGGATCATCGGCGCCATCAGCGTGGTCACGACCGTCATCAGGATTGCTACGCCGAACACGTCCTGGCCTATCAGCCCGCGCGAGAGCCCTATCCCTGCGATGATGAGGGCAACCTCACCCCTCGGCAGCATACCTATGCCTATGCGCCAGGAGCCGGCCCTGGTGAACCCCGCGAATAGCGCCGGCAATCCCGACCCTGCAACCTTGCTCAGGATCGCCAGGAAGGTGATCACCGCGCCGAACAGGACTACTCCGCCCATCACCGTCACGTCCACCAGCATGCCCATCACCACAAAGAAGATGGGCACCAGGCCGTGGTACACCGCCATGATGGGCTCCTCCAGCTGCTTGGCCAGCTGTGTCCCGGACAGCGCCAGCCCTATCGTGTACGCCCCGATGATCATGGCCAGCCCGAAGCTCTCCGCGAGGCCCGCCGCGAGGAAGGCCAGCGCGAGCGCAAGCGCTATCGCCGAACCTGTGCCGCGGAACGAGCCCAGCGCCGCGGAAATGTACTTGGCGCACAGGATTCCGCCCACCAACAGCGTCAGCCAGAAGCCGATGGCCTTGGCCCCCACCAGCGCCACGCCTCCAATGCTCGCGCTTTGGTCCGGCTCGGCGAGGCCCAGAATGACAGTGAGCACCAGAATCCCCAGTACGTCGTCAACCACCGCGGCAGCGAGGATGGTGACGCCCTCGGGCGAGTCCAGCCTGTTGATGTCGTTCAGCACCCTGGCGGTGATGCCCACGGAGGTCGCCGTCATGACCGCGCCCACGAAGAGGGCCGAGTACAGCAGCGGGTCGCCCTCCAGGCCGCCCGGCCTGAACAGAAACGTGGCGCCCACGCCGAACAGGAACGGGAACACCACGCCGCCTATTGCAACTGCCGTGGCTGGGCCGGCGTAGCGGAGAAACTGCTTGAGGTCGGTCTCCAGTCCGGCGGTGAACAGCAGGACCACGGCCGCAATCTGAGAGACGGAGTACAGCTCCAGCGATACGGGAATGGAGCCGCCATTATGCGGAGCCTCGAACAGCGGCCCCAGGCCGGGGATGTCGATCTGGCCCAGGGCAAACGGCCCAATGATGATTCCTACGACCAGTTCACCAAGGACCGGGGGAGTCTTCAGGAAGCGCTGGCATATCTCGCCACCCACCTTGGCTGCCGCCAGTATGACGGCAAGCTGGAACACAAGGTGAGTCACCTTCTCGATTACGTCGTGTTCCATTCCCTCCCTGGCCCGGTGGCAGATGGGCGCTGCGCCAAGCGGGAATTATAGCAGAGTACACTTGCAAGTAAATCGCCGGGCGTTCTGTCGGCCGCGTGCATGCCGCCTCGCCCACTTGAGACTGGCCGCGGGCCTTCGAGGCTCCCCTGAACCTCGCATCGCAGCTTGACGTCAGGCAGCAACATGCCGGTCCGCACCAAAGAACACGAAAATTGCCAGCTATAAGGGTTGACACAAAAGCACGATGTGACTATGATTAGGCGGATTTGTGACAAGGAATGGAAGACGGCGCACCTCTCCAGCCGGGGAAAGCAGGCGTTTCGCAGAACCAATCACGAGCAATGGGAGGCTTGTCAGCAGTGAAGAAGATTATGTCGGTCAAAGGCGTTCTCATACTGACGTTGCTGCTGGTGGCAGCACTTGGCACGGGCACAGCCCTAGGCGGTAACCAAGCGGCGGTCTCGCCGCAGGAGTCCCTCACCAGGACTGACGGCGCGACGATCGTTACCAGCAACATCTGCGCATCCAATGCTACCGAGGAAAGCAATCCCCACCGGAAGGACCTGAGCGAGTTCGCCGGTCATGAGTTCAACGTGTGGGTCTCCGGTTTCGGTGCAGGTGAGGTAGTCATCCTCTCCCTGGTCAAGAACTCGGACGAGTCCCTGATCTGGTTCTCCGGCGAGGTCAATGCTGCCGGTGCTGCAGAGTTGAACTTCTACCTCGCGTCCAGGCCTCCGAACGACACGAGCGTATTCGTCCGGTATCCCGGCGACGGCATCTGGACGCTGGAAGCCTTCGGCGTGTCCGGTAGGCTGGCGACCACTCCCATCATGACCGTGTCCGAGAAGTGCGGCGAAGACGCGATGATGATGGACGACAAGATGATGATGAAGTAGAGCGGAGGTGAGTCGGCCACCGCGCCGATGGCAACCGTTCTCACCATCTAGGATAGAGAAAGAGCGGGGATGGGCAAGTTCCATCCCCGCTTTCTTGTGTTTCTCAGCCACCTCCTCCGTTCAGCAGCCACAAGCCTGCAATCCACCAGTCCTAGCGGCTCGACCGTATCGTACGGAGTCCGGACGACAAGCCCGTGGACCCTGGGAGCATGCATGTCATCATTCGTGATGCCGGCGACCACCCCCCATCGCGATCGCGGCAGACACCGGCAATCGCCGCGGAGAATCCATGACCATGATCGACAAGCCTTGGAAGCTGACACGGAGGATTGAGGCAAACACGCAAGCGCCGGACGTTCTCACCATTTCGCAGAGAGAAATAGCTGGGATGGGCAATGCCCATCCCCGCTCCTTTGCTTAGGCTGGCCCGTCATCCCACATCTCACTCCCCCGCTCCCGTTCCCCAGCACCCTGGACACTTTCTATCCCCTACTCACCATCCCCCGCCCTGAGCGCCACCTCAACCTTCTTGATGCGTCGCCCCAGGGTGGAAATCACCCTGATGTCCAGGCCGTCCACCTCCAGCTCATCGCCGGGGCTTGGCATCTTCCCCAGCTGCTGGTAGAGCAGGCCGCCCAGCGTGTCGAACCCGTCACCCTCCAGGTTGACCGAGAGCACGCGGTTGACCTCGTCGAGTGGCATTCGCGCGTCCATCACGGCCCTGCGCTCATCGAGCATCTCGTGAAGTGGCTCATCCTCGTCGAACTCGTCCTCGATCTCCCCCACTATCTCCTCCAGCAGGTCTTCGATGGTCACCAGCCCTGCCGTTCCTCCGTACTCGTCCACGACTATGGCCACCTGAATGCGGTGCTCCTGAAACTCCCGAAGCAGATCGTCCACCCGCTTGGAGTCAGGAACAAAGAGCGCCGGACGAACGATCTCCGTCAGCCGGACCTCTTCGCCGTCAGCGCCAAAGTTGCGCAGCAAGTCCCTTGAGTGCACGACTCCCACGATGTCGTCAAGCGAGTCCCTGAACAGCGGTATCCGGCTGTGTCCGCTCTCGTGCATCAGATCGGCAACCTGCGCCGGCGTTGAAGATGCGTCCGCCGCCAGGATGTCCATCCTGTGCACCATGATCTCGCGTGCCGTGGTCTGGTCCAGCTTCAGTATAGACCTGATCATCCTGCGCTCGTGCGGATCAAGCTCCTCCTCCTCATCGCCCTCCGCCATGAGGCCGGGCAGCCCGTTCACCAGCGCGTCCGCCGGATCCTCGCGGCTGGAGCGTCGCTCGGAGTCGCCGGCAATGGCCGACGCGATTGCCTTGCGCAGCAGATCCAACGGCGCCGCCAGCAACGCCAGCGGCCACAGCAACGGAAGTGCGAGGCGCGTCGCGCCGCCCCATCGCGCGCCCAAGCCAAATGCGATGCCCTGCATAAGGATCATTCCGGCCAGAAGGACGGCGGTCCACAGCAGGGCGACGCCCCATCCGGCAGATTGGGAAAAGGCAAGCGACAAAGTGGCCGCGGCGGCCGCGACTGCGAGAATAACCTGCGCCGTTGCGCGCACGTCATCGCTGGAGATCAACGACTTGCGCCGCGCTTTGCCCTGCTCCGGGGCGCTAGCACGCCCCCCCGCGGACTCGTGTCCGTCCGCGGCAGCAAGTAGTCCGAGAAGAACTAAGGATACGACAAGGGCTATGGCTTCTAACGAGCCATCACCGTCCAAGGCGTATCACCTCCCTGCGGGCGCTTGTCGGTGCTTTGCGCGCCCTCATGATTCCCGTCGTTCGCCGTGATTGCCGCCGGCGATGACCCTGGCCGGGACGCCGGCCACGCGTGCGCCGGGTGGGACGTCCTTGGTCACCACCGACCCGGCTCCCGTGCTTGCACCTGCGCCTATTCTCACCGGCGCTATCAGCATCGAGTCGCTGCCTATGAATGCGCCATCCTCCACGATGGTGCGGTGCTTGCCGACGCCGTCGAAGTTGCAGGTCACGGCGCCTGCGCCTATATTCACACCCTCGCCAACCCACGAGTCGCCGACGTAGCTGAAGTGGCCCATCTTGGTGCCTCGCCCAAGCCGGCTGTTCTTGATCTCTGCGAAGTTGCCCACGTGCACGCCGGTCTCCACGCGGGAGTCGGGGCGAACGTGGCTGAAGGGCCCGACATCCACGCCCTCCTCGAGCACCGCGCCCTCAACGACTGAGTTCAGGACGCGGCAGCCGTCCGCCAACGTGGAGTCTGTCACCATGGAGCCTGGACCAATCGCGCATCCCTTCCCGATGGTCGTCCTGCCCTGCAGGAAGGTATTGGGATAGACCACGCTGTCCTCGCCCAACTCAACCGTCAAGTCGATGAAGGCCGGTTCCATTACGCTGACGCCCCGCAGCCTCCAACCGTCGTTGATGCGCCGTCGCATCGCTTCCCTGGCTCGGTCAAGCTGAACGCCGTCGTTCACGCCGAGCGCCTCCGAGGCGTCCTCGACGGACACGGACTCAACCGCGTGCCCCTGGCGCACGGCCTCCGCAACCAGGCTCGTGAGGTAGACTTCGCCGTTCGGTGCTGTCGGCAGCTCGCACAGGGCGTTCCACACCCAAGGTGACTCGACGCAGTAGACGCCGACGTTGGCCTCTGTGCTGCAAGCGGACTGAGCATCCAGATCTGCCTCCTCCACGATTGCGGCGACTGCGCCATCGCCGCCCCTGACCACGCGTCCCATACCCTGCGAAGGCGGACCGTCGCAGGTCAGGATGGTGAGGCAGGCGCCCGTCGACTCGTGGCGAGCGACCAGCGCGGAAATCGTAGCGGGCGTGATGAGTGGAACATCGCCGTTGATGGCGAGTACGTGGCCCCTGTGCCCAGCCAGCAGCGCACCGGCCTGCGAAAGCGCGTGGGCGGTTCCAAGCGGCTCGGCCTGCTCGACGGGCGAAACGCATCCGCCGATTGCCGCGCCAACACTCGAATCGCCCGGAGAGACAACAGCGACCACCTCGTCCAGACCTGCTCCGCGAAGTGAGTCAGCCACAAGACCGACCATAGCGCGTCCGCAGATGGGTTGGAGGATCTTCGGCACGGCGGACCTCATCCTGGAACCTCGTCCAGCCGCCAATATGACGGCTCTCCAGCTATCCACTTTCGCCGCCAAATGCAGAAGGCGGCCCCGCTATAGCCGTACGCAAAGCGAAAGCCACCCTCTTACGCAAGATCTGAGAATGAACTCATTCCGGCAGGATAATAGCATGGCGCGTTTCGCGCTGTCAAATCCGGCATGGCGATGTGTGGGGCGTCCGCCGCAATGTGGTATGCTATGCATTTGCGGAGAGGTGGCCGAGAGGCTTATGGCGCCGCTCTCGAAAAGCGGTTCCCGGTTGCACCGGGACGTGGGTTCAAATCCCACCCTCTCCGCCAGTGGCTGGGCGCGCGACATAGAGCGCCTGCGATCGGAGAGGTGCTGGAGTGGCCGAACAGGCGCGACTGGAAATCGCGTAGGGGAGCGATCCTCTCGTGGGTTCGAATCCCACCCTCTCCGCCATCACATCTGCCCCCCGTAGCCTGATTCTGCCCTTGGCAAGCACATCTTGCCCTCTTTCGGCTGCTATTGCGTCGCCGCGCCCTGAAACTAGACGCTGGCTCCGGATAGTCTTGAGCGGCGGGCTATCCGTGACTTGACGCCTTCTGCGTCACCGGCAGTCCGCAGACACCAGGTGACTCGTGTCGTTCCAAAGCTCCAGGACACGCCCTCTGGTGTGATTGCGTACAATCGACAGGCTGGCGCGGCCCACCTCGAACTTCCAGAGTGAGTCGTTGGGGAGATCCAGGAGGCAGGCCGCCAGAGCTCGAATCGTACCTCCGTGAGCCACGACCAGGATGTCTTCGGCCGCAGTATGCCGCTCCTCTACCCTCGCACAGAAGCGACGCACCCGGTCGAGCACCTGAGCCGAGCTCTCGCCGCCGGGAGCGACGAACGCGCTGTTCTCCGCGCCCATGAGCTGGGCATAGGCATTGGGGAACTGCGCTTCAATCTCTTTAGTGGTCAAGCCTTCCCACTCGCCGTAGGAGAACTCGCGGAGGTCCGGGTCCGCGACTGCTGAGACTCCAATGCCGCTTACGATAATGCTTGCGCTCTCCGAGGTGCGAGACAGGTCGCTCGAGTACACGGCGGCAAAGCTGTGACGGGCTAGCCTCTGCGCCAGCAACCCGATCTCCCTTCGTCCGTTATCGTTCAGAGGCACGTCTGTGTGACCCTGGATCCTACCGGACCGGTTCCAGTCAGTCTCGCCATGACGCACCAGGTACCAGCTTCCCATATTTGTCTCCTCACGCGCGGGCGCTGCCCGTTTCAGCGAAGTCGCCTACCATACTGTCGGCCGGATTTATGCCCTCGACAACTTCACGCAGCGTCATTGACATAGCTTCGTCCACGGATTGCACTGCCCGTCCGGCTAGTAGAACTGAACAGCGTATACTGTACCACAAGCAGCCGCGCGCGATGCTCCCTGTGATTCGTCAGAGTCAGGAGGGGCCGGAAGCGATATACTCTCCATAGCTCGCGTTGTGCCTAATCCGCTTGTCGGTTACAATACCGCAGGAGCCGATTCGGCCATGCCTCGCGAGCTCTTTGAGCGGCATGGGCGCATCGCCGGTGCGGGATGGACTGCGCGATTCGAAACCCCATTACTCCCGACACAGAGACTAACCGGTACGGAATTCGACCGCTCAGCATGCCCCGCAAGCTCTCCGCAAGCCCGGCCCAAGCAGGAAACCCCTTGGAAATCGACAACGCACCAACGAACGCACGTCACACGACGTTGTGGCTCGCCGCCGTCCTGGCGCTAGCAATCGCGACGCTAGCGGCCTGCTCACCAGCGGGCGTGGCGCCCGGCGCCGTCGACGCAGGCAGGTTCAAGCTCGCAACCACGACGAGCATGTACCACATCGGCCTGTGGGATGTGCTGGAGCCCATGTTCGAGAAGGAGCACGGCGTTGACCTGCTTGTGCTCACTGGCGGCACCGGCCAGGCAATCGAGGCGGGTCGCCGCGGCGACGTGGACGTGCTGACGCTGCACGACGAGACTCGCGAGTTCGCATTCATCTCGGATGGCCACGGCCTCGCGCGTCACCCGATTGCCTACAACCGGTTCATCATCGTGGGCCCGGCGAGCGACCCCGCGGGCATACGCGGCATGGCGCCGGAGGCCGCCCTCCTGCGCATCATGGAGCGCGGTCGCGCCGATCCGGAAGGCGTGAAGTTCGTGTCACGGGGCGACAAGTCCGGCACGCACTCGCGGGAGATGCAGCTGTGGAGCACCGCGGGACTGGAATACGAGGCGGTCAGGTCGTCCGGCCCGTGGTATCTTGAGGCAGGGGCAGGCATGGGAGCTGTGCTGATGATGGCTTACGAGAAGTCCGCCTACACGCTGGCCGTCAGCAGCACCTACGAGGCCTCTAGGCAGAAACCGGCGCTTGTGCCCCTCGTCGAGCAGGGGGATGCGCTGCTGAACCTCTACTCCGCCATCGCAGTCAGCCCGGAACGTCATCCCGACGTCAACCACGACGCGGCCGCCAAGCTCATCGACTTCCTGTCCTCCGACGCCGTCCAAGACATCATCGGAACTCTTGGCGTGTGTGACTACGACGCTCCCCTGCTCGTGCCGGCACGCGACTGGAATCCATCAGGCAACGCGCCCCGGGTCTCCACCTCTTCCGATCGGCAATCCGCCGACTGCCCACAGGAGTAAACCGCACTTGGAACTGGTCCTGGACAGCCTGCTCTCCGCCCTGAGCCTCATCGTGTCCCTGGACCGGGACGTGCTCACCATCACCGGCAGGACGCTGGCAATCGCTGCCACATCCACCGTCATAGCAGCCCTGCTCTTCATACCCGCGGGAAGCCTCATCCACTTCCACAGCTTCCGCGGCAAGTCGATGCTGGTCAACGTCATACAGACGCTGTTCAGCATGCCGACCGTGTTCGTGGGGCTGCTGGTGTTCATCACCTTCTCGCGCGACGGGCCTCTCGGCGGTCTGGGCATCCTCTTCTCGCCCGCGGCCATAGTGGTGGGGCACGTGCTGCTCATATCGCCCATCATGGCCGGGCTGACCATCTCCGCCCTGCGCGGCGTCTCGCCGGAGATACGCGACACCGCAGTCTCGCTGGGCGCGGGCAGGACGCAGGCGATCGTCACCATCGTCAGGGAGGCCCGGTACGGCGTGACGACGGCGGTGCTGATGGGGTTCGGGCGCGCGCTCTCCGAGATCGGCCTGGCGATCATGGTGGGAGGCAACATTCGCGGCTACACCCGCACGCTCACCACCGCCATGTCCCTGGAGACCTCCATCGGCAACTTCGAGCTGGCGATGGCGCTGGGCATAATCCTGGTGTCACTCGCGCTCACCGTCAACATCCTGGTAGGCCGGTTTCAGCAGAGGCAGCAGCGATGATTACGATACGCGATCTCTCCAAGCAGTACGACGGCCACGACGCTCTCCGCGGCGTCGAGCTGGACGTGCCAGACGGCAGCGTCACGGCGATCATCGGGCCGAGCGGCTCCGGCAAGACCACCCTGCTGCGCCTGCTCGACCTGCTTGAGCAGCCGGATGCGGGGTCGATTGCGTTCGACGACGCAGAAGCGCCGCAGACCGAGGCCTCACGGCTGGCGATGCGCAGGCGGATCGGCATCGTGTTCCAGAAGCCCGTGGCCTTCAGCGGCAGCGTGTTCGACAACGTGGCATACGGCCTGCATGTGCGCGGCCACGACCGCAGGTCGATTCGCGAGCGCGTGCGGCGCGCCCTGGAGACCGTGGATCTGCCCGGATTCGAGGGCCGCAACGCTCGGACGCTCTCCGGCGGCGAGATTCAGCGCGTGGCCCTCGCCCGCACGATGGTCACGGAGCCAAGACTGCTCCTGCTGGACGAGCCGACGGCCAATCTTGACCCGGTCTCCACGGCGATGGTCGAGGAACTTATCGGTCGCGTCATCGACGAGCTGCAGACCACCGTAGTCATGGCCACCCATGACATGGCGCAGGGCCAGCGCCTCGCCGACCGCATCGGCGTGCTCATCGGCGGCTCCATGCTGCAGGTGGGCAACCCCAGCGAGGTATTCAACCTGCCGAGCAGCGTCAGCGTGGCCCGGTTCGTAGGCGTGGAAAACCTGCTGGAGGGCGCCGTGGAGTCGGGCGAGGCGGGCATGGTGAACGTCCGCGTCGGCGCTCACCTGGTGGAGGGCGTGTCCGAGCTGGAGCCGGGCGTGCCGGTGATCGCGTGCGTGAGGCCGGAGGAGGTGGTGCTTGCGCTCACGCAGGCCCCGACGAGCGCACGAAACGCCTTCCCGGGCGTCATCACGGCCACGGCTTCGATGGGGCCGCTGGTGCGCGTGGTTGTCGACTGCGGCTTCCCCCTGGTGGCGCTGGTCACGGCGAGGTCGGCGCAGGAGTTGGGGTTGTCGGCGGGCGCGCAGGTGAGCGCGTCGTTCAAGGCCACAGGCGTGCACATTGTGCAGCGGTGATGGACGCGCGCCTCTTCGTCATTCTGAGCGTAGCGAAGAATCCAAGACCTCCGACCAATCAGCGACTGGGTCCACCGAGCCCGGGTCAACGTAAGAGGCTCTGCCCTCGAATCTAGTTTGTCAGTACGTGAGCGGAGTACCCCCTCATTGCTCTGGATTCTTCGTCGCTTCGCTCCTCAGAATGACAGGAGCGCGCCTCTGCGTCATTCTGAGCGCAGCGAAGAATCCAAGACCTCCGACCAATCAGCGACTGGGGCCACCGAGCCCGGGTCAACGCAAGAGGCGCTGCCCTCGAATCTAGTTTGTCAGTACGTGAGCGGAGTATCCCCCCATTGCTCTGGATTCTTCGTCGCTTCGCTCCTCAGAATGACAGGAGCGCGCCTCTGCGTCATTCTGAGCGCAGCGAAGAATCCAAGACCTCCGACCACTTAGCACTCAGGTCTACCCAATTGGGATTCTCCGATTCTATCAGGGCGACCTTCTTGAACCGCTTCCATCCCTTTATCTCTTTCTCACGAGCTATCGCAGACCGAACGTCAGTGGTGGCCTCGTAGTAGACCAGCCACCGCAGGTTGTACCTGCTTGTGAATCCCGGAGTCAGTTTGTTCTTGTGCTCGTACATCCTTCGCTGGAGGTCACCGGTGACACCGACGTACAGCCTGTGGGTCTCGTTTGTCAGGACGTAAACGTAGTAGTCGCGCATAGGCTTTGGATTCTTCGTCGCTTCGCTCCTCAGAATGACAAAAGGCCTGCGTTATTGTCAATCCAGGGCTACCAGTGGCCGTCGCAGGCCGCCCCCTCGCCCTACCCCTCGCCCAGGCACTCCTCACGGAGGCGGACACTGAAGCCCGTCGCGCCGCGATGGGGAGGCGAACGCCGGAGATCGCAAGGAAGTCCTTTGCAATATGCCCTGGTCCCATACAGATGGCTGGCAAATCCAGGAATCTCTGGTATCATGATGACGTTCTTTGTAGCTCAGGAGCCCCAGGGAGCTTGCAGGGATTCTGGATCGAAGAGGAGGTTCCCATGCCAAGGCCCGTACCAATTCCCGATGAGGTGAGCAAGCCCTTCTGGGAGGCTGCGAACGAACGGCGACTAATAGTCCAGAGATGCCCCCCTTGCGATCGATGGCAATTCCCACCGGAATCAATCTGCTACCAATGTGACTCCGCCGAGAATCTGGAGTGGAGTGAAGTCAGCGGGAGGGGCACCATAGATGACTACGTAGTGATACATGACTCACGCCTCAGATTGTATGTGGAAGACCAGCCCTACAACGTCGCCATCATTCAGATCGAAGAAGACCCTGACATCCAGTTCTTCTCCAACCTTCCTGGGACGCCGGTAGATGAGGTCCCGGTGGGAGCCTCTGTGGAGGTCATATTCGTGGAGGGGGCGGCGCCCGGTCAACTGATTCCTGAATGGCGAGTTGTGCACCAGGCAGACTAGCCATCACTGCGACTTGCCAACGAATAGAGAGGAGTAAGCAAATGGCACCAACTCCGTTGGCTCCGCTTTCGCTTTACAGGGAGAGAGAGAACCTGGGACTATGGGAGCACAGGGGGAAGGTGGCGGTGGCGGGACTGGGGTGCTCTCCGACAGCCCGGCGCTGGGACGAAAGGCCCGAAACCAGCGTGGGCGCGAACACCCTGATAGCGGTCAACAAAGCCCTGGAGGATGCGGGGATATCCCCGGACGCGATCGACGGCCTTGTTGTCGTTCCGCATTGCACAGGTGAGCCCTGGGCGCCGAGACCCATTCCGGAAGATTTCGCCAGAACGTACATCCCCACCGATAATCCCAACGACGGAATCAGCTCGATGAGCGCCGACTGGCTTGTCAAGAACATGCCTGAGTTGAACAACGTCAATTTTGCCATGCACGCTCCGACGTGCATGTCGAAAGCTATCGTCGTCGCCGCCCAGATAGTGGGTGATGGAGAAGCAAATACCGTTCTGGTTGTTCGGGCACTCAATAACCTCGCAGGTCGATACTCGCAGTGGGGCGCTAACGCATTGGATACCGCACCCGGCGGTGCCCAGTGGACAAGTCCCTGGGGTTGGAGCGCCGCCGGCGCAACTTACGGATACCTGCTCAACAAGTACTGCCGTAAGTACGGCTCCAGCCATGACAGGATGGCCCCTTTCATCGTGAACCAGCGAAGGAACGGACTGATGAATCCGGATGGATTCTTCTACCAGCATCGGCCCGAGGCGATCACTGTTGAGGACTACCTGGCTGCGAGATGGCTGGCCAAACCCATGAACCTCTACGATGCCGACATGCCCATCCAGGTGTCGTTCGCCTATGTCTTCACCACTGCAGATCGAGCGAAGGACATGAAGCAGCCTCCGGTCTACATTCTCAACCACGCTTCGAATGTCCCCAAGGTGCGAAGCAATATCCAAACACTGGACGAGGTAGAGGCTTCCACGGATGCCATAGCGCGCAAGGTATTCGACGGATCCGGCATCACTGCCAACGACATAGACGTGTTCAATCCGTACGACGGGTTCACGCTCTTTACGCAGTACTACCTGGAGGGCTTCCAGTGGCACGGTGTAAAGCGGGGCGAGGCGCACGACTTTTGGGCTGGGGACATTACCGTTGAGGGTCCCCATCCCTTCTCATCCAGCGGCGGCAACACAGGGAGCGGACGCACGCGTGTCTGGCTGCATAACGATAGCATCCAGCAGATAAGGGGACAGGCAGGCGATCGTCAAGTGAATAACAAAGCCGAGATTGCCGTATCGGGTGCCTACACCCCAACAGATTCGTGCTGGACCACCTGGAGCAAGTACCCCGATTAGCCCCACTTACCCAGTCAAGAATCGGTCAATCTCAGTGTGAGCGATGCTGGTTTAGCCCGCTCACCATGAGCATGTCGAAGGGCTTGACGGCGGGCGCGCAGGTGAGCGCGTCGTTCAAGGCCACGGGCGTGCACATAGTGCAGCTGTGATGTGGGCTAGTCTGTGAACAGGGCGCGCACGGCGGCCAGCACCTCTGCCCGCTTGGCGTCCGTTATGCGGCCGACGGTGCGTCTGAATATGCTCTCGCTCATCGTAATCAACCGCTCAGGCCGCACGTGGCTGCCGGGCGCGAGGCGACCGGACTGCATGTCGCTCGGATGAATCGCAATGTCCCTTGTGCGCGCTAGTGGGCTGCTGGTTATCTGGCAGATTATCCAGTCGTCCATACCCGCGCTTGCGAGAACCAGCGCAGGCCGTGTAACGTCCTGGCTCAGGTCTGTGTACGGGAACGGCGCCAGGACTACGTCTCCAACCACGCCGCCTCCCACTCCGGATCCTCAGCATCCTTGACCCATTGAGACATCCCCATCATCGACCACTCGTGCTTGTCGCGGTCTCCGTACACCACAAGGTAGCCGTCGTCCCAGTACGCCATGCCGTCCACGATCTCCATAGTCTTGACGCTGACCGTGCACACGCGCCTCAGCAGATCTATCACCCGCTCCTTGTAGTCGGCGAAGCGGTATGTGTTGAATTTCTCCGCAATGGTGGGGTCGCGAGGCTTCCGCTCCTTGTACTGGTCCAGCACCCACTCCAGTGCCGAGCGGCTGCCCAGCCGGTAGCCCCAGGCGTCCGCGGGCACGCCTGTCAGCGTGGTCTTGTCGTCCAGCACGATTCTGCCGCGCTCCTTGTCCGGCCTCAGAATGACGCGCTTTGCGATTCCAGGCATGTCAATCCGCTCCAGCGGGAACGGCTCAGCGGACTCGAAGCCTATGTGCAGGTCGAGAAGCTGCTGCCCCATGCGCGCCCATGTATCGAAGTCGTGGTAGAGGGGCAGGCGTGGGAACTCACGCGTCAGGTCTATGGCGTAGTCGTAGCGGTAGACCGGATCGTGGAGCACGGCATAGGTGTAGGCGAAGATGTGCTCCGCGGTGATGCCCTTGGGGTACACCTTATCGAAGTGCTCGCCCCACTCCTTCTTGTAGTGGTCGTTGACGCGATTGATGCCCCAAGTGGTTATATTCCTAGAGCGCCCGCCGTTCGAGCTGTATCGGTACAGAGGCAGGCATTGGGTATCTCCCGTGAAGTGCAGGTCGATAACCCTATCAGTCGCCAACACATAGAAGAATCTGCCGTTCACGCAGAAGCAGATTGCCTTGTTCTCACCGATGCGGCCCGTCGGAAAAATCTCAGGAAGCTGATATTGCATTTCGTTTAGGCTCTGGTCGAAATACAATTCCTTGCTGACAAACGGCCGAAAGTGCGTTGACCGAATATTTGTACTCTTGAAGGCATTAGGTTTGTCTAAACGAAGTTGATTCTTCAGATCACGCGTCCACTTGATTTCAGTACCTAGATCGGCGGAGTCGAATTTCTTACCCCCAAACTTTGAGCGGCTTTTCTCATAAGCCTCAACTATTGCGCGCACTTTCGTGCCCAGCTGTTCTGCGTCAAAGTCATAGGTCCAGTCGTCACGGTTTGTCACAACGCCCATTGAATATCGCTTGAAGATTGCTCTCTCATCACTGACCAACTTGGCAAATTTGGTTCCTCTGTTGGCTAGAGGCAGCAACTTGTCGAAGTCACTATTGGACTGGTTGAGCCAGTTCCCTCCCTTGTCGGGCGTGATCTCCTCAAAGGCAAGCTCACCCAGTGCGGCCCCGCGCAGATAGGCCAGCTTGTCCTTTGCAGGCTCGGCGTCTTCACGGCTCGCGTAGTGAATTGAGCACTCACCCAGCTTGGACTTTTCCCGCACAAAGAAACCTATGGCCACGCCGGTCTGAATTCCGAAGACGTTGTGTGTGGTGCCGGAGATTTTGGGGTTTCGGCGCACGTCAGATCCTAAATCCAAGAGGTATATGTCAGTAAACTCCTCCGCCGCGACCCGTCGAAAGCCGTCATCTTGACGGGCTTCCAAGTAGGCGCGGTTTGTGATGAACGCGATGATTCCGTCGTCTGCCAGCCGGTCGGAGGCCCAGCGTATGAACCTTTTGTACATATCGTACTGCTTAGTCTTCTGCGCCCCGCTGGATGCAACGTAGGTGTCGCTGATTCGCCGGTCTATCTCCGGGTACTCGCGATTCTTGTTGTTCTCATTCTCGTTCTGCTGGTTGGCGTTGTAGGGCGGGTTGCCTATGATCACGCTAATTGGCTTTTCGTTTTGCAGCTGCACCCGCATCCAGTTCTCCGTGGAAAGGCCACCGAGGTTGAATGAACCCTGCCGCTCCACAGCGCTACCAGTCACCCCCTGCCAGTCCATGTTATCCAGCGTATCCACGAATACCAGGTTGGGGAACTCTCGGTAACGCCCCGTCTTCTCCCTGTAGGTGTACTCTATGTTCAGGTTCGCGATGTAGTACGGCAGTATGGCAACCTCATTGGCGTGTATCTCGTGCAGATACTTGTGCTCTAGGCGTTCCAGGGCGTCCGGCTCTCCGCTGTCGGCCAGGTAGCCGATGAGGTTGGTAACAAAGGTGCCCGTGCCCGTGGCAGGATCCAGAATCTGGACGTTCCGGTCTCCGAGACTACGACCGAAGTGCTTCTGAAGCAGGTGGTCCGCTCCGCGGATGATGAAGTCCACTATCTCGTTGGGCGTGTATACCACACCCAGGCGGTCGGCGGCGGCGGGGTTATAAGCCTTGTAGAAGTCCTCGTAGATGGCCTTGAGGAACTGCTGCTTCTCGGCATGGTCGGCTATCTCGTCGGCGGCGCGTCCAATAGCGCCGTAGTAGGCGCGCAACCGCTCGATCTCCTCTCGGCGCACATCGCGGGTGAAGAAGGTTGCCTCCAGTTCCGACAGTTGGCGGGCGATGTTGTTCTCACGATGGAACTGGGCCTCACCGAACACCCGCAGGAAGATGTCCTGAGTGAGGATGTGCTGGAGCAGCATCTCGCGGACGTCGGCGGCGGTCAGGTTGGGCCCAATGCTCTGTCTGCAAAGCTCCAGGAAGGCGCCAGCGGCCTCTTGGTACTCAGGGTTGCCGGCCTCGGCCGCCTCGACAGCCTCCCGCAGATTGGCGATGACGGTTGGCAGATCAGCCTTGAACTGCTGCTGCGCCTGCCGGAACTCCTCTATCTCCGGCAGCTCATAGTCCAGGAAGGCACGGATGAGCCTGTGCAACTCATCGGGGCGGGTCATGTCGACCCGCATTGCCTCTTCCCTGTTCTGGATCAGGACAGCGGTCTGGGAGTCCTCAAAGATGATGTTGTCCCGCGGGTAGCCGCGATTGAATTTGCGCTGAATCTCGGTGTCCAGGTCGTCGTGGGTGTCCTTGGCCTCCCAGTAGCCGCGGTTCATGCGCAGGGTGTCCTTGACAGTGCCGTCCGGCCGGTTCCCCAGGGCTGCGCCAAGCTCGTCCACCAGCGCAAGTTTCTCCCTGTGGTCGCGGCAGTAGGCGTCAAGGCAGTTGGCGAAGGCGCGGCGAATGCTTGACTCGTTGTCTGATCCGCCCAACTCAATCAATCGTTGAAGCTGGGCGCGATACTGCTCTATGTGAGGATAGCTAGGCATGGGTGGAGTTTACACCATCGCCAGGCGTCAAGCCACCGCAAGCCGCCATTTCCGCTCATATGGTTCGACAGGCTCACCATGAGCGGTGTAAATCTAGCCCGCTCACCCAGAGCTTGCCGTAGGGCGTGAGCGGGCCGGAAGGTGGACGCGCGCCCCCTACCCCTCCTCCAAATACTCGTCGCGGCGGCGGATGCTGTAGCCCGCCGCGCCGTGCAGCAGACTCTCGACCGCCGCACGCGCCGTGTCCAGCGACGTGAAGCACGGGATCCGGCGCTCCACCGCCGCCCTGCGTATCTCGAAGCCGTCCTGCAGGTTGGCGCGCTCGCCCGTCACGGTGTTCACCACCGCCTGCACCGTGCCGTCCATCATGATGTCCATCACGTTGGGGTGGCCTTCGCTCAGCTTCTTCGTAATCATCGTCACCGGCAGGCCCAGGCCCTGCACCAAGCCCGCCGTGCCCTCCGTGGCGTACAGCTTGCATCCCGCCTCCACCAGCGCCCGCACCAGCGGCAGCGACTCCACCTTGTCCCGGTCTGCGATGCTCAGCAGCACCGACGAGCCCGAGCGAAACGACAGCCCTCCCGCCAGCAGCGCCTTGGCGACCGCTCCCTGAAAGTCACTATCGATGCCCATGACCTCGCCCGTCGACTTCATCTCCGGCCCCAGGTAGGTGTCGACGCCCGCCAGCTTGGACATCGAAAACACGGGCGCCTTGACAGCAACCAGCTTGCTCCGCTTCCACAGTCCCGCTTCGTAGCCCATATCGGCGAGCGTGCGGCCCAGCATCACCCTGGTGGCGAGCTGCACCATCGGCACGCCCGTCACCTTGGACAGGAACGGCACGGTGCGGCTGGCCCGCGGGTTCACCTCCAGCACGTACGCCGTCGACTGCACGCTGTCGTCGCGCAGGACGCTGGGGCTGCGATAGGGGCTGCCGCCCACCAGCACGTACTGGATGTTCATCAGACCCTTCACCTGCAGCGCCAGCCCGATCTGTGTGGTGTATTGCACTAGTACATCCACCTCGTCGTCGGTGAGGGTGACGCCGGGGTAGATCGCCATCGAATCGCCGCTGTGGACGCCGGCGCGCTCCACGTGCTCCATGATGCCTGGGATGAGCACGCGCTCGCCGTCGCAAATGGCGTCGACCTCAACCTCGCGGCCGCCCAGGTACTTGTCGATGAGTACCGGATGCTGCGTTCCCATGTCGACGGCGGCTGTGACGTACCGGATGAGCTCTGTGGTGTTCTGCACAATCTCCATCGCCCGGCCGCCGAGCACGTAGCTGGGTCGCACCAGCACCGGGTAGCCCGTACCCTCAGCCACCTTCATAGCTTCCTCCAGCGAGGTCACCGCCGCGCCCGGAGGCAGAGGTATGCCCAGCCGCGACAGAAAGTCACCGAAGCGCCCCCTGTCCGACGCTATGTCTATGGAGTCTGCCGTGGAGCCGAGGATGGGCATGCCCTCCCGGTCCAGCGCCTGCGACAGGTTGATGGCGGTCTGGCCGCCGAACTGCACCATGCTGGCCGGGTACTCCGGCGAGTCCGACTGCTCGTCAAACTCGTTCTCCAGGATGTCCAGCATGCTCTCCTCGTCCAGAGGCTCGAAGTAGAGCCGGTCGCTCGTGTCGAAGTCGGTGGACACGGTCTCCGGGTTGGAGTTGGCCATGATGCTGCGAACGCCCTCCGCCTGAAGGGCCCACGCGGCGTGAACTGAGCAGTAGTCGAACTCGATGCCTTGCCCGATGCGAATGGGGCCGCTGCCCACGACCACGGCCTTTGGGCCGGGCAGCGGCAGTGCCTCGTTCTCCTGCTCGTAGGTGCTGTAGAAGTATGGAGTGGCCGCCTCGAACTCGGCCGCGCACGTATCGACCATCTTGTAGACCGGCCTGACGTCCCACTCCCTGCGCAGGCTCCTCACCTGCTCCGGCAGCCTGTCGGCAAGCGTGCCCACCTGCGCGTCCGAGAAGCCCAGGCGCTTGGCCTCCCACAGCAGCCGCGGCGTCAGGTCTTCTTCGAGCAGCCGCCGCTCCATGTCCACGATCCTGCGGAAGCGGTACAGGAACCAGGGATCAATGCCTGTGCGCTGCGAGATTTCGTCCGTGGTGATGCCGCGGCGGAGCGCCGCCATCAGCGCCCAGAGCCGCAGGTCCGTGGGGAGCATTGGAAGGGCGTCCAGGCCCGCGCCATCGTCGTCGCGCCACTCCGTGTCCTCCCACATGATCGTGAAGTTGCCGATCTCCAGCGAGCGCACCGCCTTCTGGAATGCCGCCTCGAATGAGCGGTCGATGGCCATGACCTCGCCAGTGGCCTTCATCTGCGTGCCGATGACGCGGTTGCCGGCCGCAAACTTGTCGAACGGCCAGCGCGGTATCTTAACCACGCAGTAGTCCAGCGCAGGCTCGAATGCGGCGAGCGTACGTTGGGTGACGGCGTTCGGAATCTCGTCCAGGCGCTTGCCCACAGCAATCTTGGCGGCCACGCGTGCGATGGGGTAGCCGGTGGCCTTGCTGGCAAGCGCGGAGCTGCGGCTCACCCTGGGGTTAACCTCTATGACGTAGTAGGAGCTGTCCGCCACCCAGTCGCCCGGCATGGCCTCCGCTACGAGATCGCTGGGACGGAGCGCGTACTGCACGTTGCATCCGCCCTCTATTCCCAGAGCGCGGATGATGCGGAGGCTGGCGGAGCGCAGCATCTGGTACTCGCGGTCGGTGAGCGTCTGGCTAGGCGCCACCACGATGCTGTCGCCGGTGTGGACGCCCATCGGGTCCATGTTCTCCATGTTGCATATGGTGATGCAGTTGTCGGCGCCGTCACGCATCACCTCGTACTCCAGCTCTTTCCAGCCGGCCAGCGAGCGTTCCAGCAGGATCTGGTGGATGGGGCTGGCGCTCAGGCCTCCCTGCGCAACTTCTTCCAGCTCCTCCCAAGTGTTTGCGATGCCACCGCCCGTGCCGCCGAGCGTGTACGCCGGACGAATCACCATTGGCAGCCCTATCTCCTCGGCGATGCGCGCAACCTCTTCCATCGACTCCGCGGTGGCGCTTGGCGGGATTGGCTCGCCCATCTCCACCAGCAGCTCGCGGAACAGCTCGCGGTCCTCCGCCTTGCGGATGGTGTCCAGCGGCGTGCCAAGCAAGCGCACGCCGAACCGGTCCAGCACGCCCGCGTCGGCGAGCTCAACGGCGAGGTTGAGGCCGGTCTGACCGCCGAGCGTCGGCAGGATGCCCTGCGGCCGCTCGCGATCGATGATGCGGGAGATCACCTCCACCGTGAGCGGCTCGATGTAGACTATGTCGGCGATGCCCTCGTCGGTCATGATGGTTGCGGGATTGGAGTTGACGAGGACCGTGGTTACGCCCTCCTCACGGAGGGCTTTGCACGCCTGCGTGCCCGCATAGTCGAACTCCGCCGCCTGCCCTATCACGATAGGGCCGGAGCCGATGACCAGGACTTTGGAGAGATTAGCGTTTGTTGTCATAAGCAGTTTGTTCCGAGAGCTCAATTCACGGTCGGACTGTAGAGCGATAGCTCAGGTACAGTGCTGAACGCGCGATCCAGAGTGTATAGGGGCACGCCGTGTCGAATAGCTGTAGCCGCTATGCTCAGATCCACATTCGGCAGACGTGCGCCGGTTCGAAGGAACCGATTGCCCAAGCGCCCCGCAAGAACCCAAACCGCCTGATCCATTGTCAGGAAGTCCAGGGACAACACTCGTCGGGTCAGAAAGTCGACTTCCTCCAGATTGCGAGCTCCGCGAATAAACTCCATGACGACGGGCCCGGTCACCGCGGCCTCACCGGAGGCCAGTAGGGCGGCCAAGTGTGTCGCCGTCTCCGAGTCAGGTTGCCTCTGGGCCTGAATTAGTACGGATGAGTCTAACAGGATGGTCACGCAGTGCCATTCCTCAGTGACTCAAGGTAGTCCTGTCGCTCCAGGTCCAAGCGGTCAAACTCTTCGCTGAAGTCATCAACGATGATTTTGCCCCAGGAATCGATCAACTCCTGCACGTGCTTTCGCCGGATGTACTCCTTCAGAGCTGCGTTCACCGCCTTGCTCTTGTTCTTCTCCCCGGTGGCTTCGACAATCGATTCCAGGAGCTCGTCGTCAACATTTAGTGTCGTTCTCATGGCTGGACCGCACCTTTCTGAAGCATCAATACTCGGCACATATTGTTAGCATCATTATAACGCATCAACTGCCATCATCACAAGCTGTTTCCCTTCACCATCTCCATGAATCGGTCGAACAGGTACACGTTGTCCAGCGGGCCGGGTGACGCCTCCGAGTGGTACTGTATGCTCATCACCGGCAGATCCCTGTGACGCATGCCCTCAACCGTTCCGTCGTTGAGGTTGATGTGGCTGACCTCCAGCTCCGGCGGCAGGCTGTCGCCGTCAACCGCGTAGCCGTGGTTCTGCGCCGTGATGTGGACTCGCCCGGTCCCAAGATCGCGGACGGGGTGGTTTCCGCCCCTGTGACCGAACTTCAGCTTGAACGTGCTCCCTCCCATTGCCCGCCCGATCACCTGATGACCCAGGCAAATGCCAAGAATGGGCGCGCGGCCAATCAGGCCCCTTGCCGTCTCCACGACGTAGTCCAGCAATGCCGGATCACCCGGCCCGGGCGATAACACGATGCCGTCCGGCTTCAGGGCCAGGATGTCCGACGACTTGGACTCCACCGGCATGGCCATCACCCTGCAGCCGCGCGAGCGTAACAGGCGCAGTATGTTGTACTTGAGGCCGTAGTCGCTGACCAGCACAAGCGGCCCGTTCCTCTCGCCGGAAGCATTGTCCCAATCGTAGGGCTCCTCCGCGCTCACGCCGGCAACAAAGTCCACGTCCTCGTAGCGCGGGGCGTCGCGGAGCCGCTCCATCGCCTCCTCCGGCGAGGTGCCGACGGCGATCATGCCCATCATCACGCCGGCAAATCGCAGCTTGCGCGTGACGGCGCGGGTGTCGATACCCGCTATGCCCGCTATGCCCTGAGACGCCAGGTAGTCGTGAATCGTCATGGTCGAGAGGTTGTGGCTGGGATCGAGGCAGTGCTCCCGCACTGCGAAGCCCGCCACGCGAATCTCGCGCGACTCCATGTGCTCGCCGTTCACGCCGTAGTTGCCGATTATGGGGTAGGTGGGAATCACGATCTGGCCTGCGTAGGATGGGTCAGTGAGAATCTCCTGGTAGCCGGTCATGCTGGTGTTGAAGACAACCTCGCCGTAGGTGTCCACCTCCGCGCCAAAGGATTCGCCCTCGTACCAGGAGCCGTCCTGCAGCGCCAGTATTGCCCGCCTAGCCAAGCCGCGCCTCCTCACTCCGGTACACCACGCGCCCGGCAACTAGCGTCGCCGCCACGCGCCCCTTGAGCGTGTCGCCGTCCAACGGCGTGTTCTTGCCGCCCGATAGCATGTGGTCGGCGCGCACCACCCACTCCGCGTTCGGATCGAATATGGTTACGTCAGCAGGACTGCCCGGCTTCAGCGTGCCGGCGCACAGGTCCGGGCGGCCCAGGACTCTTGCAGGCGCAGCGGTCAGTCGCTCTATCAGCGTGGGCAGCTCCAGTCGCCCATCGTGGACAAGGCTCATGAGCGAGCCGAGCGCAACCTCCAGGCCGCTGATGCCGAACGCCGCCTCTTCAAAAGTGCAATCCTTGTCCGCGGCGCTGTGTGGCGCGTGGTCAGTCGCCACGCAGTCGATGATGCCCTCGGCAAGAGCGGCCACGAGCGCGTCCGCGTCCTTCTGGGTGCGGAGTGGCGGATTTACCTTCGCGTTGGTGTCGTATGGTCCGTAGCGGCCCGCCTTCGCCCTCACCCACTCCTCCGTGATGGTCAGGTGGTGAGGAGTGACCTCCGCTGTCACCGGCGCACCCCGCGCCTTGGCCCGCCGCATGTGCTCCACTCCTCCGGCTGTCGTGACGTGCGCCATGTGGACCCGACCGCCGGTTGCCTCCGCGAGCGCGGCATTGCGGGCGATCATGTCTTCCTCCGCGTGGGCCGGCCAGCCCTGGAGTCCCAGGCTATCGGCCACAGCGCCGCTGTTCATCACGCCGTCGGCCGAGATTTCAGAGTCTTCGCAGTGGTCGATTACGAGCAGCCCCAGAGGCCCGGCCTTCTCGAGTGCCTCCCGCATCACATCCGCGTCGCCAACCGGGCTGCCGTCGTCGCTGATTGCAACTGCGCCGGCGCTGGCAACCTCTTCAACGTCCACCAGCTCTGCGCCCGCGCGGTCCCTGGTCACGCAAGCAATCGGCAGCACCCTGACCACGCCCTCGTCCCGCGCGCGCTCCAGGAGCACTTCCACCACCTCCGCGCGGTCGACCGCTGGGCGAGTGTTGGGCATGGTGCAAACAGTCGTAAAGCCTCCGGCGGCCGCGGCTGCCGTACCCGAGGCCATCGTCTCCTTGTGCTCCTCGCCGGGCACGCGGAGATGAACGTGAACATCGATGAAGCCGGGGCTCACGACCAGCCCCGATGCGTCCAGCAGCTCAGCACCGGGGGGCGCTTCAACCTGTGCCCCCACCGATGCCACGACGCCGTTTTCGATCAAAACGTCGCCCACCATGTCCACGCCCGAGGCGGGGTCGATGATGCGGCCTCCTCTGATTACCATGCTCATTGGCTGCTCCCCACGGCTATGTCAAGCCATCGTTGTGCCACCTCAACGGGCTTGGGCGGCAGGTTGTCCCATCTTTCGGAGGCGCGCCTGAACCCCGCCGACTCCGCCGACTCCGCGGTGCGGTGGAAGCGCACGTGGTCGGGGCGCACGGGCGGCCGGAATCTATCCAGCAGCTCAGACGGGTAGTAGAAACGGGACTCCGTGTTGCCCACGTAGGCGCCGCGGGTCTCCTGGTCGCAGTATAGGCATCGCAGCATGTACTCCTCGTCGCGGATTACCTCAAACTGGGGCTTGGCGAAACGGCTCTCGCGGTTGGCGATGCACGTAGCTTTGGTGCAGTCGAATCCAGCGTGAGTGTAGCGCAGGCCCTTGACTTCCTGCTCGTAGGGCTGTTTGCGGGGAGGCGCCGTCTCGTCGCCGAGGCCCAGCGTGTGCCACAGCAGCGACATGCGCACCGGTATGCCGATGGCTGCCTGCCGGAAGTACAGGCTTCGCGGGTCCTGGTCCACCTCCGGGCTGAGCTCGTCCACGCGGGGAAGCGGATGCAGAATCGAGATGTTCTCGAAGTGGCTGTCTTTCAGTACGTCCGGCGTCACCGCAGGGTACCCCCCTTCGCCTGCCGCGCCGCTGCCGCGCTCAGTCTGTCGGCGCGTCACGTACAGCGAAAGCGACTCGCCGCTGCCCACGCGGTACTCCAGCGTGGTGCCCTCCACGGAGGACATGGCAAGCTGATGCGGCTCGCTGGGAGTGATGTAGATTGCGTTCACGGTGGCGGGCCCGTCCTCCATCTGCGGCCTGTCGAAGAGCGCGCTCAGGACGCCAAGGCGTTCTCGCTGAATGTGCGCGTGGTAGTCTCGCTGAAGGCGGCGGAGAACGTAGTCTGGCACCTCGTTGCCGGCCCCAGGCACGAAGACGATGTTGGCCTCCATGCGAGCCAGTGCGAAGGCCAGTGAGTGGACCGTGCGGCCGTGCTGCAGGTCACCGCAGAGAGCCACGTTGAGGCCCTTGACGGAGCCGTGACGCTCCCGCAAGGTGTAGAGGTCGCAGAGCGTTTGGGTCGGGTGCTCGTGGCCGCCGTCACCGGCGTTGATGACCGGCACCGGCGAGTACTCCGCGGCAAGCTTCGCCGCTCCCTCGTTCGGATGCCTCACGACGATTAGGTCTCCGTACGCGCCGACCACGCGCACCGTGTCCGCAAGCGACTCGCCCTTGGACACGGATGAGGCGCTCACGTCCCACGTGGAAATGGCGCCGCCGCCCAGCCTCTGAATAGCGGCCTCAAAGGAGAGGCGCGTCCTGGTGCTTGGCTCGTAGAACAGCGTAGCCACTATCCTGCCGGCCGCCGAGCCGTAGAACGACGCCCTGTCTTGAACGATGCGGTCTGCGGTATCGAAGATAGCCTGGATGTCGTCCAGGCTCAGGTCGTCCACGGAAATTGTGCTGCGACCGGCCAGGCGGCTCACGCCGTTGCTCTCGCTCATGACGATGGCTCCGTCACGGCGTCGACCTCTCGAGAAGTGGAGCGGTCCGGTTGGCGTGGCGCTCTCTGGATTATCACGGCGTCGTCTCCGTCGATCTCGGCCAGGCGCACCTCCACGCGCTCGCCGGTGGACGTGGGCACATTCTTGCCGGCGTAGTCGGCACGGATGGGCAGCTCGCGGTGGCCGCGATCCACGAGCACGGCCAGCTGAATCTGGCGCGGCCGGCCCAGATCCATTAGCGCGTCCATCGCGGCTCGGATGCTGCGGCCGGTGAACAGCACGTCGTCTACCAGCACGACCTTGGCGTCGGCGATGGAAACGGGAATGTCCGTGGGTGGGTTGGAAATCAAGCCGCGTACGGTCAAGTCGTCGCGATACAGCTGGATGTCGAGTGCGCCCACGGGGACATCGCGCCCCTCGAATCGCCGGATCCGATCGGCCAGGCGGTGGGCCAGTGGCACGCCCCTGGTGTGCATGCCGACAAGCACCAGGTCGTCGACGCCACGGTTGCGCTCCAGGACCTCGTGCGCAATCCGGCTGAGTGCCCGCTGGATCTCGTCCTGGGACATCAGCTGCTTTTCGGCCATGAAAAAGCCTCCTGCCGCGGCTGGCAAGAGGCCACACTTCACCCTATTGAGCAGCAGCCTTGGCCACTGCTCCCCGCGCACCTTGCCAGCCTCACGGGACTGGAATTAAAGGTTCCCGCGCTTCTGCGGCGTGCCCTTGGGCAGCCGCTCAGTCAAACGATTATAGCACTAATCGGTGTAGAGTCACAAGGGCGATGGTCATTTGTTCAATTTGCAAAATGCCCAAGGCTTCGTTTAGAATGCTCCTGCGCTATTGCGTGCGGAACGCAACCATCGTCTTCACTGGCGGCGTTAGTGTGGACATCGATGGCGGCAAGAGTTACGCACGAATCGATGGCAGCATACAACCAAGGAGGATCGCCACTCATATGACAACGAAGAATTCCCGCAAGGCCGGGGCGAAGCCTGCCAGTTCAGGTGCTGCGCCCCAGCCCCAGAAGAAATCCCCCTACGTCACCCGGTACATCGCCGTGGACTCCCACTTGATGGAGCGCGGTGGCAAAACAGACTCGGTCTATGGTCTAGCCGGAGAGCGCCCCGCAGGGAAGAAGCTAGCACAAGATATCGCGAACGCCTGTGTGCAATTGGACGCGGAAGGATACGACATCATTTCGCTGATTCCGGTGACGAGCGGTCGGGCGGTTGAGGCCACTGTGGAGGCCGCGGAGCAGGTTTGGGGACGGACATATACCGCGAGTGTTCCCGTCGACACGGAGTCCTCTAATCCAGCCAACAGAATCGCTCAGATGCTCAGACCAGCTGTGCGCTATGAGAATAAGCACTACGTGGATACAGGCGTCGGCTATAGCGTTACCGACGGGGTGATGATTACCGGCAAGTTGAGAGCATAGTAGCCTAACGGTGAACTAGCTCGGCCACTCAGTCCTGTCCACGATGAATCACAATCCAGACTCGTTCAACGCCGCCACCGAGTCTGGATTGTCTCATACACAGGCCGCATTAGGTTGTGCACGGCGCCCCCACTCACCCAAACGCGGCCGCCAGGAAGCCCGCCACCCGCTCCGCCGCTCTCTTGTATCTGGATGGCTCACCGAGAATGTGTCACCTTGAATCTGTCCACAATCTCGATCGTGGAGCCCACCAATGGGACGTCTTCGGCCGTATTCCACCATCTATAACCGGCCAGTTCCTTCTCCTGCATGTGGACTTGTCCCCAGACAGTCGCCCATACCACCTTGTGACTTTGCGTAGGGCTTTCGTGATCGAACAGGTACTCCGCCTTGACAATCTCCAGGCTGGTTTCCTCCTTGAGCTCTCTATGGGCGGCTTGAAGCACGGACTCTCCGTTCTTCAATCCCCCGCCTGGCAGACTGAATCTTCGACGACCTATCTCCTGGACCAGAAGAATTTGACCATGCTGCTCAGCCACGATAGTAGCTCGACGGCGCTTCTCTCTCGGATCGTAGCCTGACGCCAAGGCACGCGGTCGCTCTGAGTACATCATCCGATCAGCGGGAAACGAGTACGGACCTGAGTATGCCTCAACTAATTCTGTCCAACCTTCTGGCCTTTGAACGCTCGTCAAGGGCTGATCAAGGGTTGGGGCATTGCAGCCAGCGGCGACCTCAAGCGGTGATTTGAAGGTCTTCCCACAAGTGTAGCAACGCCAATGACGTCTTTCGTGCTTGGAGTGCCTGGGCAGGATGTACGCGCTCTTGCAGCTGGGGCAAATCCACTTTTTCATCATCATGGTGGCTTCGTCGTTCTGAAACTCAGGCATAGCGACCGTGTTCAAGTACCTCTCGTGTTCACCCCAACACCGCCGCCAGGAAGCCCGCAGCCCGCTCCGCCGCCGCAGCCTCGAACCCGGTGAAGGTGTGGTCTGCGCCAGCCATCACCTCCCACTCCGTCGGCGGCGGCATCTCTGCAACCAGGCCCGCGAGCTCCTCATGCGGCACCAGCAGGTCGCGGTCTCCCACCACTATCAGCTTCTGGCCCTTGAAGCCGCCCAGCTTGGCCCTGCGCACCCCGCCAATCGTCGGCGCGAGGGCCGCTAGCGCGCCCACCGCCTTCAGCCTCCGCGCTGCCTCCAGCGCAACCACAGCGCCGAACGACGCGCCCGCCACTCCGATCCTCTTGCCGTCGACGCCCGGCCACCGGCGCAGCGTGTCAACCGCGGCCCGCAGGTCGTCCTGCTCTAGCTCCCCGCGGTCGAAACCGCCATCGCTGGACCCGACGCCGCGAAAATTGAAGCGCAACGTCGCCGCGCCTCTGTCGTTGAGAGCCGCGCAGAGCGCCTGCACGATGGGCGAGTCCATGTTGCCGCCGAACATGGGATGGGGATGGCACAACGCCACGCCGGGAAAGGGCCCGGACGCGTTTGAGGGGAGCGTGAGCACGCCCTCCAGCGTCAGCTTGCCCGCGCGGAAACCGATGGCCTGCTGCCTCACGCTCGCGAGACCTCCGGCTTCAGGCTCGCACGAAAGAAACCGGCAACGAGCAACCCGACCTCGCGCTCGCGCCCCCCGAAGAAGTGGTCTGCTCCGGCGATGACGTGCATATCCGGCGGAACGGTGAGCTCCGTGTTGAGCGTTTCGGCGTGCTCCGGGGCCATCTGCCTGTCCCGCTCGCCAATGATGAACTGCACCGGCAATGATGGCCTGCGCGCGAGGCCGTCGTCGGGGTCAACCCTCGCCCTGCCAATCACGGAAAGCGCGGACGCCGTGTCGCAGGCGAATGCAGCTTTCACGGCAACTCCCGCTCCGAACGAATAACCGGCCAGGCCGATCGCCCTGCCGCCTAGCTCCGGTAGTTCCGACAGGTATCGCAGCGCCTCCTGGGCGTCCTCCACCTCTCCCCTGCCTTGGTCGTGCGTGCCGGCGCTCGCGCCAACGCCTCGAAAGTTGAAGCGCAGAACGGCCATTCCCGATCCGACCAGCTCGCGGCACACGCCCATCACCACGTTGTTGTGCATGTCGCCGCCCATGAGCGGATGCGGGTGACACACCACGACGCCCGCATTTGGCGCGCTTTCGTCCGGCAGATGGAGGCGGCCCTCAAGTCTGCCGGCCGGCCCGTCAATGGTCACCGACGCTGGGTTCATGCTGAGGATACCTTGCGGAGGGCTACAGGCCCATAGCCTGTATGCCCAGCTTCGCCAGGTCTTCGTCTTCCTGCGCGCTGAGGCCGCTGACGCCGATCGCCCCTAGACACGCGTCGTCGCCGGGCCGCAGCACCAGCACGCCGCCCTGGAGCGCGAGCAAGTTGGGGTCGCCGAAGTCGCTGATGTTCCGCCCCATGCTCTGGAACCGCTCCGCGAGCGCCGCCGTGTCGCTGCGCATGACGGCTGCGGTGTACGCCTTCTTGAAGGCGATCTGCTGCGGGAGGGCGCGGCAGCGGTCCATTCGTGCGTAGTGCACCAGCTTGCCATTGGCGTCGACGATGGCGACCGCGATGGGGCGCTCCGGTTCCTTCAGAGCCTGTTCCAGAATCGCCTGCATAGCCTTTGTGGCATCATCGAGTCCCAGGACGCTTTCCTCGTACACGTTTCACCTCCAGAAGAGTATGGGCAGCATGGCGGTGACCGCCATACCAGTCAAACCACCTGCGCGGCCAACTGCGGCCAACGCTGCGCCTATCCTGGCGCGTTGCCGCCGCGGGCCGGCCTACGAGCTACGCAGAAGCGACGGGGAGCCTCTCCTCGCCCGCGCCTGCCTCCATCATGCGCTCCACGGTTGCGCGCGGTATCAGTATGCGACCGCGACGGCTCAGCCTCACGCTGGGGATGCGTCCCTTGTGCACCGCCTCGTACACGGAATCTGTGCTGAGGCCAAGCTGCCGGGCCACCTCTTTGACCGACAGCGCCAGTCTATCATCGAACATGGCTCCACTCCTTCCACTCAAGGGTATGAAATATGACGGAGGGAGTATAGCACGCCTGTTCGCTCGATGCAAGTGCGATTCAAGCCCGACACGCGGCCGGGCCGCTGACTACGAGCCAGCCGAGACTAGTACCGGTCGATGATGCCCATGTACCGAAGGAAGGGCCTCGAGACCCACCGGGCAGGCGCCGCGAGAATAAAGGCCGCCCTCTCGATGCGGGTCGCCAGCGGAGGCGGGCAGTAGTAGATCGCAGCCCACGTCACGGCGGCCGCCACCAAGGCCGCCACAATGTTGAGTATCACGTTTCCCATGATGCCGGTTTACCTCCAGCGCCGGGCAGCGAACCGCCCCGGACTTGGGCTAGGCTCCATTTGGCGAAACCTTGCGGATCCAGTCCGCAAATGCCGTCAGATTCTCGACCAGGCGGTCGCGGACACCCTCGTCGATCAGGTTGCCATCCTCGTCGAAGTTGGCCATCCCGCCGGACACGCCCACGTCGCCGTACGGCATCGGTACCCCCCTGGGCGAGATCAGCACTGCGCGCAGCTGGCCGCGCGTGTATGCGCCAATGCCAAAGCCTGCCGAAATGGACATGATGGAGACCGGCTTGTCCATCAGGACGTTGCCCGGCGGCGACTGGCGCCTGGACGCCCAGTCGATGACGTTCTTGGTCACTGCCGGAATGCCCCAGTTGTACTCCGGCGTCACGATGAGCAGCCCGTCCGCGTCAGCTATCGATTGCTTGAGATCCAGAACCGGTTGCGGCGCGCCTTCGCCATCGATGTCCCCGTTGTAGAGCGGCACGTCACGGATGTCCAGCTCCTCGATGCTCATGCCCTCGGGCGCCACGCGAATGGCTGCCTCCAGGAGCATCCTGTTCAGTGAGGCCTTGCGCAGGCTGCCGGCAAAGCCCACCACTCTTAGAGGTCTGTCTGGCATTTGTCTCCTATGTCAGCGCTGACGACTATGGGGAACGCAACCCGGCTCCACAGGTGATCTAGTCCCGCCCTGCTCGCCAGTCTGGCGGGAGCGGGAGGGAGTCGAACCCCCCGTGGACACCGTAGGGCGCCCACCAACGGATTTGAAGTCCGCGAAGCCCACCAGAGCCCATCCGCCCCCACGGCTGCGTTGCTCCCAACGACAGGTGCCCCCTCTTCCGGGAGGAGAAACCTCTCGCCGTCCGCTTGATCTAGAGGGTGGAGTCCAGGCTCTTCTTGATGACGGCCTTGGGTACCGCGCCCACCACCTGGTCCACGGGGCTGCCACCCTTGAACACCAGAAGCGTGGGGATGCTGCGAATCCCGTACTTCATGGCAGTCTGAGGGTTCACGTCCACGTCCACCTTGGTGAACTTGATTTTGCCGTCGTACTCCTCAGCCAGGTCGTCGATTACCGGAGCGACCATCTTGCAGGGAGCGCACCACTCCGCCCAGAAGTCCACCAGTACCGGGGTCTCAGCCTCCAGTACCTCCTGCTCAAAGTCACTGTCGGTTACGGCCATAGGTGCGGTCATGTCAACTCCTCCTCGCTCGACTAGCAGCGCATGCGGCTGCATTCGTTTCCGATCACATGCCTTCCGAAGGCCAAGGCATACCCGCCCACTGCGGAAGGGTTACTGGAATTGTAGGGTTCTACGCCCACCTAGTCAACTCTCGATAGCGAAGCGGCGGCCTTTTGCAGCCTCTCCAGGCACACGTCGCGGCCCAGGACGGCCATCGTCTCGAACAGCGGCGGCGCCGCCTTTCGACCCGTCACGGCAACGCGGATGGCCCCGAAGAGCTGGCCGGTCTTCATGCTCAGCTCCTCGGCCAGCGGCCTCAGCTCCCCCTCCAACGCCTCGTCCGTCCACTCCCCCACTGCCGAGAGCTTCTCCAGCGTGGAATCGAGCGCCTTCGCCGTGTCTTCCCGTTCGAGTCCCCGCTGGACCAGGTCGTCGGGAGGATAGTCCAGGTCCGGCAGGAAGAAGAAGTCCGTCAGCTCGGGCACGTCGGCCATCGTCCTGATGCGCTCCCGCACCAAGGGGGTGATTGAGCGAACGTAGTCCAAGGATACGGGCCGGGGCACGTCCGGCGAAAGCGTGTCCTCAAGCACCCCGGAGATTCGCTCCGCCAGCTCCTCCTCGCCAAGGTTGCGAATGTACACGCCGTTCATCCAGGTCAGCTTCTCCAGGTTGAACACGGCCGCGGACCGCACGATTCGCTCTATAGAGAAGTTGCCTACGAGCTCATCGAGGGAGAGCAGCTCGGTGTGGTCGTCAAGAGACCATCCCAGCAGCGCCAGGAAGTTGACCATGGCCTCCGGGAGGAATCCCATCTCTCGGTACTGGAGCAGGGCCACGTCGCCGTGACGCTTGCTCAGCTTGGACTTGTCCGGCCCCAGGATGATTGGCAGGTGCGCGACCAGCGGCATGTCGTATCCGAGAGCGTTGTACAGTTGGACGTGTCGCGGCGTGCTCGGCAGCCACTCCTCGGCGCGTAGGACGTGGGAGATGTCCATCAGGTGGTCGTCGACCGTGCTCGCCAGGTGATAAGTCGGGTAGCCGTCAGACTTAAGCATCACGAAGTCGTCCACGATGGCATTTGCGAATGTCACCTCGCCGCGGATCAGGTCGTTGATCGTGGTCTCGCCTTCCAGCGGCATCTTGAAGCGCACAACCGGCTTCGGATCGACGTCCGGCCCAAGCTCTGCGTTTCGGCATCGCCTGTCGTATCCGGTGGGCTGCTTCAGCCGCTGCTGCTCCTTGCGCATCTCCTGCAGGCGCTCCGACGAGCAGTTGCAGTAGTAGGCGCAACCGGCCTCCACCAGGGAACGGGCTGCGCCCTGGTACAGCTCCAGTCTCTGCGACTGCACGTAGGGGTAGTGTGGGCCGCCGACTTCGGGCCCCTCGTCCCAGTCCAGACCAAGCCACCTCAACGACTCCAGTATGGCCTCCAGAGACCCCTCCTGAGTGCGCGCAGTGTCCGTGTCCTCAATGCGAACGATGAAGTCGCCTCCGGTGTTGCGCGCGAAGAGCCAGGCAAAGAGCGCCGTCCTGATGTTGCCAACGTGCGGGTCTCCCGTCGGACTGGGCGCGTACCTGACCCTCACTCGGTCTGTCGACATTTGTCAGCTCCTCTCCGGTGACTGCCGCGACGACCGGCCTGCCGCTGCCAGCAACGGCTCTGCCTCGCTCCGCAGGCTCGCCAGCAACCCCGACAGCTCCGGCGGCAGCGGCGCAAAGTGCTCGACGTACCGCCCGTCGCCGGGCAGCCGGAACCCCAGCACGCCGGCATGCAGGAAGTGGCGGCCAAGCCCAATGTCACGCGCGCCGTAAACGCCGTCGCCGGCAAGCGGATGCCCCAACGAGGCGAAGTGTACTCTGATCTGGTGCGTCCTGCCAGTCTTCGGATAGGCCTCCACGAGCGTGAAGCCGGGCAGCCTGTCCAGAACTCCATAAGCCGTCTCCGCATCGCGGCCGCCCTGCACGATGGCCATGCGCTTGCGGTTCCGCGGGTCCCTGCCGATGGGGGCCACAACGGTGCCCTCCTCCGGCTCCAGCCGCCCCTCCACCAGTGCCGTGTACACCTTCCTGACCGCCCGCTCCTTCAGCTGCCTCGCGACGTACTCGTGCGACCGCCGGTTCTTGGCGACCACCATCAGCCCTGAGGTGTCCCTGTCAAGCCGGTGCACGATTCCGGGTCTCAGCCCATCATCGTTGCGCGCAAGCTCAGGCATGCGGCCCAAGAGCGCGTTGACCAGCGTACCGATGGGATGCCCCGGCGCGGGATGTACGACCATACCCGCCGGCTTATCCACCACCAGTACGTCGGCGTCCTCGTACACAACGGCCAGCGGTATGTCCTGCGGGGCCAAATGAGTAGGCTCCGGAGGCATGATCTCCACCTCAACCGTCTCGCCGCCCCTCAGCCTGTATGACGCCTTCGCGGGCGCGCCGTTCACCCTGACCAGGCCCCTTCCGACGAGGCCCGAGACGTGAGAGCGGGACAGGTCGCCATGCCGGTCGGCCAGGAAGCGGTCGAGCCTCTCCCCGGGCACATCGGCCACCAGCCTGCGCACTACTCCCACGCCTTCTCCCTCCTGGTCTGCTGCATGTCTGCCGGAACCGTTGCGGCGCCGCCTATATGGTCGTTGTATTCGTCGAACCAGGCGTCGGGCGCCTGCTCCGTCCAGTCCCTCTCTGCGGGCGTGAACACTACCGCGGGCGTCGGCTCGACCGGTGCGCGTTCGCCGTGCTTCGCGGACGCGACGGTCCACATCAGGCCAATCAGTCCCACGACGATTGAAGAGTCAGCGATATTGAAGACTGGCCACGCCCCAACGTCAATGAAGTCTACCACGTGACCCAGCCGGACGCGGTCGATCAGGTTGCCCATTGCACCCCCCAGCATCAGCCCGAGACTGAGCCGGAGCATGAGGCTTTCCACGGGGTGAGTGCGATAGAAGTACAGAAGCACTCCGATGCCTACCAGGGAGGCAAATGTCAGCAATAGGGTCTGGTCGGGAAACAGGCCGAAGGCGCTGCCTGAGTTGACCACGTACGTCGCTCGGACAATGCCCTCGTCAGGGATGGACTGCCCGGGCGACATGGTACGCGTGACCAGTCCCTTGGTGGCCTGGTCTGCCATGAGAGTGAGGATAAGGACGACAAGCGCGGTCACGTCAGAGCGCCCCGGATCCGCTCGGCGAGCAGCGCGGGCACTCCGCGGGAGCGTGCGTTCCGGGTGTGGAGATGCCGTAGGCCATTAGCGCCGCAGTGTGGAGTTCTCACCACAGTGTAGCACACGCACGGAGCGGTAGACAACGAAGGGTGCTGATGCTGGAGGCGCCCAATCCAGCCCGTGCCTCTAGCTTCCAATCTGTGGTAAAATCCACTACCAAACACCTGCCGCACCTCAGAGAGCGCCATTTTGCCATACGCCGTAAGGCTCGCCCGGGAAGAGGATGTCCCGCAGCTGGCGGAGATCGAGAAGGAAGCCTTCCCCACCAACCGGCCCGCAACTCCCTTCAAACGAGACCTCCTGAGGGAATCAATCTGCGTCCTGGTGGTCTGCCTGCCACCCGAGCACGACGATTCTCTCCCGGACGCGTCACCTGAAGCTGAGGTCGGCGCCGATCAGCCTCGGGGCTTCGTTGGATTCCTCGCGCACATCTTCCGCGGGCGAAACTACCGGCAGGCCATTAAAGGACCGGCCGAGTTCATTGCCGGCTACGTGACCACCGTCTACATGACCGACGAGGCACACGTGACAGGCATCGCGGTGCGAGAGTCGCACCGGGGCAGAGGATTGGGCGAACTGCTGCTCATGTCGTCAATCGAGATGGCAATGCGGAGGAAGTCGCGCGTCGTTACCCTTGAGGTGCGAGTCTCCAACCGCGTGGCCCAGTCGCTCTACACCAAGTACGGTTTCGACCAGACCGGGCTGCGCAAGAGGTACTACACCGACAACCACGAGGACGCCTACATCATGACCACCGCGCCAATCTTCTCGCCGGAGTACGGCGAGAGGTTTCGCACATTGGAGCAGAGCTACCGAGAGAGGCGGGGCAACGCTGCAATCGGCCTTGGGTGAAAGGCCCGCCTAGATGCCGACGATGAGCTGCCTGGACCCAACCAGTATCATCGAGGCCGCCAGGATCACCAGAACAATGCGGTGGTCAACCCGCGACCTGAGGTAGATCCCGATCTGCGCCCCCACCAGCGCGCCCACGCCCAGCAGTGCCGCCCTGCGCCATCCATCGTCGAACTGGCCGGTGGCTATGCGCGTGATGAGGCTTGAGGAAGACGTCACCACAAGCAGCAGCATGGCGGTGGGCGCCACAACTCGCGGCGGCATCCTGAGGAGGAACGTCATTGCGGGCACGTTCACGACTCCCCCACCGATGCCGAAGAAGCTCGAGATGTAGCCGGACACGGGGCTTATCCCCGCCGCCATTAGCGTGCTAACGTAGAATCGATAGGTGCGGCCCATCCGCTCCCGAATCTCCCTGTTGGGCTGGTGCTCTACGTCCCCCTGCAGCTCAACGGCCCTAGTGCTACGCCACAGCACGTACACGGCGCCGAGGATCAACACGATTCCCATGTAGACCTCGAATGCGTCCCTGGTCACTCGGCTGGCTGCTATCGCACCGACTACGGCCGCAGGTATGCCACCTATGGCGAGCAGCGCCGCCGTCTTGAAGTCGATGCGCCGCTCCCGGTAGTGGCTCACAGTCGCCGACGCAGCGTTGAGGAAGACGACTGTGAGCGAGATGCTGGAAATGACCGCCGGCGACTCGTCCGGAAACATGAAGAGCAGCAGGGGCACAAGCACGAATCCGCCGCCCAGTCCTACCAGCGTACCCATTGCGGCAACTGCGGCGCCTATTAGTGGCAGCGTCACAAGATGCAGAACTGTCAGCTCGTAAGACATTGCCCTGGTCAGCGAAACGCGGGACGCGCATCAACAGGGTCGGAGCACCGTCTCAGCACCGTACATGCGAGACGCGGGTCTGCGTCGCCCCGCCTCGCCGGCGGGCGCACCGCCATCCGCCTAAGCCTCCTCGGCAATCTCGATGCGCTCGATGGTGGGCGGATTGACCGGACTGGAGCGCTCGCCGGACGCGCCAACTGTAACCGGCAGGTTGGCCAGGCCGTCCACAACGTCCATGCCCTCCCTGACCTGCCCGAAGATCGTGTAGTTCTTGGGCAGGTTGGCGCGCTTGTGCACCACGAAGAACTGGCTGCCGTTGGTGTTGGGGCCGGCATTCGCCATCGCCAGGATGCCCGCATCGTAGTCACGAGTGACCGGCTCGTCCTCAAAGGTGTAGCCGGGCCCGCCGCGGCCTGTGCCCGTAGGATCGCCGCTCTGAATCATGAACCCGGAGATGATGCGGTGGAAGATGACGCCGTCGTAGTAGCTCTCGCGGGCCAGAAATACAAAGCTGTTGACCGTCTTCGGCGCTTCCGCCGGGAACAGGTCGAATACGATTGCCCCGCCGCTTGTGTGCATGGTCGCGGAGATCTTGCCGGCTGGGTCGATGGTCATGGGAGGTGGTGCGCTGTACTTGTTGGCCAAGGTCTTTCCTCGCTGTTACGGGTTTTGCCGAGGCCCTCAAGGGCGATTCAGCGCGAGCAAGTCTATCAGAATCGGCGCCCTCTTGCCATCAATTCAAAAGAGTGCAGTCACAGAAGATGTCACTCTTCGGCATCGAAAGGGAATTGTGTACCCTTTTGCCCCATGCCACTAGTTCTCGTAAGCAGCGTACATTGCTTCAATTGTGGCGTCCATTTCCGCCTCCCATTTCGCATATTCCCCGTTGTCGCATTCCCCTGTATACGGGCAGAGATCTGGCGTCAAACAACCGGATTCCTTCCAACTGCGACCCTTGATGGAGAGGCCGGTTTGCCGACAGATGATATCAGGTCGGGCGTTTTGCCGTTCTTCTACAGCTGCCCGCCATTGGGCCTGCGCTTGCTGAAACTCCTCCCAAGTGCGCCTTCCCTTGAGCGTATTGCAGGCTCGGCAAAGCAGGTAAACGTTCTCCAGTGTGGCTGGCCCTTCTGGGTCTTTGTGGTCCAGGGTCGCGTCTCTTCCCCAAACCCGCTTCTCACAGTTCTGGCAGCGACCATCGTCGCGTTCTATCACTAACGGCCGAATTTTGCGTAGTTCCGATTGCCGTCTGCTCTTCACCCGGCCTTCTGCTCGTAGGGATTCCAGTCCAGGATGTCCCTCTGGATAGAGAGCTGGGTATCGAAAAGTCTCATCGTTGATAGCGCGTGTTGCCGATTGTATTGTCATTGGATAGTTTTCCAGTAGCCACTCTATAGCGGCGGTGTCATCCCCTGTCTCCATTTGCAGGCGACGTGCGCCTATGATGGCTTCCGTCAGTTCCGGTTGGTCTGCAAATCGGGCAGGTATTTTCGCCTTCACCGTAGTTCGCCTCCTGTAATTTCTGGCCTTGAGCGAAAAGGTATGAAACTCCCAATAATCAGGGGCCAAGGCAGTTCACATCCTTGGCCCCGCTTTTTCACCTGACATGCACTCCCTCCCAGAGCCTCTCCTTGCCTAGTGGCCAATTGCCCTGTTGGCAGGCCTTATGGCATAACAGGGAGCCTGTGAAGTAGATTGGACGCCAGGGGGCATTCCAATTTCCCTTATATCTACGATTGTCCGGCATGTCAATATGCCGTAGGAGTCCAGATGGAATTAGAGCCACGCACGGTTGCCTCTTCTGCACTGGCATTCACTGCCTGCTCTGTGGCATAATCAAGAGCGTCCAAACTTTCTACCCCCACTAGAAGGAAGGTACGCACATGAGTCAACAGAGCCTGCGGCAAAGATCCCTGTCAACGCTGCAAACCGCTAGCGGCGAGGTGAGCTATTTCCGGCTGGCCGCGCTGGAGGAAGCCGGACTGACCACGCTCTCCAGCCTGCCGTTCTCCATCCGCGTCTTGGCGGAGAACGCCCTCCGCAACCTTGACGGCTACCTGGTGACAGAGGAAGACATTGCGGCCGTCGCAGGATGGACGCCGAGCTCACAGTCCACCAGAGAGTTCCCATTCATGCCGGCCCGCGTGCTGATGCAGGACCTCACCGGCGTTCCCGCCGTCGTGGACCTGGCGGCGATGCGTTCGGCGATGGCGCGCGAGGGAGGCGACTATCGCAAGGTCAACCCGATCGTGCCCGTGGACCTGGTCATCGACCACTCCGTGCAGGTCGACTACTACGGCATACCCACCGCCTTCCAGTTGAACGTAGCGCGTGAGTTCGAGCGCAACCAGGAGCGCTACACCTTCCTGCGCTGGGCGCAGAGCGCCTTCGACAACTTCACACTTGTTCCCCCGGGCACCGGCATCGTCCACCAAGTCAACCTCGAATACCTGGCGTCCGTGGTCGCAACCGGCGACTCCCAGGGCCAGACGGTCGTGTTTCCTGATACGCTGGTGGGCACGGACTCGCACACCACCATGATCAACGGCCTGAGCGTTTTGGGCTGGGGCGTCGGAGGCATCGAGGCGGAGGCCGTGGTGCTGGGACAGCCCTACTACATGCAGTTGCCGGAGGTCATCGGATTCCACCTGAGCGGCTCCCTGCGTGACGGCGTCACCGCCACAGACCTGGTGCTCACGGTGGTCCAGATGCTGCGATCGAAGGGCGTGGTCGAGAAGTTCGTGGAGTTCTACGGCCCCGGGCTTGGCAGCCTGCCCCTGCCGGACCGCGCCACAATCGCCAACATGGCCCCTGAGTACGGCGCGACTTGCGGCTTCTTCCCCATCGACTCCATCACCCTGGACTACATGCGCGGCACCGGCCGCGATCCGGCCCAGGTGGAGCTTGTAGAGCAGTACGCACGCGCGCAGGGCCTGTTCCACACCTCAGACACGCCCGATCCGTCCTACACCGACACCCTGCACCTGGACATGGGTGACGTGACCCCCAGTCTGGCCGGCCCTCGGCGGCCGCATGACCGCGTGGTGCTCGGCGCAGTGCGGGACAACTTCCGGGACACGTTCGGCGCCAGCGATGACAAGGCCGAGCTTGAGATCAATGGCGAGAAGGCGTCCCTTGGCAGCGGCGACGTGGTCATCGCCGCCATAACAAGCTGCACCAACACATCCAACCCCTCGGTGATGATTGGCTCCGGCCTGATTGCCAAGAAGGCCGTGGAGCGCGGGCTGAGGAGCAAGCCGTGGGTCAAGACCAGCCTTGCCCCCGGCTCTCAGGTGGTCACCGACTACATGGATTCCGCGGGGCTCACGCCCTACTTGGAGCAGCTGGGATTCCAGAACGTCGGATACGGCTGCACCACCTGCATCGGGAACAGCGGCCCGCTTCCGGAGGCCGTTTCGAGTGCAGTCGGCGAAAACGACCTGACCGTCGCGGCAGTCCTCAGCGGAAACCGCAACTTCGAGGGGCGCGTCCACGCGGACGTCAAGGCCAACTACCTCGCCTCGCCCATGCTAGTGGTTGCCTACGCACTCGCAGGCACGGTCGACATCGACCTCAACAGCGACCCGCTAGGCCAGGACTCGCAGGGCAACGCCGTGTACCTCAGCGACCTCTGGCCTTCGCAGGAGGAGATCAGGGACACCGTTTCCGGCTCGCTCAACCCTGACATGTTCAAGAGCCGGTACAGCATCGTGTCCACCGGCCCGGAGGAGTGGCAGACTCTCCCGACGCCTGAGGACGACCTGTACCAGTGGGACCCGGACTCCACGTACATCCAGGAAGTGCCCTTCTTCGCCAACATCGGCGACGAGGTCAAGGACACCGAGGACATCATGGGCGCAAGGGTGCTGGTGATGCTCGGCGACTCCGTGACCACCGACCACATCTCGCCCGCGGGCGCCATTCCCGCCAGCAGGCCGGCCGGGCGGTTCCTGTCGAGCAAGGGCATTGAGCAGCGCGAGTTCAACACGTTCGGTTCCCGCCGCGGCAACCACGAGGTGCTCATGCGGGGCACGTTCGGCAACATTCGACTCAGAAACCGGCTCACCCCCGAAAGGGAGGGCGACTGGACGGTCTACTTCCCGGAGAACGAGGAGACCAGCATCTTTGAGGCGGGCGAGAAGTACCAGGCCAACGGCATCCCCACCATAATCATCGCCGGCAAGGAGTACGGGCAGGGCAGCTCCCGCGACTGGGCCGCCAAGGGCCCCAACCTGCTGGGTGTGCACGCCGTGATTTCGGAAAGCTTCGAGCGCATTCACCGCAGCAACCTCATCGGCATGGGCGTGCTGCCCCTGCAGTTCAAGCCGGGCGAAAGCGCCGACAGCCTGGGCCTCAGCGGCCGCGAGACCTTCGACCTCACAGGCATCGCCGGCAGGATCACGCCGGGGCAGGATGTTCAGATTCACGCATCCCGCGAGGACGGCAGTTCGGTGGACTTCAGCGTCACGTGCCGCATCGACAATCCGGTGGAGGTGGACTACCACCGCAACGGCGGCGTGCTCCACACCGTCCTTCGCCGCATGCTGAGCGAGGGCTAGGAGGCGCAGCCGAACGATGGGCATGACACGCGTAAGCGTCACCGTACGCAACATCACCGAGCCGGACAGGTCGTGGACCGGCCTGTTCCTGGTGGACACGGGAGCGACCAGCAGCGTGGTTCCTCGGGAGTACCTGGAGGCCATCGGCCTGTCGCCCATAAGGCAGCGGACCTACAGGATGGGCGACGGGCGCAGCATCACGTTCGACGTGACGGAGGCTCGGCTGGAATTCATGGGCAAGGACACGGCATCTGACGTGATCATGGGCGGGCCAGACAGCTTGCCGCTATTGGGAGTAACGGCGCTTGAGTCAACCGGGATGGAAGTTGACCCGGTGAATGAGACCCTAAAGGAACTGCCTGCCGTACTCCTTGTAGGGCTTAGGGTAGTGCCAGATCCTGCTGAGCCAGATCCTGCGCCGCCGCGATAGGAGGCATCTCATGCTGATACTACTGCAGAGGCTGCTGGCCGAACGGCTGGCGCCCGCGCCCTACAGGCCTCCGCCGCCGCGGCCGCCCGCGGCCGCACAGCCGCATCGCGCCGTGGACGTGCCCGCGTCGTCAGGAGCGCAGCGGCAAGCCGGGCAGCAGGTGGCGGTCAAGACTGCAACCGCCTACTGGGTCTACACCAACAGCCGCAACCGGTACTCACGCATCCACGAGGATACCTGCCCCTGGTACCAGCGGCCGCGCACCGCTCGCCAGACCGACAACGGCTGGTGGCACGGCCCATACTTGCGCCTTGAGCTGGCGGAAGACAGCCCGCAGAACATCGGCGCCGTGAATCCGTGCGGTCACTGCATGCCGTAGGGATTCGCCGTTGATCACTTCGCGCCCGGCTGCCGGCGAGGGCCACTCAATGGCAAGAGTGGCTGAAGGACACCGGTAACTGCTCGGGCCAGGGAAGCCCATGTCATGATCAAACTCACCCTCCCCGTCCTTCTTTGCGTTCTCCTGGCCGTGGCATGCTCCAACCCGACGCCAACACTGGCGCCCAGCCCTACGCCCATGCCCTCTGCAACTCCGGAGCCCGCCATGACTACCGCCCCAACGTCAACACCTGTTCCAACTGCCACGCCGGAACCGGCGACGACCAACACTCCGGTTCCCACCCCTGAGCCGCCCACGGCAACTGAGACGGCGACCCCACCACCAACCGCCACACCCGTTCCTGCGGCGGCGGCAACCCATACTCCCGCTCCGACGATTATCCCCACTGCGACGCCGGTTCCTACTGCCACCCAGACTCCTGCGCCTCTCACTCCACTTACGGCAACGGCTCAGGAGCTATGGACAATCAGGTGGAACGACGACGACGAGTTTCAGGCCACCCAGCTTGGCCGCGAGATCACCATAACAGGCAGAGTCGCGGAGGTCGCAAACGGCGAGGTGCGATTGTACGCGGACGAGAGCGAGATATTCGAGCCGATACCGGGCGCGGGCGTGTTGTTCTCCAGCTACGTTGCACTTCGCGGTTTGCCCGTCGAGGTGCAGCAGGCCGCAGGCCGGGACGACACGCTTACGGCGACCTGCACTATCGGCGAGACCGTGCCGTGGGCGATCCACCTCGTTGATTGCGCCTGACGCTGCAGCGCACGGCTCGCAGGCCGTCTGACCTTCCCAAAGTCGTTTGCCATCGTAGCCCGCACTGGCCCACCATAGCCTGAGCGCTCCTTTCCTTTGCCTCTGCCTTGCCAGATGGTATAATCCTACGAAATGGACGCCACCCGAACCCTCCAAATCTCGGTCATCGGCGCAGGCGAGCCTCCACCTGAGGCCATTCCCCTTGCCGAGGAGGTCGGTCGTGAGTTGGCGAGACGTGGAGCTATCGTTGTAACCGGCGGCCTTGCCGGTATCATGGAGGCTACCTGCCGCGGCGCCAAGGAAGCCGGCGGCACGACCATCGGCATCCTGCCGGGCACTGACCCGCGAGACGCCAACCAGTTCGTCGACATCACCATCTGCACTGGCATCGGCTACGCGCGGAACCTGGCCGTGGTACGCAGCGGCCGCGCAGTTATCGCAGTGTCCGGCGCATTCGGCACTCTATCCGAGATCGCACACGCTCTCGGCGACGGCATCCCCGTAATCGGCCTCAGCACATGGACCATCTCGCGCAACGGCGCAGTAGACACCTCGATAGAAGTCGCCTCGGACCCCGCGGACGCCGTCGACAGGGCAATTCGGGCCGCCGAGGCCAGGGATTTCGCCGCCGCCGGCAGGAGGGAGTACCGTTGAGCGCCATCAAGGACGTGCGGGCCAGGGAGATCCTGGACTCCAGGGGCAACCCCACTGTGGAGGTTGACGTCACGCTGGAGGACGGCTCCACGGGCCGCGCCGCCGTCCCGTCCGGCGCCAGCACTGGCGCGCACGAGGCCGTTGAGCTACGCGACGGTGACTCCTCGCGCTACGACGGCAAGGGCGTGCTCAACGCCGTCGCCAACGTCAATGAGCGCATCGCGCCCGCCGTGGCCGGCATGTCCGCGACGGAGCAGCGCACCCTCGACGAGCGGCTCATCAGCCTGGACGGCACTCGCAACAAGGGCAGCCTGGGCGCAAACGCCATTCTGGGCGTCTCGCTGGCAGCCGCGCACGCCGCCGCGGCCTCGCTCCAGGTGCCGCTGTATCGCCACCTATGCGCGGGCGCACCTACGCTGCTGCCCGTGCCCATGTTCAACATCCTGAACGGCGGCAAGCACGCGCAGGACTCCACGGACTTCCAGGAGTTCATGGTCATCCCGCTCGGCGTGGCCTCCTACCGGGACGCATTCAGAGCGGGCGCCGAGGTCTATCAGGCGCTGAAGCGAGTGCTGGCGGGTCGCGGCTACCTCACGAATGTCGGCGACGAGGGTGGCTACGCCCCGTCGCTGCCCTCCAACAAGGACGCCGTCGAGTGCGTGCTCGCCGCCATCGACGCTGCGGGCTACCGTCCCGGCGTCGATTGCTTCATCGGCCTGGATGTGGCCGCCACAGAGCTTCTTGAGGACGGCGCGTATGTGCTGCCGCGAGAGGGCGTGACGCTCGACAGCGCGCAGATGGTCGACTACTACGCCCGCTGGGTGGACGCCTACCCCATCGTCAGCATCGAGGACGGAATGGCCGAGGACGACTGGGACGGCTGGGGGCTGCTGATGGAAAAGCTCGGCGACCGGGTGCAGCTCGTGGGTGACGACCTCTACACCACCAACACCAACCGCATGCTGAGGGGCGTGCAGGAGCGGGCCAGCAACTCGATTCTGGTCAAGCTGAACCAGATAGGTACGCTGACGGAGACCCTGGACGCCATAGAGATGGCCGGCAAGGCCGGGTGGAGCTCCGTCATCAGCCACCGCTCCGGCGAGACGGAGGACACGACTATCGCGGACCTGGCGGTGGCCACCGGCGCGGGCCAGATCAAGGCCGGTGCGCCCGCTCGCAGCGAGCGGGTGTGCAAGTACAACCGCCTGCTGCGCATTGAGGAGGAGCTTGGCGAGGCGGCCCGGTACCCCGGGCGTGACGCCCTACCGGTGTGAGGACCAGGACAGATCGAGCCAGCAAGATCGTCAGACAAAGGAGGCGCTAATGACCACGCGAGTAGGCATCAACGGGTTTGGACGGATAGGACGGCAGGTGCTCCGCGCCTCGATGGAGCGGCACCCGGACAAGCTGGAGGTCGTCGCCGTCAACGACCTCACGAGCGCCAAGACCAACGCCCACCTCTTCAAGTACGACACCAACTACGGGGTCTACCCCGGCACGGTGGCGGCGGAGGAGAACGCCATCGTCATTGACGGCAAGGAGGTGCAGGTGCTGGCCGAGCGCGACCCCGCCAGCCTGCCCTGGGGCGACCTGGGAGTTGACATCGTCGTCGAGTCCACGGGCATCTTCACGGACGCGACCAAGGCTGCCGGGCACCTTGAGGGCGGCGCCAAGAAGGTCATCATATCCGCTCCCGCCAGGAACGAGGACGTCATGGTGGTCCTGGGCGTAAACGAGGAGAAGTACGACCCTGGCAGCCACATGGTGCTGTCCAACGCGTCCTGCACCACCAACTGCATTGCCCCTATGGTCAAGGTGCTGCACGACAACTTCACCGTGAACCACGGCCTGATGACCACGATTCACGCCTACACCAACGACCAGCGTATCCTCGACCAAGCCCACGACGACCTGCGACGCGCACGCGCTGCCGCGCAGAACATCATCCCGACGACTACCGGCGCGGCGAGGGCAGTCGGAGTCATCGTGCCTGAGCTGCAGGGCAAGATCCACGGCATGGCCCTCCGCGTTCCTGTGTCCACCGGCTCAATCACGGACTTCGTCGCAGAGGTCGACAGGTCGGTCAGCGCCGAGGACGTGAACGCGGCGTTCAAGGAGGCCGCGGACACGAACCTCAAGGGCGTGCTGGAGTACAACGAGGACCCGATTGTGAGCGCGGACATCGTCTACAACCCGCACAGCTGCATCTTCGACGCGCTCTCCACGATGGTGATGGAGGGCAACATGGTCAAGATCCTGGGCTGGTACGACAACGAGTGGGGCTACTCCTGCCGCACCGCCGACCTGTGCGCTTACCTGGTTGACCAGGGTCTGTAACGACCAGAGCCATAAGGGATCGAAGTGGCTCCTGCCGCACGGTGGGAGCCACTTTGTTGACACGCCGGTCTTGGATCAAGACCAACCGAAGAAGCCCTCATCGGGAGAATACGATGAACGCTGATTGGAATCAGGAATCACTGGAGTTCATTCTGGAACACATTAGGGACGCGCCTGAGAAGCAGATACAAGCGATTGACACGCTCGACTCCAAGATGATTCAGATTTTTGCTGCTGCCAGTATAGTCATTGGCTTGACAGGTTTCGGCAGAGCCTCCGGGTCTGGAACACTTGACGCTATGCCCCTGGTTCTGGCACTGATCGCTTACATTTCTGTGGCGGCAGTGGCCATAGTCCATCTGTGGCCCAAGTATATTCGCTGGAATCTCCACGCGGACTCACTGTGGCCTGCGTATGGGAACTATGACGTTGAGGAAATCCGGGCAGTTCTGGCGCAGGACACCAGCGAGGCTTACGCCTACAACAACAGGATACTCAATGGCAAGTCAAATACGATCTTGATGGCACTGATCGGCACCGGCCTTGAGGTCGTACTTGTTGGCATAGCAATAGCGATGCCATTGGCCGAAGTGTGGTTCACTTAGGAGGCTTGGTACCCAGACCCTTCTTGAAGTAATCCGGCGGCAGTGGCGGCGGCTTCCCATTGCTGTCGTTGCTCATAGCCTTGTCCTCCAACCCAATTGTAACACATCCGAATGCCCCGCTTTGCCCCTCTCCCCTTGCCTTGATAGAATAGCCTATCGTGGAGCAGCCCGAAACAGAGCAGCCTTCGTCCCAGGACTCGCGCGCGAATTCCTCGCGCGCCGGTCGCGCTGCCCTCATCGCACCCGCACTGATACTGCTGCTTGCGCTCGCTCTGCGGCTCTACGGCATCGACTGGGACCAGGGCGGCCTGTTCCATCCCGACGAGCGAGCCATCCTCTTCCGCGTCAACGACCTGAGCTGGCCCGCACTCTCCAACCTTGGCGTACTGCTGGACCCTGAGGAGAGCCCGCTAAACCCGCGCTGGTTCCCCTACGGAAGCCTCCCCATATACGCCGGCATGGCCGCGGAGTCGCTGCTGTCCCCATTCGTGTCGCTGGACTTCCGGGACCTCCGCTTCCTGGGCAGGGGTCTCTCCACCCTGTCGGACGTGGGCACCGTGCTCATGGTGTTCCTGCTCGGCTGCCGCCTCTACGGCCGGCGCGCCGGCCTGCTGGCCGCGCTGTTGGCGGCAATGGCTGTCATCCACGTCCAGATGAGCCACTTCTACACCTCCGACACCTTCCTGACCTTCTTCATCGTCACCTCCATGTACTTCATGGCGCGGAGGGCACAAGAAGGCAGGCTGCGAGACTCCCTGCTGGCGGGCCTCTTTATCGGGCTGGCGCTGGCGTCGAAGATAAGCGTGGCGCCGCTGCTGCTGGCCCTCCTGCTCGCCCACGCGTTCCACGTTTTCTCGAGTTCGCGCGACGACATCGCACTCGCCAAGCCGACCCGGCCCGCACTCGCGAGAGCCACGCATCACCTGCTGATGGCGGGCGTGGTGGCAATGCTCGTGTTCTTCCTGGCGACACCCTACGCCTTCCTGGACTGGTCGCGGCCCGACCCGTGTCCGGTGCCGTACTCCGCACTGTCGTTCCTCGACCGCAACTACTACGCCTGCGACGTGGGCGGCGAGTATGCAATGGCACGCGGAGTCTCCGGCCGCCCCTACACGCAGCAGTACATCGACACGACTCCCTACTGGTACCACGTGCGGCAGCTTGCGCTGTTCGGTCTTGGCCTGCCGCTTGGCATCGCAGCATGGGCCTCGATCCTGTTCACGATTGGGATGGCCATCGTTCGGCGCAGCAAGGCCGACCTGCTGCTGCTCGCGTGGGTGGTGCCGTACTTCATGCTGACCGGCTTCGTGCAGGTCAAGTTCCTGCGGTACATGCTGCCGCTTACGCCGTTCCTGATCATCATGGCGTCCCAAATGATGCTGTGGGCGCGGGACTGGGCCGCCACGCACAGCCGTGAGCGCGATATGGCCGTGAGGTGGGCCATCGGACTGGTTGTGGGCGCGACCGGCTTCTACGCCCTGTCCTACGCGGCCACCTACACCGGCACGCACACCGCCAACCGCGCCGCGGAGTGGGTCAAGGAGAACGTGCAACCGGGCTCCGTGCTACTCATGGAGCACTGGGAGGAGTCCCTGCCGGGCATGCAGGACTATGTCATCGGCTGCCGCGGCGTTCCCGACGACAACCGCTCGTGCATGGCCATGTACGACTCCGACAGCGTCCGCTATGCCGACGGCCAGGACAAGATCGAGCGCGTGGCTGAGCAGCTGGCGGGCGCAGACTACCTTGTCTTCTTCAGCAATCGGCTGTACGGGAGTACCACGCGACTCCCGGAGAAGTACCCCCTGACCGGCGACTACTATCGCAGGCTGTTTGGCGGGGAACTCGGATACGAGCTGGCCCACTGGGAGACCGAATACCCTACGCTCTTCGGCGTGGCGTTCGTGGACGACACGTTCTCGCGGCCCGGCCTGCCGACGCCTGTGCCGCTCGGCACCTACCGGCCCGCGCCACTCGCAATCGGCATGGGCTACGCCGACGAGAGCTTCAGCGTGTACGATCGCCCCAAGGTGCTCGTGTTCGAGAACCGCGAGCGCCTGGACGCGAGGGAGACCCTGAACCGCATCCTCGCGCCCAAACCCGCGGCCGCTCAGACCAAGACTCTGCTGCTGTCCGACGCCACACTGGCTGCCCAGCGCTCGGGCGGCACCTGGACCGACATCGTTGACCCGGGCAGCCTGCCAAACCGCTTCCCGATTGCGGCGTGGTACCTGTGGGTACAGTTCCTGGCGCTGGCCGCGCTGCCGCTGAGCCTCATCGCATTCCGTCCCCTGCCCGACCGCGGCTACCTGCTCGCGAAACCGCTCGGCATACTCGTCGTCGCGTACGGCGCATGGGCGCTCGCGAGCCTGCAATGGATGCCGTTCTCGCGTGGCTCCGTGTTCTTCGTGGCGCTGATGCTGGCGGCCGCGTCGGCAGTCGCAGGCTACTCCCGCCGTGACGAGCTGGTTTCGTGGCTTCGACAGAACATCCGGCTCGTCGTGATTGGCGAAGCCTTGTTCCTGGTCTCGTTCGGCGTGTTCCTGCTGGTGAGGGCGGCCAACCCGGACCTGTGGCACCCGTACAACGGCGGCGAGAAGCCGATGGAGATGGCCTATTTGAACGCAGCGCTCCGCTCCACCTTCTTCCCGCCCTACGACCCGTGGTTTGCCGGCGGCTACATCAACTACTACTACTTCGGCCAGATGATAGTAGCGAGCCTGGTCCGGGCCACGGGCATCACAACCGAGGTCGCGTTCAACCTGGCCGTTCCCCTCTTCTTCGCTCTCACCACCTCGGCGGTGTTCTCGCTGGTGTACTCGCTAGCGGCCGGCACGCGACGCGGGCTCGGCATGGCCGGCGGCCAGGCGGGAGCCGTAGCGGCCGGGCTGGTCGGCGCGGTGTTCGTCGCGGTGCTGGGCAACCTCGACGGCGTGCTACAGTTGGCGCAGGGCGCTTCGAGGGCGCTCTTCAATGCGCAGCCATTCGGTGAGTTCGACTTCTGGCGCAGCAGCCGCCTGATTCCGCCCGGCAACCCGCCGGGGCACGAAATCACCGAGTTCCCGTTCTTCACATTCCTCTTTGGTGACCTGCACGCGCACATGATGGCGATTCCGTACGCGCTTCTCGCCGTGGGCCTGTCGTTGTCGCTTGCGCTTCGCATCCGCGACGGGGCGGGCATTCTGCCAAGGGCGGTGCACCTGCTGGCGCTGGCACTGGTGGTGGGATCGCTGCGGGCAATCAACACTTGGGACTACCCCACGCAGCTGGCCGTCGCCGGGGCCGCCGTGCTGCTGGGCGAGTACGCGCGGTCGCCGCGGCTCACGATGCCGCTGATCGCACGGGTCGCGGTGCAGTCAGCGTTCCTCTACTGGGCAACAACATTCCTGTTCGCGCCTTTCATCTCAGGCTACCTCTCCTTCTCTGACGGCGTGTTCCCAAGCCGCTGGCAGACGCCTCTGTACTCCTACCTCGGCATTCACGGCCTGTTCGTGTTCGTGGCGGCGACGTTCCTGGTCTACTCCCGCCGCAGCTACCTGCCCCGACTGTTCGAGATGGTCACGGGCGCAGCTCCCGCTCGCGGGCTCAGGGGCTACGCAGAGGAACTCGCCGCCGACGCAGGCAAGGCGGTTCGACTAGCGCTTCTTGGCGGGCTGCCACTCGCGGTGTTGGCAGCGCTGGCGCTGACCGGCTACGCAACGACCGCCTTTGTGCTACTGCTCCTGCTTCCCACGGTTGTCCTCGCCTGGAAGTGGGCCTCCGAGCGCGAAGAGACGTTCGGCGCATTCGCTCTCCTGATGCTGGCGATGGCGCTCTCAATAGGGATAGCTGTGGAGCTGATCACCATCAAGGGAGACATCTCCCGCATGAACACGGTGTTCAAGTTCTACCTGCAGGCGTGGTGGCTGATGGCCGCCGCGGCGGCCTACCTGCTATGGCGCATGCGATTCGGCGCGGAGATCGTCGGGCGACTGCGAGGTGGGCTGCAGCAGGTGACGTTCCGCCGCCGATTCTTGGGCGCTGCGTGGTTGGGGATGCTCGCGCTGCTGGTTCTGGGCAGCTCCATCTATACCGTCGGAGGCACGCGAGACCGGCTCAGGGACAGATTCGAGGTGCTGCCCCTGACGCTGGACGGCCTTGCCTACATGGAGAGCGCGTCGTACACGTTCGACCAAGGCAATGCAACCGACTCACTGGCCGGTGAGCGCGACGCCATCGAGTGGCTCAGGTCGGACGCGGTGTCCGGTTCGCCTGTGGTGCTGGAGGGGCACGGGCAGCTGTATCGCAGCCTGCATACACGCGTCGCCATCTACACGGGCCTTCCCACGGTCATCGGCTGGGACAACCACCAGTCGCAGCAGCGAGGCGGCGCAGGCGTGGCGGCCCGGCTCAGGGACGTGCAGCGCATCTACTCGACAACCGCATGGGACGTTGCGCTGGAGCTGATGGACAAGTACGGCGTGGAATACGTATACGTTGGGGACATTGAGCGCCACTACTACCCCGACCGCGGCCTGGACAAGTTTGCCGCAATGGTGGGCACACACTTGGAGCTGGCCTACTCCAACCCAACAGTTGACATCTACCGAGTCCTGCCGCCTGCCCTGCGCCTTGAGACGCCCATCACCCCGTGATACAATCGATAGGTTAGCCCGCTATCCAACAGGGTGGGGCAGCCGCGGAAGGGTGGCATGAGCGCAACCGAAGTCATACAGGTCGTTCGCGACCTGACCATCATATTCTTCGCCATGGCTGGAATGCTGGTGATGCTTGTGACCGTGGTGGTCCTGTTGCTGCTCTACCGCAAGGTGTCTCCCACGCTGGACTCCGCGAGGGACACGGCAAAGCGCACTCAGGAGGCCACAACCGAAATCTCGGAGAAGTTCATCAAGCCCATGGTGAACGCCTCATCCCTGGCGTACACGTCGGGGCGAGTGTTGGGCTTCATCGCGGGATTTACGCAAGGAAAAGGAGACAGGAAAAATGGCAAATGACGCCGGATTCGGAACCGGACTTGTACTAGGAGGAGCAATTGGGCTGCTGGCGGGCCTGCTGCTGGCGCCCAAGGCGGGTGAGCAGACGCGAGCCGAAGTGATGGAGCGAACCGCCGGCCTGAGACAGCGGGCTGATGACATGACTGCGGACTTCCGAGAGCGCGTCAGGGAGATCGTGCGCGAGGTCATGGACGAAGGAAGGGTCGTCGCCAACCGGATTCATCCCCGCCGTGAGAATGAAGGTGAGTTGGCCGCCGAACCCGACCCGGAGCGACGGGAGGAGACCCCCGCCTAGGAGTACCGGAACCGCGGATACGAACCGAATACCTTGAGCATGGAGACTTCGGCCTCCACGCACGCGAGCGCTTCCCGCACCAGCGGGTCTTCCCTGTGCCCGTCCAGGTCAACCAGGAATATGTACCGCCCCAGGCTCTCCTTGTTCGGGCGCGACTCGACCTTTGCAAGGTTGATGCCGCGAGTGGCGAAGTAGCCTAGCACGCTGTACAGGATTCCCGCGCGGTCGTCGCTGAACGTGAAGCACAGCGAGGTCTTGTCGCTCCCCGTGGACGGATGGTCCCGGTGCGCAAGCACCACAAAGCGCGTGAAGTTCGCCTTGTTGTCCTGGATTCCGCGGGACAGCACCTCCGCCCCGTAGATCTCCGCCGCCCTCGCCGTGCCTATGGCGGCCGCTGAAGATGGGCCTGCCATCATGTCTTCCACGGCGGCTGCCGTGCTCAGCGCCGCGACGGCCTGGGCTTGCGGGAACTGCGCCTCCATGTAGCGCCTGCACTGGCCCAGCGCCTGCGGGTGTGAGTGTATCGACGTGATCTCGTCCCTGGTGACTCCCGGCTTCACCAGCAGGCAGTGCTCAATGGATATCACCAGCTCCCGGCGGATCGCCAGCGTGGAATCGTGTATCAGCAGGTCCAGAGTGTCGGTGACGGATCCTTCGATGCTGTTTTCGATTGGCACCACGCCCTCTTCAGCCGTGTCGATGTCCACGGCTGAGGCTACCGCCGCGATGGAGGACATGGGAATGAGTGAGGCTTCAGCGTCGTGGAGGATAGCTGCCGCCTCGGTGAATGTTCCCGCCGGCCCCAGATAGGCAATCCGTTTCGCCATTCGCTACATTGTCCCCGTCAGTGCTTCGCGCAGTATCTCCTCACCCTCCGCAGTGGTTACCGCCACCACCTCGTCATCCGTGCCCAGGACTGAGTCCTCGTCCGGCGGCAGAAGTGTTCCGTTGCGCTTCACGATGAAGGATATCAGGCTGTCGGCCGGAAGGCTCACCTGCCCGAGCGACCGCCCAACAACGGCTGCGTCCGATGGTATCCGGATGCCGACCACCTGCCGGTTGGCGCTCCTAACCGTCATCAGATGCACCAGCGAGCTGGCCGGCAACTCCTCCGTTATTCTGTCTACTATAACGTCCGTGCTGCTCACCCAGACGTCCACGCCCACAGCCTCAAACAGCCTGCCGTTGGCCGGTGCATTGACCAGCGCGATGGTCCGCGTGGCCATGAACCTGTGCTTGGCAATCTGGCAGCTCACCAGGTTGTCCTGGTCCCTGCCGGTTGTTGCTATGAACACATCCGCCCTGGCCGTGCCTGCGCGCATCAGTGTCTCCTCGTCGCATCCGTCCCCGGCGATTGCTATGTTGCCGAGCTCGCGGCGGACGGACTCACACCGCTCCGCGGACCGCTCCACGACCATTACCTCGTGCTCGTTTCTCAGGAGTGACCCTGCGAGATGGTGGCCTATCTTGCCGCCTCCGACGACTATGACGTACATGAACGTTAGCCGTTGACCGCCTGGAGTATCAGGCCGGAGACGGCCTCAGCGGCGCTCACGGCATCCAGGCCCAACTCGGAGTACAGCTGGCACCGGGCAGCGTCGTCGATACGGCAGGTCACTCGCTCCACCATGAACACGTGCTTCGCCATCTGCGCTGCGAAGATGTTGTCGACGTCCTCGGACGAGACGGCTACGAAGGCGTCCATGCTCTCGATTCCAGCCCTCTTCAGGTCATCCTCCTGCGTGCCGTCGCCCAGCACGGCCTCCTGCTGGAGTCCCCTCGGCAGGCGGCGAAGCCTGTCAGAACTGTTGTCGATAACCGAAACCAGGTGTCCCTCCTGCCAGAGCGACGTTGCTACCAGCGCGCCAATCTCGCCACAGCCCATAACGAGAACGTTCATGGCTGCCTAGTCTCGCGCCGAGCCGTTGCCGTCATACGGCGCCATTGCGTCCCTGCAGAGAAGCACCTGGCACGGCGCATTCTCAAGAATGTACGGTATCGACTGGCCAAGTGTGAATGCGCCAAACTGACGCTTGTAGGCCATGTGCAGGACTATCATGTCGCATCCGCCATCCACAGCCGCACGCACAACAGCCGGCCCCGCGTCCCTTGCCTGCAGCATGGTGGCCTCCACGTGGCACTTCAGCTCCCTGCCCAGTCGCTCAATCTTCTGGAGCAGCCTTTCGGCGCGCGCGGTCTCCTGCGCAACCTCCACGTCCAGCGGCAGGGCGTGGTCGATTTCGATCACGTACAGGGCCTCCACCACTGCCTTGTTGGCCTTTGCCAGTTCCCCGGCCAACTGCAGGGCCTTCTCGTCCCCGCTGTTTCCTGCCACCGGTACGAGAATCTTCTCGCCGGGGCTAACCAGTCCGTTCGATGAACTCATCAGTGCCAGATTATACGAAGTGAATTGCCGCGTAGCAAGGTCTGGGGGCGAACTGTGACGCAACAACGCGCCCTGAATGCGAGCAGAGTCGCGCTTGCGCTCCGGAGGTCACGGCCTTGCGACTGCTGACCTTTCCACTGCTCCACACTGTCGCGTCACTCAGCGCCGTTGGTGGATTCCGGGTTGACGGAGTGCCATCGCTCCAGCTGTTCGTTTCTGGCTGCCACAACCAGGATGTCTCCCTTGCGTAGCACCTCGTCCTCGTCAGGCGCCAGCGTGACGTCCCTGCCGCGCCTGATGGCGATCACGGCCATCCCGTACTTGTCCCTGGCGCCTCCTCCCAGACCGGCAGTCCTGAGGCTGTGGTTCTCCAGCGAATCAGCAATGCGCAGCTTGCTCAGCCCGAATTCGGGCGTCAGGTCCATGTACTCCAGTACGTCGCGATTGAACAAACTGTGGGCCAGGAACTCCCCCATCTCGAACTCCGGGTAGATTATCTTGTGCACGCCGATTCTGAGAAGCGTGTCGCCGTGGAGCTGGTTCTCCGCTCTGGCCACTATGAGTGGTACGCCAAGTGTGGTCAGCAGCACGGAGGTCATGAGGCTGGCCTGCATGTCGGAGCCAACGGCCACTATCGCCGCGTCGAAGTTGGCTGCGCCGAGCTCCCGCAGGATGGTCTCGTTGGTGGCGTCGCCCTGCACGCTGTAGGTCACGCGGCCAAGGTTGGCCTGCACCACCTTCTCGTCGGTGTCCATCGCGAGCACGTCGAACCCCATCTGGAACAGCGTTTGCGCAACGCTAGTCCCAAACCTACCCAGCCCTATTACCATAATCGACTTGGCCATTTCTCAACCTATTTTAACCCTTTCCTCGGCGTAGCGATAGGTGGCCGTCTGCTCCTTTTGCGCCAATACTAGCGCAAGTGTGAGCGGCCCGATCCGACCGAAGTACATCGTCAGGATGATGATGAGTCTCCCCACAGGCGAAAGCTCGTCGGTTATGCCCGTGGACAGGCCCACCGTGGAGAACGCGGATACCGTCTCGAAGAGTGTCTGGTTGAGCGGAAGCCCTTCGCTCATGGTCAGGATGAACGCCACGGAGAATACCATTACGATTCCGAGCACCAGGACGGTCAGGGCTCTGAACACCTGCGTCTGCGGCAGCTCCCTGCCGAACGCCGTGGCATGGCTTCTGCCCGCAATAGACGAGAGAACCGCGGCCATCAGAACGGCAATTGTGTTCACCTTGATGCCCCCTGCCGTGGAAGCGGACGCTCCGCCTATGAACATCAGTCCAGTGATGAAGAAGCTGCTGTGAAGCTCCATGTTCTCGAAACTGACGGTCGTGAACCCGGCGGTGCGGCCGCTGGCGGAGTGGAAGAAAGCCGTGAACGCCTTGGACACAACCGACAGCGGGCCCAGCGTCTCCGCGTTCCTGTACTCCCCAATCATGATGACTGCCGTGCCTACGAGCAACAGAAACGCCGTCACCGTCACCACCAGCTTGGTATCGAGCGTGTATCGGTTGAACCTCCGATAGCCGAATACGTCCAACAGCACGGTGTAGCTTACGGTGCCAAGGATTATGAGCAGCGTCATTGGGACCAACACCGTGTAGTCGTTCCGAAACGCGCCAAGGCTGTCCGACTCCGGAAAGATCGCGAACCCCGCGTTGTTGAACCCGGACACCGCATGAAAAGCCGATTGCCACGCGGCCGTGGCAAGTGGATACTCGCTTATGAGCCTTGCCATCAGCACCAGAAAGCCCGCCAACTGTATACCCACCACCACCAGCACAATGCGCCTTGTAAGCCTTATCAGACCGCCAAGCTGGTTTGTGCCCAGGCTCTCCCTCATCAGCAGCCGGTTGGCCAGTGTGATGCGCTGGCCGATGATCAGGAGAAACAGCGTGGCGCTGGTCATTATGCCAAGCCCGCCGGCAAACACGAGCACCATGATCACCAGCTGCCCGGTGAAGCTCCAGTATGTGGGTGTGTCAACGACCACCAGACCCGTAACCGTCACGGCGGAGGTCGCCGTGAAGAGCGCGTCCATGAAGGGAGTGACCTCTCCCTGATTGTTGGCGACCGGCATCAACAGGAGGGCCGTGCCCACGGCGATCATGAGGGCAAAGCCGCCCAGCAGCAGGTACGGTGAGCCGTAGTTCTTGGGCGGGACCCTGGGCTCGGAGGCCGTGATGTGCACCGGCCTCAACTCCTCTTCCCGGGGACGCCTAACCACCCTGTCGCCCGGCCTTGGGCGCCACGATTGCTGCAAGACGCTGCTACCTCTTCGCGCGCGGCCTCACGCGCTCTGCCTGCGGGCGGAACGGATACACGGCAACGGCGCTACTGCGGCCCTGTGCGATGCTCGCGGGCATTGGCTCTAGCTCCGGCGAAACGCGTCGCGCACTACGTCATCCGGGAAGAGCGATGGAACCTGCCCGTCGGAGGCGTAGTTGTACAGAGCCGCCTTGAAGATACCGTCCAGCGTGGCAAACACCAAGGCCACGCCGATCAGCAGTACGGCCCCGATGACGACGGCCAGAATCATGCCGAGTGTGCCGATGAGCGACAGCACGAAGAAAAGCGCCGCGCTGATGGCAAATGCAACCAGACCCACGATGAGACCGGCGATTCCCAGCCCGAAGTTGGCGGTCACCTGCTCACCCCACGTGCGGCGCAGCATGGACAGGGACCCCTTGAAGGCGTCGCCCAGCGACCTGTGCTCGATCACGATGAGTGGCACCACGAAGAAAGTGACCATCGTCCAGGCAGCCCCGAGCAGCTGCACCACAATGTAGCCAATGAACCCCATTACGCCGCCCCGCTCTCGAGCCTGACCGGCCAGAATCCGCAGTATGAGCCCGACCGTGGCTGCAATGACCGCCCACTTGAAGATCGTGATTACCCGGTGGAAGGCGCCGTTCAGGCCGGAGCGAATGTTGGGGTCGCCGCCGGCCAGCCGCTCGTGAGCGGCGAATACCAGTGCGCTGTTGAAGAAGATGATGATGAAGTAGGCAGCTACGTAGAAGACGAACACCAAGGCGAGGTCGATGACACTCGTGCCTTCACCTTCCAACCGCTCGAACGCGCCGATGCCAAAGCCCACTCCCGCAAACGTCAGCGACACCAGTATCACGCCTATCGAGGAGAACACCGGAAAGAGTATCAACTCCTTGTCCACCGCCAGCACGTGCAGGCACAGCTTCAACAGCCTGAAACTCCTGCCTATCGTCTCAAACATTGCGCCTCCGTTTGCGGCCAGGCTCCGATTCACCCGCGATTCTAAGGCCGCAGCGCGCGCCAGTCAACAAGCGTGGGAAACCGGCACTCACGGCTCGTGGTGACAGGACAACCTCTGAATGTATCGTCCATGCTGCCCGCTCGTGGTGAGCCTGTCGAACCATGCGGGCGGGCCGCGCATCCGGCGATGGATTGCCTTGCGAATTAACCTGGTATGCAGTTCATGGCCTGTCGAGTCAGCATTTCCCTCTTGCTAACGCCCGTCCGCCTTACTGCATCGGCGAGTAGTCCGTAGCCCTCATCAGGCGGTTGGTGATCCTGGCGACGAGTGGGCCGTCCTTCTCCGTCTCGGCAAACAGCTTCGCCCGTTCCTCGTCCGCGCGGAATGCGCTCCACCCCCGCTCCCGGTCCGCCGCGTCCTCGAATGACAGCATGTACACCAGCGTGTTGCTGGTGCCCACGTCCTCCGTCCAGAACCCCACCACGTTGAAGCCGTGCTTCTTGAAGTACCCCATCGTGATCTCGGCGAAGCGGCGGTTGAGCGCCGGCAACTTGCCAGGCATGGCCTCGTATGTCCTCAGTTCGTAGATCACTGCGTCACCTCCTTGGGTTGGGTTGCGCCGCTCTTTCCCCCCATCATAACCTTCCCCCGCAGACGGGGGAATGGACTCAGGCTTGCGCCGATCTATCCTAAACCTCTTCCCCCTTGATGGGGGAAGATTGAGATGGGGGTGAGCCGTGCTTGGGTGAGTGTGCCATGTGGCGGCTCTGCCGCTCAGCGCTCACAGCAGCCGACCCTGCTCCCGCAGCCCCAGCTTCGTCATGGCCGCATCGCCGATCTTGCGACCGCCGGGTGTTCTCAGCACAAAGCCCTCCTTCAGCAGAAACGGCTCGACCACGTCCACCAGCGTCTGCACCTCCTCGTTGACCGTCGCCGCAAGCGCGTCGATGCCAACCGGTCCGCCGCGGTAGTTCTCGGCAATCGTGTTCAGGTACAGCCTGTCGAGCCGGTCAAGCCCGTGCTCGTCGACACCCTCCCTCTCGAGCGCGGCGTCCGCCACGTCCCGGTCAGCGCGACCGCCGCTCTTCACCTGCGCGTAGTCTCGCACTCTTCGCAGCAGCCTGTTGGCGACCCTGGGCGTCCCGCGCGAGCGACCTGCGATCTCCCTGGCGCCGTCCCGGTCGATGCCCACCTCCAGGATCTCCGATGAGCGTCTCACCACCTCCGTAAGCTCATCCGTCGAGTAGAAGTCTAGGTGGTAGATCATCCCGAACCGGTCGCGAAGAGGAGGCGTCAGCAGCCCCGCCCTTGTGGTCGCGCCAATGAGCGTGAACCGCTTGAGCTGGAAGGGCAGCGTCCTTGCGTACGCCCCCTTGCCGGTCACGAAGTCCACCTGGAAGTCCTCCATTGCGGAGTACAGGTACTCCTCCACGGTGTGCGGCAGCCGGTGTATCTCGTCGATGAAGAGCACCTCGCCCTCGCTGAGGTTGGACAGCACACCCACGATGTCCAGCGGCTTTTCCAGCGCCGGGCCGGACGTGTGAACCATCTCGGCGCCCATCTCGCGGGCAATGATGTGGGCGAGCGTGGTCTTGCCGAGTCCAGGCGGGCCGTGGAACAGCACGTGCTCCAGCGGCTCGCCGCGCGTCTTGGCCGCAGCGATAGCAATGCTCAGGCTCTCGACCACCTGCAGCTGCCCCACGTACTCGCGCAGCGTGCGGGGACGCAGGCTCAGCGGCAGGCTCTCCTCCGTCTCCGTAGGCGTGTCGATGGGCGGGACCTGCTCGCTCTCGCCTATGATGCGCTCTCTGGCCATCTACTCGCTCGCTCCACGCTCGATTCTGAACACTTCGCGCAGCAGCTCCTGCGGGTCGCCGGGGTTGGAGACGACGGCCGCCGCCTCCTCCACCTTCTGCTGGGCCTCCGTGCTGCGATGGCCCAGGTTCACCAGCACGCTCACCACCTCGTCCAGCACGTTGCCGCGCCTGCGAGTCGAGGGCACCGCGGTATAGCCTTCGTCGCGGAGCAGCGCCCATTCCGCCATCTTGCCGCGGAGCGTGGCCACCATCTTGTCCGCCGTTCTCTTGCCTATGCCCGGCATCTTGACCAGCAGCTCCGTGTTCCCCTCCTCAATGGCCCTCGCGACCGTGGACACCGAGAACACCAAGGCGCGGGCCGCCGTGTTCACTCCCACGTCCTCCACCTGTATGAGCCTCTCAAAGAACGTCCTCTCGAACTCCTTGCGAAAGCCCACCAGAAGCGGCTTCGGCTGCCGCTCCGAGGCATGGTAGTAGACCTCCATCTCCACCTCCTGCCCCTCGCCCGTGTCGTCCTCCTCCAGTGAGCGCATCACGAAGTACGGGAGCAGCAGCTCGTAGCCGACGCCGCTCACGTCAAGGATGACGCGCGCCTCTTCCTTGTAGACTCGCCGGATGGTTCCTCTGAGGTAGTTGATCACGACTCGTTACACCACCGCGCCGGTCGCACGGCCCGCGCCCGGTCCGGCGAGTGCCGCACCGGCGCCGCCAATGGCCTGCCAGTGGCACAGCGCAAGCGCAAGCGCGTCCGCCACGTCGTTGGGTTCGGGCAGCTGCGTCAGCTTCAGCCTAGCCTGCACCGCCCTCTGAATTTGGGCCTTGCTTGCGCGGCCGTTGCCCACCATGGAGTGCTTGACGCGGGTGGAGGCGTAGCTGTGCAGCGGCACGTCGCACTGCGCCGCGATGAGACAGGCGAGACCGCGGGCGTGGCCCATGAGCACCGCAGTGCTGGGGTGCGCGTAGTGGGAGTACACCTCTTCTAGCGCCAGGGCGACGGGGCGAAACTCCTCCACCACCTCTCTCAGGCCGTCGTACAGCACGGACAGCCTGTGCTCCACGGGATCGCTGGAGCCTCCTCCGCGGATGACGCCGCCCTCCTTCAACCGCACGCTGCTTCCCACGGCCTCGATCACGCCGTAGCCCATTCGAAGGAGGCCGGGGTCCACACCCAGAAGGATCATTGCGTCACACCCCACGTCGGCGTTCTGACGATGCCATTCTAGGGCCGCTTACCGCAGGGGTCAATGAAACGACGGCGGCTTTAACTGCCACTACAGAGGTGCGGAGACACGGGCGGTCACGCCGGCCATCGGTAACGCGTTTTGGCTAGGGCCGGACGGCGACGATCTCCAGCCAGTTTCGAGTGATGAAGTTCACCTTCATCTCCTCGAAAATCTGTGCCGCGCCCTTCTGGAGCGACGCGCTGGCCTGCTCCAGGGGCACGCCGGGCATCACGCCGGTGATCCAGTCCTCGAAGCCGCTGATGAGCACCCAGCCCTCCAGGGGTACCTGCACGGAATTGACCCGGTGCTCCTTGATCTCGAATCCGCGCTCCCTGAGAAGCTCCATGTACTGCTCCGCCGTCAGGTGCTGGCGGGCCTCCACCTTTGCCGCCTTGACCGGCGAGAGTCCGTACTCCGACCTCAGGATGCGCAGCGATCTGAACATCCAACGGCGATACCACTCCTCCGTCTCGGGCGGATGACTGCCCTCGTAGAAGGAGGTGTTGAAGGCAAACACGCCCCCGCTCTTCAGCGTAGAGTACACCTCGCCGGATAGCTGAGTCTTGTCCGGCACCATGTGTATGGCGTTGCAGAACACCACCGCGTCCATCTTGTCCCGCACCAGCTGCGAAAGCTGCTCACCCCGGCCCAAAACGAACTCCACCATGGCGTCCCTGGCGTTGCTCAGGTCCGCCTTCGCCTGCTTGAGCGCCGTCATGGACATGTCCACGCCAATTACCACGCTCTCCCTGGCGCCGCGCAGTTTCTCCAGGATAATCTTGGTCACGCCTCCGGTGCCGCACGCCAGATCTACGACTTTCTGACCCGGCCCTACCTGTGACAGATCCACAAGGTCCTGGTTGATCTTCTGATAGAAGGGTGCCTTCGAAAAGGCAGCGAAGGAGAAGTCCTCCCTGCCCTCGTTTTCCGCCATTGTCGATTCCCCCAGTCTCTCTTCGATTTCCTGCTCGGCCTACCCAGCCTATCCTTGTGCTCACGTACAGGTTCGTTTGATATTCCGCACAAATGATACTAGAGCGGCCAAGCCAAGGTCAACGCTATGGTGTGACACTGTCTCCGCACTTACGGAAGCCGCACGCAGATGGCCCTGGTGAGCCCCGCAAGGTCATCGTGGAGCGTGACGGCGGCATCCGGCGCAATCGCGAGACACATCTCGCTCACCGCGTCGCCCTGCTCCGGCGAAATCTCCATGATGAACACTCCCGGCCTGCCCAGCCTGCCCAGCGCCTGCGGCACCAGTACGCGAATGATCTCCAGGCCGCCGTCGCCTCCGTCCAGCGATACCAGGGTCTCCGTTCGCACCTCCCGCGCGAGATACGGCAACTCCGTCCGCGGCACGTACGGCGGGTTGCTCACCACAATGTCCAAGCCATCTGGCACCTTCGCCAGCAGGTTGGCGTCCATAATGGTCACCCTGTCCGCAACGCCGTGGTCTTCGCAGTTGCGCTGGGCCATATCCAGCGACTGAGTGGAGATATCGGTGGCGTGGACTCGGGCGTTCGGCAGATGCACCGCCAGCGCAACGGCTATGGCGCCGCTTCCGGTGCAGGCGTCCGCTATGAGCACCGGTCTGTCGGCAGGCAGCGCGTGCGCCTGCTCCAACGCCAGGTCAACCAGAAGCTCAGTCTCAGGCCGCGGAATGAACACGCGTGGGCCAACTCTCAGGTCCAGGCCGTAGAACTCCCTGTGCCCGGAGATATAGGGCCAAGGCTCGCCGTTGAGGCGCCGCGCCATGTCCCTCGCCAGCGTCTGCCTCTCCTCCACGGTCAGCTCTCGCTCAGGCGAGGCGAACAGAGCGGCCCTGTCCACGCCCAGCGCCTTCATCAGGAACAGGTCGGCCTCCACCGCCGCTTCCTCCACGCCGTTGGCCGCAAGTGTCCTGCGAGTCTCGTCCAGCACGTGTGCCAGGGTCACGTCACGCCTCCTGTAGCAGGCGCGCCTGCTCGCGAGCTGACAGCTCGTTGATGAACTCGTCAAGCTCACCCATCAGGATGCGCTCCAGATTGTGGCTTGTGACGCCAATCCTGTGGTCGGTCACACGGTTCTGCGGGAAGTTGTAGGTGCGCACCTTCTCGGAGCGGTCGCCGCTGCCAACCTGCGAACGCCTGGATGCGGCCATCTCCTCCTGCTGGCGAGTGACCTCGCGGTCCAGCAGCCGGGCCCGGAGCACCGCCATGGCGCGCTGCCGGTTCTTGAGCTGGGAGCGCTCGTCCTGGCAGACCGCCACGATGCCCGTCGGATTGTGGATGATGCGAACCGCCGTCGCCACCTTCTGCACGTTCTGGCCTCCGTGGCCGCTGGCGTGAAAGATGTCGATGCGCAGGTCGCCGGGGTCGATCTCGACCTCAACTTCCTCGGCTTCCGGCAGGACAGCCACTGTTGCCGCGGACGTGTGGATGCGCCCCTGAGCCTCAGTGGTGGGCACGCGCTGCACGCGGTGGCCTCCGCTCTCGTGCTTCAGGCGGCTGAAGGCGCCCTTGCCCTTGACCTCGAACACCACCTCCTTGAAGCCGCCGATTCCCGTGGGGTTGGAGTCGATGACGTCCACGTCCCACCCCTTGGCCTGCGCATAGCGGGCGTACATGCGATAGAGGTCACCGGCGAACAGCGCAGCCTCTTCGCCGCCTGTTCCGGCGCGAATCTCCACAATGACGTCCTTCTCGGCGTTGCGGTCCTTGGGCAGCAGCGCGAGGCGCATTCGACTCTCAAGCTCGTCCCGCTGCGCTTCGAGAGCGTGCATCTCCTCCTGCGCGAGCGCCTTCAGGTCCTCGTCACCACCTTCATCGAGTATTGCGCGTGTGTCCGCAAGCTGCCTGGAGACGCTCTCGTACCGCTCGTAGAGGTCAACCACGTCCTCGATGGACGCGCGCTCCTTGGCCAGCTCCTGCAGGCGTCCCGGGTCGGTGGCGATTTCCGGGCGCGCAAGCAGGTCCTCGATCTCGGCAAACCTCTCGCTGAGCGACTGTAGTCTTTCAAGCATGGCGTTTTTCCGAATCCTACCTTGCATATTATGGAGCCTTGGGCGTCATCTTTCAACGCCCTGCCAGTTCCAGGCCATAGCTAATCCGAGTCGTAGCGGCACTCGGGGAGTAAGCGGAACCTGCCACGCCCTCGACACGTTGAACCCAACCAACCGGAGTGCTACAATCCCGCAACGGGCTGTGGCCGGGCCACCAGCCCCTTTAGACATTGTGGAGTGAAAATGCCCCTATCGGGACTCTTCAGCCTGCTCTCGCAAAGCGAGCAGCACCGAAAACTGGTTGAGCAGATCAGAAAGCGTGAGCCGGTTTCTGCCCGGGCCGTGCTTCTGGACTCCGCCCTCGCCTTCTACGCCGGTGGCCTGCGCGATGAGCTGAGCACACCTGTCCTGCTGCTGACGGCGCGTCCGGCCCGCTCGCGCCGCCTGTACGAGGACATGCTTGTCTTGTGCGGCGAGGACTCCGCGATACATCATCTCCCGGAGGGCGAGACACTCCCCTTCGAGCGGCTGACCGCGGATGACGCCACAACCCACGGGCGAATCCGAGCACTCGCGGCCTTGACGGCCGCGGGCCTTGACGGCGGCTCCAAGCCTCCTGTGGTAGTCGCGTCCGTGGCGGCCGTCGCTCAGAAGACGATTGCCAGGAGCGTTCTCCTGAAAGCGTCGCACAGTATCTCGGTCGGGCAGCGCGTCGACCTTGCAGGGCTGCTGGAGCGCTGGCAACGGATGGGGTATCGCACTGAGCAGGCGGTCGAGACGCCGGGCACTGTGAGCCGCCGCGGCGGCATCATCGACGTATTCTCGCCCGGCTCGGAGCAGCCTGCCCGTATTGAGCTCATGGGCAACGAGGTCGAGAGCATCCGCCTGTTTGACCCCTTCTCTCAGCGGTCGGTCAGGCCCGTCGACAGCGTGTTCGTGCTGCCTGCGCAGGAAGCACTCTCAGCCCTTGCTGACATCGACGAGGTGGAGGCGCTGTACGACCGCTTGGACGCCTCCAACTGTTCGCCTGCCACGCAGGAGCAGATCAAGGAGGAGTTCTCGCTTCTGCTGAACGGCCATGTCCTGGACGAGCCGGGCTTCTACAACGGGTTCTTCTGCCAGGGCACCCCGCTGGACTTCCTGCCTCAGAACTGCCTGCTGGTTATTGAGAGACCCTGGGAGATCGAGGGTGAATTGCTGGCGATGGAGGAGAAGTTCGCGGAGCTGCGGGCGGCCAAGGAGGAGCGCGGCGACATCCCGCGGCGCCTGCCATCCCTCTACGTGCCGCGCAGCCAACTCGAAGAGCAGCTGTCCGCCGCGCCCCGCCGTTTGGAGTCCTACCCCTGGGAACCTGAGCGCGAGGCGCAAGGTGGAGCTCCTCCCATCGACCTGGGATTCATGCCTTCCGGCAGCTACATGGGGCGCCTGGATGCGCTTGCATCGGACGTTCGGGCGTGGCTGGAGGACGGTGATCGCATCGCATTGGCGTCCCAGCACGCAGCTCGACTGTCGGAGGTGCTACTGGGGCAAGGCATCGCAGTCCGTCCGAACGACGATGCCCCGGTTGGCCTCCCCAGAGGTGAGGTGACACTGACGCGCGGCTCGCTGACCGAGGGATGGAGCCTGCCGCTGGGCGGCTCCTCGCTCAGGCTTCTCTCGGACGCCGAGATCATGGGGGTGGCCAAGGAACGGTCACTGCGCAGACGCCAACCGGTCCAGCGCGCAGCGTTCCTGTCAGACCTGGTGCCAGGGAGCTACCTGGTACACACAGATCACGGGATCGGACGCTTCGCCGGGACACGGCGCATGGAAGGCGGTGACCGGGAGCGCGAGTACCTGGTGTTGGAATACGCCGAGGGCGACAAGCTGTACGTGCCCACGGACCAGCTGGACAGGGTGTCGCCGTACACGGCGCCGGGCGAACGTGTACCCACCTTGACTCGCCTCGGCACGCAGGAGTGGAGCCGGTCCAAGGAACGCGCCAGGGCTTCCACGCGGGAGATGGCCCGCGAGCTTCTGGCCCTCTACGCCTCCAGGGAGGTGACAAGCGGTATCGCCTTCTCAGCGGACACTCCCTGGCAGAGAGAGATGGAGGACTCCTTCCCCTACACCGAGACCTCAGACCAGCTTCAGAGCATCAGCGACATCAAGGAGGACATGGAGACGGACCGGCCCATGGATCGTCTTGTATGCGGCGACGTGGGATACGGCAAGACCGAGGTAGCCCTGCGCGCGGCCTTCAAGGCGGTGATGGACGGATTCCAGGTTGCCGTTCTGGCGCCGACTACTGTGCTTGCCCATCAGCACCTCGCAACGTTCACCCAGAGGCTTGCGGCCTTCCCGGTGAAGGTGGAGGTGCTTAGCCGTTTCCGCACCGCGGAAGACCAGCGCCGCGTGACCGAGAGGCTGGCAGCAGGTGATGTGGACATCTGCATTGGCACACACCGATTGCTCCAAAAGGACGTGTCCTTCAAGAACCTGGGTCTGGTGATTGTGGACGAGGAGCAACGATTCGGCGTGGCGCACAAAGAGCGGCTGAAGGGCCTCCGAAAGGACGCGGATGTCCTGACGCTTAGCGCGACACCCATTCCGCGCACGCTGCACATGGCCCTCTCCGGCGTGCGCGACATGAGCACGATTGAGACGCCGCCGGAGGAGCGTCTCGCCATCAAGACGTTCGTCTCGGAGTTCAGCGAGGAAATTGTGCGGGAAGCCATTCTCAGGGAGATGGACCGCGGCGGCCAGGTCTTCTACCTGCACAACCGCGTTCGCACCATAGAAGAGACGTCAATGCGGGTGCGGAGAATCGTGCCGGAGGCGAGGATCACGATAGGGCACGGCCAGATGCCCGAGGAACAGCTCGAGAGCGTGATGTCGGACTTCGCCGATTACGGGAGCGACGTGCTGGTATGCACCACCATCATTGAGGCCGGTCTGGACATGCCCAACGTCAACACGCTGATTGTCGACAGGGCGTACATGCTGGGCCTGTCGCAGCTCTACCAGCTCAGGGGGCGCGTGGGCAGGGGCGCCAATCGGGCCTACGCGTACCTGATGGTGCCTCGGCAGTACCGAATCACCGAGACGGCGGAGAAGCGACTGAAGACCATCCTGGCGGCGGCCGAGCTCGGCGCAGGCTTCCGCATTGCCATGCGAGACCTGGAGATCAGAGGAGCGGGCAACATTCTGGGCGCCGAGCAGAGCGGCCACATCCACGCAATCGGCTACGACCTCTACTCACAGCTGCTGTCACAGGCTGTGGCAGAGCTCAGGGCTGAGCAGAGCGGAGACAACTCCCCTTCCCTGCCAATAGACGTGAAGCTGGACCTGCCTATCTCCGCGTACATTCCGCTTCACTACATACCGGACCTAACGACTCGCCTCGGCGTATACCAGCGTTTTGCCAAGCCGTTGCGGCGCGAAGAGATAGGCGCTCTAGGCGATGAGATCAGAGACCGTTTCGGTCCCCTGCCGCGTGCAGTCCGAGACCTGCTGTTCGTGGTGGAGCTTCGAAGCTTGGCCAGGGATGTGGGCGTGGAAGCAGTTTCGAAAGTGGGCCGCGAGATCGTGCTGCAGATGAGCGAGCCGGTGAGCGGTGCGCGGCTGGCATTGCAGAAGTCACTTGGCCCCGCGCCCAGGGTGGGTCACAGCCAGATTCGGTTGAACCTGCGGGACGGATGGAGAGAAGAGCTGGTCAGGACACTGGAGGGTCTGGCAAAGTTCAGAGCAGATGTCATGGAACTCTCGGCAACACTCGCCTAGGCCTCCCGACCAACAGCCTCCACCAGCGATGGTAGCTCCTCCAGGCCCAGAATCCGGGGACAGTCCGTGACGTCTGCCTTCATATCGTCACGGTCAAGCAGCACGGGGTGAATGCCAACTGCCCTTGCCCCCTTGACATCGGTGTCGTACTGATCGCCCACGTGCATAGTCTCTCGCGGTTCGGTGCCGGCCCGGCGAAGCGCCTCCAGGAAGATTGCAGGTTCAGGCTTACCGGACCCAACTTCCTGTGAGCCAACCGCGAGGTCCATCGCCGGGAACAGGCCTTGTTCACGACACAGCGAGTTGGCGTCTCCCCGAATGTTGGTGATCAACCCCAATACGATGCTGCGCCTCTTTAGCTCGTGAAGCGCACCAAGCACGTCATCATAGAGAGCGAAGCCCTGCTGCGTATCCCGCACACGGGTGAACACCCGCAGTGCCAGCTCGCGAGAAACCTCCACGCCTGCGCCCTCCAGAAGCAACCGTTCGTACTCGCCGAAGAAATCGTCCCTTGCGGTGTCGCTTCGAGCCCAGATTGGCTGGCGCGCCGACTCCCGCGCCATGAAGGCGTCCGCGACGGCATATCCCCACGTGATCCCTTCGTACGTGACCTCCAAGCCGAACTCAGAGCAGGCATCGGTCTGAATTTTCTCGCGCGGCGGGTCAAATCTGCCCAGGGTATTGTAGAAATCAAAGAACACCGCCCTGATCATCGAAGCCCCCTACTCCTTGCGCCCCTGACGAATGCAGGCTAATCTTAGCACAGACCCAGAACAAGCCCCATAAGAGATGGCAAAACCGCTTGACGTGGGGGCAAAATGCATATACAATATGGCAAACTACGAATGGGATCAGGCCAAACGCGAAGTTAACCTGAACAAGCACGGCGTAGACTTTGCGGAAATAGAGCACTTTGATTGGGACAGCGCCATAGTGGGACGCAGTGACAGGCAAGGAGAAACAAGGTACATAGGAGTGGGATACCTTCAGGGCCGGTTGCACGTAGTAGTGTTCACAGACCGCGACAACGCAACCAGGATCATCAGTCTGCGCAGGGCCAGCCAGGAAGAGAGGCTTAGATATGCTGCAACAATCTATTGAGAAAATTGCCGCAAGCCCGATGACCTTTGAAGAGATTGCGGCTGAGTTCGGAGAGGAAACGGCCATACAGGTTGGCCTGGCCAGGGATGAGGACACTCAGGAGCTGGGCCGGGACTGGTTCCAAGGCGCGCGGCCCGCTACCGAAGTTGTGCCCAAGGTAGTAGAGCGCTGGCGCAGAACTCGCGGCAAACAGAAGGCTCCCACCAAAGAGGCCGTATCCATACGGCTAGACCAGGACGTGCTTGCCCACTACCGCGCCTCCGGCAGAGGATGGCAGAGCCGCATAAACGAAACGCTCCGCCAATACATCGTGGGTGAAAAACCGGAGGAAACGGAAGAGCCAGGATCTGAGCCCAAGCAGTAGACGCCTACGCATGTGGTCGCAAGTCTCGCGAATCCCCGTGCTAACCAACGCGCTGGGCAGCCGTATCTCAAGTCTCGCTACTGCCGGGCTGGACCTGCTGTACCCGCCCAGATGCGCAGGATGCAGCCGCGAAGGGCAGTTCATCTGCGACTCCTGCCTCAGTGAGCAGCCTCGCCTGATGGCTCCTTACTGCCTGGCCTGCGCCCAGCCGCTCCCGCGCGGCAGCATCTGCGCCGATTGCAGGAGCACGCCCCTGGCCATCAGCGCCATTCGCGCGCCATTCCTGATGGAGGGCGCTATCCGACATGCGGTCCATCAGCTAAAGTATGGCAACCTGCGCGCCATCGCGCCCCAGCTTGGCCGGCTATTGGCCGACTTCATGATCTCAGAGGACGTGAGTGGGGACGCGCTTGTGCCAATCCCGCTTCATGGCAGGCGCGAGCGCCAGCGCGGCTACAATCAGGCGCGTCTATTGGCCTTCGAGGCTGGCAAGCAGCTCGAAGTCACGGTGGCCTCCGGCTATCTTTCGCGAGTGAGCAATTCACCTCCACAAGCGCGGAGCCAATCGGCAGCGGACCGCAAGGCCAACGTCAAGGACTCCTTCTATTGCCCGGTACCCTCAGAAGTTGAAGGCAAGATTCTGGTGCTAATGGACGACGTTTGCACCACAGGCGCAACACTTGATGCCTGCGCCTCCGTGCTAATGGAGGCTGGGGCTGCGCAAGTGTACGGCGTCACACTGGCCCGCGAGGCGTGAAGCAACCAGCGGCGTTGACAGCTTACGTCTCAATCTCTAGACTACATTACGATTCATGCCCAATCTTTCGAACCCCGGCTCAGGGCAGTCAGTGGGCCGGCAGGCGAGAGCTATGGCGATGGGCCGCCTAGCTCTCGTTCCATTTGAAGTATAACGAGAGCCTGAATCGTGACCACCTGCAAGGAGATGTCATGGGTGTTCTAGCATCGCAGGATCCGGACGTTGCACTCGCCATCGAGAAGGAGGCGGAGAGACAGCTAAGGAACATCGTGCTCATTGCCTCAGAGAACTACGCGAGCCGGGCAGTCCTTGAGGCCCAAGGAACACACCTCACAAACAAGTACGCGGAGGGATACCCCGGTCGCCGCTACTACGGCGGCTGCGAGCACGTGGACGTAGTGGAGCAGCTTGCGATCGACCGGAGCACCAGGCTTTTCGGGGCGGAGCACGCCAACGTGCAACCGCACAGCGGTGCCCAGGCCAATATGGCGGCGTACTTCTCACTCATCAAACCAGGCGACACCGTACTTGGCATGCGACTCGACCAGGGAGGTCACCTCACCCACGGCAGCCCCGTGAACTTCTCAGGCAGGCTCTACAACTTTGTGGCTTACGGCGTGAATCGCGAGACAGAGCACATTGACTACGATGAAGTTGAGAGGCTCGCGCATGAGCACAGTCCGAAGGTCATGGTTGCAGGCTACACTGCCTATCCGCGCTCCATAGACTTCCAGCGCTTCCGTGAAATCGCAGACGCAGTTGGGGCAACGCTCATGGTGGACATGGCGCACATCGCCGGTCTGATAGCTGCGGGCGTTCACCCCTCTCCCCTGCCCCACGCCCAGGTGGTCACGTCCACGACGCACAAAACCCTGCGAGGCCCAAGGGGAGCGTTCATCCTTTCGACCGAGGAGCTTGGGCGAGCGATCGACAGGTCAGTGTTTCCCGAGACCCAGGGCGGGCCGTTCATGCACATAATCGCCGCCAAGGCGGTCGCGTTCGGCGAGGCGGCCATGCCCGAATTCCGCGACTACCAGCAGTCCGTGGTTGACAATGCCCGTGCCCTGGCAGCGGGACTCACCGAGGGTGGCCTCCGCGTCGTGTCCGGCGGCACCGATAACCACCTGGTGCTGGTGGACGTATCGCCCCTTGGCGTGACCGGCCAGGACGCCGAAACAGCCCTCGGAAACGTGAACATCACGGTCAACAAGAATGCAATTCCCTTCGATACGAGGCCCCCACGCGTGACCAGCGGGCTGCGTCTGGGAACGCCGTCCGTATCCAGCCGCGGCTTTGGCGTCAGCGAAATGGGGGACATCGCAAGGCTAATCGTCAAGACCCTGTCCAACGTCGGTGACGCCGGCGTGGAAAGGGAGATCCGGGAGGACGTGGAGGGAATCACCTCCAGGTTTGGCGCGCCGGGGCTTGAGGCATAGCCGGGCTTTCGTTGTGGCTTGCCCTTGGCGGTGCTATAATGTCCGCGCCTTGATTGTGCGCCAATCATAGTAAGGAGACGGCCTGCGGTTCGGGCCGGGAGAGACGATTGAGATACTACGAACTCATGTTGGTTGTGTCGCCCCAGGTGGACGATGAGGGGCTGGCAGCTACTTTGGATCGCGTAAACCGATACGTCAGCGACCGTGGAGGCAGTGTGGTCCGGCAGGAACAGTGGGGCCGTCTGCGGAGGCTGGCATACCCCATTCGCAACTTCAATGAGGGCAACTATGTGTTGACCCATCTTGAAATGGACCCACAGGACACCAGGGAGCTGGAGGCCAGCCTCCACCTGACGGAGGAGGTACTCCGTCACCTCTTGATCAGGATAGACTCCATTCCGCCCGCGCCTGCTCCCAGAGCTGAACCTGCTGCAGCACCGGCGGAATCCGCAGATGCGGAGGCTACACAGGCTGAGGTTTCTGCGGAAGAAGCACCGGCAGCCGCGGAAGCAGCAGCCGAATCTACGGAGGCGGAGGCCACTCAGACAGAGGCCGCCGCCGATGACACGCCGGCCGACCCGGAAGCGCAGGCGACAGAGGCCGCAGCCGACGTGGCGGAGCCTGAGGCCGCAGCCGAGTCTGCGGAGGCCGAGGAATCGGTTGCGGAGACGGACGCCTCATTGCAAGGTGACGAACAACCGCCTTCGGATGAGCCGACGAACAGCGAGACCCAATAGCAAGCGAATGCGGGCGCCCGGCAGGCCCCTACCGAACCGAGAGGAGCAGTTAAATGGCGGGATTCAACAGGATGACGGTGATAGGCTATCTGGGCACAGACCCGGAGATGCGCTACACCCCCAACGGCAATCCCGTGACGTCATTTCGGCTGGCCGCCTCGCGGTCGTATACAACTTCCAGCGGCGAGAGGCATGACGAGACTGAGTGGTTCACAGTGGTGGCCTGGAACCGGCTGGCGGAGCAGTGCAATCAGTACCTGACCAAGGGCCAGCTCGTATACGCGGATGGTCGGTTGCGCAGCAGGTCATGGGAGGGACAGGATGGGCAGACTCGGCATGTCAACGAGATAAACGCCGACAATGTGAGATTCCTGAGCCGCCCCGGACAGGGCCAATCGTCGTCTGAGGAGCAATCGGAGTCCACATTTGATCCGGAGGACCTGCCGTTCTGATGCGGGGTTCCCCGTAAACGGCGATCATCCGAAGTACGGCTCACAGAAGCAAGCGATAGGAGTAGCAGAGACACATGAGTACCAGGCCAAGACCGGGAGGCCCCAGGAGGCGGGGAAGGCCCAGATTCTACGCTCGTCGCAGGGTTTGCGCTTTCTGCGTGGATCGCGTAAAGACAATCGACTACAAGGATCTGGCAAGAATGCGCCGGTACGTCTCAGAAAGAGCGCGCATTGAGCCCCGACGAAAGACCGGCAATTGCGCCAGGTGCCAGAGATCCCTCACGCTGGCGATCAAGAGAGCGAGGCACGTTGCGCTCATACCATTCGTCCAGGGCCAAGTCCGATCCGAGAGGGAGGCACACGCTTAGCAGTCCCGCAGGCACGGGCTGCTGCTTACCCTTGATCACAGAGAGACTCTCTCACTAACGGTGAAACTTCCAGCATGGCGAGACAGAGAAGCCAGATAATCATAAGACCCAGCCAGCGCAGGCAGAGGTCAAAGCTGCAGAGGGAACAGGCAAAGCAGCGCGCGCTGATGGTGGCCGGCGCAATAGCCATTCTGTTCATAATAGCTATACCCGCGTACGGCTACTGGGCAAACTTCGTTGCTCCTCCCAGGAGCGTGGTGCTTCAGGTGGACGATACCAAGTACACTCTTGGCTTCATGACCAAGTACCTCGTGGGGTTGGAGGCACTGGGAAGCCAGGTCAGCCTCGGCAGTGAACCCTTTCGCCTGCTGCAGCAGCTTCAGCAGGATGAGCTTGTGCGAAGCGGCTCCGAACGCATCGGCATAACTGTGAGCGATGAAGCAATCGACCAGGAAGTGCGCGACAGGATTATCGGAAGGTCGCCAGAGCTGGCTGAGGTGCCGCCGGACCAGCTGGACAGGGAGTTCAGTGAAGCCTACCGGCAGTACCTTGACACGTCCAATCTGTCGGAGAGCGAGCATCGGAGGTTCGTGGAGGCTTCGCTGCTGAGGGATGAGCTCCGGGAGTACCTGGGTGCAAGCCTGCCGGAGTCTGCCAGGCAGGTGAACATGTCGTGGATAGTCATCTCTTCAAGAGCGGAAGAGGGCGAAGACGCGGCGCTCGCTGCACAGGAGACTGTCGAGGAGGTGGCACTGCGGCTGGAGCGCGGCGAGGACTTCGCAACCGTGGCCGAGAACTTCTCGGACGACCGACCCTCAGCCGTCAACGGAGGCGAATACGGGTGGCTGCCCGAGGGCACTCTAGGTGTACTGGACGAGACCATCTTCGCACTGGAAATCGGTGAGGTGAGTCAGGCCGTCCCTACCGGCAACTTCACATACTTCTTCATGGTCACGGACGAAGAAGAAGACAGGGTGCTGGAGGAGACTCAGATTAACAGGCTGCGTGAGGCGGAACTCCAGAAGTGGATCGCCGAGGAGCGCGGCAATCACAGGATCACCTCCTGCTTCGGCGGCGGCTCCGCCGGCGGCCCCTGCGACTGGCAGTATGACTGGCTGGTCCGGAAGGTAACCGAGGCATCCCGTGAGTAGAGGGCAGTGTGCGCTCCCCGGATAGTCCAATCAACGTGGGCCTCCTGGGCCTTGGAGTTGTGGGAGGCGGTGTCCTTGACGCCCTCAACCGGAACGGCTCGGCAATAGCCCGCTCCGTCGGCCGCCCAATCCAGGTCACCAGGATTCTCGTAAGGGACCCGGACAAGGCGCGCCAGGTCGAGTTCGACCGGCAGATGCTGACCGCGGATGCGGCGCTCATTCTTGATGACCCCTCCATAGACATTGTGGCCGAGGCCATGGGTGGCGAACACCCTGCACTCGACTACATACGCACCGCCCTGGAAGCCGGCAAGTCTGTGGTCACGGCCAACAAGGAGGTCATGGCCAAGCACGGCCCGGAGCTCCTCGAGCTTGCAGCCCGCAGGGGCGCTCACCTGCTCTTCGAGGCCAGCGTGGGCGGCGGTATTCCCATCCTTGGGCCGCTGACAAGGAGCCTCAGAGGCAACGACATATGCGGCATTCGTGCCATCATCAACGGCACCACCAACTACATACTCACCAAGATGAGCAGCGAGGGCATGGAGTTCTCGGACGCTCTGCGCGAGGCCCAGGAGCTGGGCTACGCTGAGGCCGACCCCACCAACGACGTGGAGGGCATAGACGCCGGCTACAAGCTGGCCATCCTGGCCTCTCTGGCCTTCCACACAAGGGTTGCCGCCCAGGACGTACACCTGGAGGGCATATCACGCCTGGCTGGAAGGGACTTCCGCTACGCCCGCGAGCTGGGCTACGTGATCAAGCTCATGGCAATCGCCTCCAGCCGTGACGGCAGCGTGGAAGTGCGAGTGCATCCCGCGCTGGTGCCGCAGGACGCCCCTCTGGCCAAGGTGGACGGAGTACTCAACGCTGTTGAGGTGGAGGGAGACCTTGTGGACAAGGTGCTCTTCCACGGCCGGGGCGCCGGATCGATGCCTACGGCCAGCGCAATGGTGGGAGACATCATCGAGGTGGCCTGGAGCATGGCGAACGGACTCCCGGCAGCCGGCTTCCTCACGCTGGACCGCGAGGTCAACATCTGCCCTATCTCGGACCTGGTCACCCGATACTACATACGGGCAACCGTTCTCGATCGCGCCGGGGTGCTGGCCCAGATGGCCGCCATTCTCGGCAACCTCCAGATCAGCATCGCCTCCGTGATACAGAAGGAGGTCGGGCTGAACGATGGCACGGCAGAGCTTGTAATCACCACTTATCACTCCCGGGAGCGCGACGTGCAGCAGGCCCTCAGGGAACTGGAAGGGCTGGAAGTCGTGAAGGAGATCGGCAACCTCCTGAGAGTGGAAGAGTAGCTTCCGACAGGGGTGGACTAGACATGCGGCAAGGTGTCCTGGAGAGGTATCGGGAGCTGCTGGAGATCACTCCAAGCACACCGATGATCTCCATGGGTGAAGGAAGCACTCCCCTGGTGCGGTCACGCGCCATCGAGAGCGAGATAGGCTGCGGGGAGCTGTACTTCAAGCTGGAGGGCTGCAACCCGTCCGGCTCGTTCAAGGATCGGGGCATGGTCATGGCCGTGGCAAAGGCGATGGAGGACGGCAGCGCGGCCATCATGTGCGCCTCAACGGGCAACACAAGCGCTTCCGCAGCCGCATACGGCGCATACTGCGGTCTCTCCACCATCGTACTGGTACCCAGCGGCGACGTGGCTGCCGGCAAGATGGCCCAGGCCCTGGCCTACCACCCCAGGATCCTCGTGGTCAACGGCACGTTTGACCAGGCGCTTGACATGGTGCGAGCCTTCACTCAGCGATACCCCGTAACCCTGGTCAACTCCCTCAACCCCCACCGGCTGGAGGGCCAGAAGACCGCAGCGTTCGAGATCGTCGACGACCTCGGCGACGCGCCGGACTTCCTCTTCATCCCCGTGGGCAACGCGGGCAACATCACCGCGTACTGGAGGGGCTTCACCCAGTACGCCGACTTGGGCCGAGCGGCCACGCTGCCCCGCATGATGGGCTACCAGGCGGAAGGCGCAGCACCCATTGTGCGCGGCGAGCCCATCGCGGAGCCTTCCACGGTGGCCTCCGCCATACGCATCGGCAACCCGGCGAGCTGGGAGCAGGCGCTCGCAGCCCGCGACCAGTCCGGAGGCGTGATCGACTCGGTGACAGACGACGAGATTCTCTCCGCGTACAGGATGCTCTCGCGCCGGGAGGGAATCTTCGGAGAGCCGGCCTCCGCAGCGTCGGTTGCCGGCGTGATCAAGCTGTCCCGGCAGCTGGACCTCAGCCAGAAGCGGGTGGTGTGCGTCATCACCGGCAGCGGCCTCAAGGACCCAGACCTGGCCTCTCAGAACGTGGACGTGTCCCTGCAGGAGCTTCCCCCTGAAGTCGGCGCGATGGAGAAGGTGCTGGAAGAGGTGGTACAGGGAAGCCTCAGCCTCGGGCCGAGGGCGTGACGCCCTAGAGGGTTACGCTGTCGCCTCGCAAGGGCTAGAGCACTCGCAGAGGAGAAGTGTTGGAACTTTCCTTCAGCCTGGAGAGCTTTCAGAGCGTGGACGCGGAGTGGGAAGAGCTTCTCGCCGGTAGCGATCACAACGGCATATTTCTCACGCCCTACTGGCAGGGAGCGTGGTGGGAGAGCATGGGCGACGCGGGACAGGAGCTCCGCCTGGTCAAGCTCTCCGACGGGCAGTCCACCATCGGCATCGCGCCCCTCATGAAGGACGGCGGTGTCCTCACCTTTCTCGGCAGCACCGACCTGTGGGACATGCACGACTTCATCGTTGCGCAAGGCCGGGAGCAGGACTTCTACCGCGGCTTGATGCAGTACCTGGAGGATGAGGAGTGGGACGAGGTGAGGCTGGAGTCGGTGCCGCAGGCGTCGCACGCGCTCAGCCACCTGCCTGCACTGGCGTTGGAACGCGGCCACCGGGTGGAGCAGGCCGAGGAGGACACGCTGATGGGCGTGTTACTGCCCGGCACCTGGGACGAGTACCTCATGGGGCTGCGGAAGAAGGACCGCCACGAGCTGCGCCGCAAGATGCGCCGGCTCCAGGAGTCCGTGGACTACAGGATCTACCGGCTGAGCGACACCGGCGAAGTGGCGGGAGCCATGGACGACTTTCTGGACCTCATGGGCCAGAGCCGCGAGGAGAAGTCCCGGTTCCTCACCGACGAGCGCTACGCCTTCTTCCGTGAGATGTCGCCGCGGATGGCGGAGCGCGGCCTGCTCCACCTGTTCTTCCTGGAGGTGGAGGGCGTGAGAACGGCCGCCACCGTGTGCTTCGATTACAACAACGTGTGGTCGCTGTACAACAGCGGTCACAACACCGACTACGCCGCGCTTGGCACCAGCTTCCTCCTCAAAGCCATGTGCATACAGGACGCCATAGGCGAGGGCAAGAGCTATTTCGACCTACTGCGAGGCACGGAGCAGTACAAGTACCACCTGGGAGCAACCGGGCGGGAGCTGTTTACCCTGTCCATCTTCCGCTAGACCTCAGCGCCGTACGCAAACGCCCGCGGCCGCCCAATCCCGAACGCACCCCAACTGCAATGACCGATAGTGAAACCTCCAGCACTCAACCGGTGGACCGCCGTGTCGAAAGGGTCGCCGTTGTAAGCGTTCACGGCTGCCCGGACGCCCAGCCAGGAACCAAGGACGCGGGAGGCATGAACGTGTACATTCGCAAGGTCGCGCAGGAGCTGAGCGACCGCGGCATATTTGTTGACGTGTTCAGCCGCAACCACGAGGCGGAGGTGCGGGCCACCGTTCAGCTCGCCGAGCGCGCCCGCGTCGTACACGTCAACGCGGGTGAGCCGTCGGACGACAAGTCGGAGCTGTCACGCAACATTCCCGACTTCGTGCTCGCCGTGCTTGACTACACCCGCGAGCACGGCTTGACCTACGACGTCGTACACTCCCACTACTGGCTGTCGGGCCTGGCCACTACCCTACTGGCGCGTCGCTGGGGTATTCCCCACGTGACCACCTTTCACACGCTCGCGGAGATCAAGAAGCGGGCACGGGCGGGCGAGGACGAGCCTGAGGAGCGCTCCGTGGGCGAGGTGCGGGTCATCCGCACCGCCGACGCAATTGTTGCGTTCAGCCGGCACGAGAGCGAGGCGATGGTGCGCTTCTACGACGCGCCTGCCGACAGGATACAGGTCATACCGTGCGGCGTGGACGTCGATCTCTTCCGGCCTGTTGACCGCAGTGAGGCAAAGCAGAAGCTGGGCATCGGTGAGGACGGTGTGGTGCTATTCGTGGGCAGGCTGGATCCTCTCAAGGGGGTGGACATCCTGCTGAGGGCTGTGGCACAGCTCGAGCGGGCGGATACCACCAGGACGATCATTGTTGGCGGAGGCGAGGCGGATGCGGAGATGGCAAGGCTGAGGGCGCTGTGCAGCGATCTGGGCATCGCGGAGCGCGTGAGTTTCGTGGGCCGTATGGCTCAGCAGGAGCTTCCGCTGTACTACAGCGCAGCCGACGTATCGGTCATCCCGTCCTACTACGAGAGCTTCGGCCTTGTGGCCCTGGAGTCGATGGCGTGCGGCACCCCGGTCATAGCCTCCCGCGTTGGCGGGCTGCCCACAATCGTCAAGGATGGGCTGAACGGCTACCTCATACCCTGGCGCTGCCCTGAACCCTTCGCGGATGGCCTGGACGTGCTGCTGGGCAACGCCGCAATCCGGCAGTCGATGAGCGATGCGTCCCGACTCACCGCCGAGTCGCTGAGCTGGACAGCCGTGGTGGACAACCTCCTAGACGCCTACCAGGCTCTGTTGCAGGCGGAACCCACCGACGCCTGATAACCACCGGCGCGGGATGAAGAACGGCGGGAAAAACCGATCAGGATCAGCCACCACATGCTGGACCTTCACTGCCACATACTGCCCGGCATTGACGACGGCCCGCTCAGGATGGAGCAGTCCATCGAGATGGCTACCGCGGCATTTCGGGACGGCACGCGCACCATCGCCGCCACGCCTCACAACCGCGACGTGGTCGAGCGTTCCTCCGTTGCCTGTGCCAGGGCCCGTGCAGCACAGCTGAACGAGGAGCTCCGCGCACGGTCGATTCCACTCGACATAGTCCTGGGTATGGAGAACCACCTGGCACTCGACACGCTAGAGCAGGTGGATACCGGCGCCGCATTGCCTATCGAGGGCACACACTGCATCCTCATCGAGCTGCCCTTCGAGTTCTTTCCCTACTACACCCGCGACACCATCCGCAGCCTTCTCTGCCGCGGCTTGCTGCCCCTCGTTGTTCACCCGGAGAGAAACTGGTCCATTCAACGGGACCCACAGCTGCTCGGCGCCCTCGTGCAGGACGGCGCAGTCACGCAGATAACGGCCGGCAGCCTCACCGGCGGCAACGGCCCTGACGTGCAACGCACTACCGAGCAGCTCCTGCGCCTGGGGCTGGCGCACGTCATCGCCTCAGACGGCCACGCACCTAACGGAGCGAGGGCGCCGTTGCTGTCGCGCGGCGTGGCTGCGGCGGCGGCCATCGTTGGTGATGCGGCAGCGCAGAGGATGGTGGACTCCGTACCGCGGACACTGCTTCAGGGCCGGACGCGCTAGCAAGGCGGTGGCCGTGTGAGCTCGGCGCGGCGGCTAGGCGACGCAGAGGAACCGGGCCACCTTGAGCGCGTACGTGGGCACCGGCTCGACTCTCCGCAGCACCAAGTAGGCCACGCCAACGCCCGCTGCGCCCACCAGCGCACCGCCAAGCACGTCCAAGGGATAGAACACGCCCGCATAGACGCGCGAGAAGCCGTAAACGAATGCCGCGGCGTACATTGCGCCGCCTATCGCGCGGTTGGCAAACCACACGCCTGTCGCCATTGCCACCACCACGGCCACGGGGTTCGCGGGGAAGGAGGAGTCCGTGGGCGGATAGAAGAGCATCTCGACTTCGAATGAGTCGAAGGGACGGTGGCGGAAGAAGACGAGGTTGGACGCCTTCACCATCACCATGGCGATCGCTACGCCCAGTGACGCCAGGAATACGCCGCGCTGGTGCCGCTCACGCATCTCGTTGTTGCGCCAGCCGAACCAAAGCCCCAGCAGCGTCAGCGAGCATACGACGGGCATTAGGTAGTCGCTGACCACCCAATGGATTATCCGGTCAAAGGTGGCAGACGTGCCTACCCAGCCGTTTATCCAGAGGAAAACTTGCGAGTCAACTTGTGATAGAGCTTCCATATTGTGCTCAGGTTACGCGTCAGCGCATGGAGGTAGGTGGTCTCCCTAAGGGAGGGAAGCCCGTCCGCGGTGTCCACTTCTGACGCATCCGCGGACGTCTTCTTGCTGATGTTGGTGAGGGAGGTGAACAGAAAGGTGAACAGAATGGCAAGAAAGCCGCCGAGCATGAAGAAATAGAACTGGGACGCCCCAGCGATGCCGCCGCCCGTGTCCGGCAGGTTCCGGCCTCCTTCCCAGAAGAACCAGACGAGCGCGCCGCCAACAAGCAGCACGCCCACCGCGGTGGAGAATCGCCTGTCGCCGGCGATCAGCATGCCCTTAAGGCCGCCGAACGCGGCTGCCAACTGCAACACCCCGCAGCAACCCACGAACACAAGTAGCAGGTATTCCTGTCCCAGGCTCATCTTGCAAGACCCCGGCTCAGAACTGCGATCATTGCGTATCGGCCAAGACGGTACACCATAACGCTGCGAAGGTCAATCGCCTCGGACGGCACGCGCGGCAAGTCGCAGGAAAGCTGCACACGAAATCCGATCCCCGGTCTGCTACGAAGAGGCCTGCGCCGGCGTGGCAACCGATACGGGCGAGCACCAGTGGAGATACCGGGGCACCTTGCCGCGGATGACGTCAAAGTACAGGTTCTGCAGCTGGCGGGTTACAGGCCCCATGCTGCCGTCACCGATCATGATGTTGTCGATGTAGCCAACGGGCGTGAGGTGCGCGGCCGTGCCCGTGAGGAAGCACTCGTCCATGTTGTAGAGCTCGCTGCGGCGGATGCCGCGCTCCACCGTCTCCAGGCCCAGCTCATTGCGGGCTACCTGGATCACCGCGTCCCTGGTGATGCCGGACAGGATGTTGCTAGAGAGGGCAGGCGTTACCAGCTTTCCGTCCAAAACCGTGAAGATGTTCTCGCCGGTGCCTTCGGAAACGAAGCCGTCCTGCGTGAGGAGGATTGCCTCGTCGAACCCCGCCAGCGTGGCCTCGGTCTTGGCCAGGATGCTGTTGACGTACAGCCCGCCGATCTTGGTGCGCGGCGGTATCATCGTGTCTTCCATGCGACGCCACGACGAGGTGCAGCACCGCGCCGCTCCCTCCGGGTCCAGGTAGGCGCCGAACGGGATGGTCAGTACGCAGAGCGAGTCCGACAGGTCCTGAAGCTTGAGTACGGCGATCCGCTCCTCGCCCTTGAAGGCGAGCGGACGAATGTAAATGTCCTGCTGATAGCCGCATCGCTCCACCAGCTCCAGAATGATGCCGCACAGGTCATCGGCGGAGTAAGGAATGGCAATGCGCATGATCTTGCAGCCTTGCAGAAGCCTCTCGCAGTGCTCCTTCAGGCGGAACACGTACAGCTTGCCCTGCTCCTCGTTCCAGTTGCCGCGTATGCCTTCAAATACGGATGTGCCGTAGTGGAGCGCGTGTGTCATCACTCCCACCTTGGCCTGATCCAAGGGAAGAAACTCACCGTTCATGAAGGCGTACGTCATACTCAGGCTCCTCTTGCCAAAGGCTGGACGCATTATAATCGCAGGCGGAAATCAAGACAATCCCCTGCCCGAATCCCCTGGAGATTGGCTACCGAGTGGAGAACCGAGAGAGCGAGAAGGGCAGCATTGCGGAGCCGTCGCCCCTTGCAA